>NZ_BAAGSM010000013.1:0-155826 GCF_054782435.1 Nocardia thraciensis
GGCCGAGGCCGCTGCCCTGGCTGAAGCGCAAGCGCGACGGGTTATGGCAAAGCTGAAAGCGTGACACAGCGGTTGCTCCCCGACCGTCCAGTGGCCGAAGGAGGGTCAGTGATGACAGGGTTGTCGGCCGAAATCCTAACCCCTTCGGTGGAGCGGGACGATATGGTTGGCGACGCTGGCGAGTTTCTCGCACGTTTCCTCGAACTCGCGATCGGGCCGGGACTGCTCCACGATTCCGGCGCCCGCGTGTAGCCACGATCGGTTGCCGGATTGGTACACAGCCCGCAGGATCAATGCGGCGTCGATCGCACCGGAGGGCGAGAGGGCCACCACCGCACCGGAATACGGTCCTCGTGGGTGGTTTTCGTGGCGAAAGATGGCATCGATGGCCGGGTGTTTGGGGATTCCTGAAGCCGTGATGGCGGGAAAGAGAGCCTCGACCGCATCCCACCCGTCGCGGCCTGGAGCGAGTATGCCCTGCACGGTCGAAGCCAGGTGTTGCACGCTGCCTCGTTCGCGGACCGACATGAAATCCGATACCGAGGAGGAGTCGGGGGCGGCGACGGTCGCGAGTTCGGCGAGGGCGGCCTTCACCGAGATGGCGTGCTCGACTATCTCCTTGGGGTCCGACTGCAGATGATCGCGGGCGCGGCGGTCGGCGTCGGCGCCGCGCCCGAATGCCCGGGTGCCGGCCAACGGCTCGGTGCTGATCCGGCCGTCCTCGGTGGTCGCGACGATCAGTTCGGGGCTGAATCCGGCGGCCGCCATGCCGTCGAGCCGGAACAGGAACGATCGCGCCGGGGTGTTGTGAGCACGGGCGAGCCGGTAGGTAGCAGGCAGGTCGACCGGGTACGGCACATCCACCCGCCGGGAGAGGATCACCTTCTGGTAACGCCCCGAACGGATTTCGGCCCCAGCGGCGGCCACCCGTTCACGATAACCGCTCGGGTCCGCGTGGATGTCGACGAAGCCGGGAACGTCCGACGGCGCAGGCGGACCCGTGAGAAGGTGTTCGAGCACATCGAGATCGGATGGTGTCGCGCCACGCACGACGACGCCCGATGTGGCGACCTGTACCTCCAGCCGTGGAACCATCAAGCGCGCCAAGGGTGTTCCCTCGGGGACATAGCGGTCGGCGCCGAACCGGTGGGCGCAGAGCTCGAAGCCCAGCCATCCGTACACGACACCGTCGCAACCCTGCGCGCGTAACTCGTCCAGACCGGACCGCAGACCGGCTATGGGCCGGTCGGCCCACGGCAGCACCCGATTTCGGCCTTGGTATTCGAGTCGGAGTTCACCGTGGTCCAGCTCGATACGACCCACCGGATCCGCCGCGAAGACCCAGGAACCGGGTCGCTCGTAAACGACGTGATCGCCGAACCGATCCGATGCCGCCAGAGCGGCCACCGTCGCCACCGGATCCGCCACCGCGGATATCCGCGGTCGCGACTCTGGTACCGGAACCGCCGCTGTCGAATCCACGGTCGCCATCGAAACCCCTTCTGCCCGAACTCAATTTAATGATAATGATAATCTTTTTCAACAAAGCTGGTCAGCGATGTCACCTACAGGGAGAGGCACATGGACGACTTCTATTCGCCGGTCGCGGAGTTCTACGATCTGGTTCCGCGCGCGCATCCGGAGGGCGAATCGGCACTGCGATCGACGCTGGCCGAGGTCGATCCGAGTACGGGCCCCGTGGTCGACATCGGGGCCGGTACCGGGCGGACGTGCCGCATCATCGCGGAGGTGTTGCCGCAGGCGCGCATCCTGGCCTGCGAGCCGGCGCCGGCGATGCGCGCGGTCCTCACCCACGATGTCGTCTCCGACGAGGATCTGCGGCGGCGGGTGACCATCGTGCCCGAGGGCGTGGAGTCGGTGGCGCTGCCCGAGTCGATCTCGGCGTTGGTGCTGTTCGGGGTGATCGGCCACGTCTCTCCGGAGGCGCGGCGGGCGCTGTGGGATCGCGTTCTGCCCCGCCTTGCCCCCGGTGCGCCCGTGCTGGTCGAGCTGCTGCCGATCACTCGTCCGGCGCCGCTGCCCAGGATGGCCCTGGCCCGGGAGCAGATCGGCGACCTGCTCTACGAAGGCTGGATCGAAGGCGAGCCGGGTGTCGGAGATCTCATGCGGTTGACCTCGACCTGGCAGGTCAGCGGGCCAGCCGTGCCGACGAGGACCGTGCGCAACGTCAGTGAGTGGCACACGTTCGGCCTCGACGATCTCGCCGCGGAGACCGGCCTGAGCGGTGAGCAGCTCACCACACAGGCCGGAGTGCTTCGCACGCCCCGCCGGTAAACGCGCGGTCACGCCCGTTCCGCGGCGGCCTTCCGGGCCGCCGCGGGCCGCGGCACGAGCACGGCGACGGCCGCGGTGCCGAGCACGATGAGACCCGCGCCGAGCAGCAAGGCCGAGCGGTAGCCGTGGCTGAGCGCCTCGGGTGTCTGCTCGCCGGAGGTGACCGCGGCGGCGACCGTGGTCAATACCGCGAGGCCGATCGCGCCGCCGAGTTGGCGGGAGCTGTTCAACAAACCCGAGGCCATGCCCGCGTCCGCGGGCGGGACACCGGTCATGGCGACCGCACCCATGACCACGAAGCTGGCGCCGATACCGATACCGGCCACGATCGATGGCCCGAGCAGGTCGGTAACGAACGTGCCACCCGGCCCGGCGAGACCGAACCAGGCGATTCCGATGGCTCCCAGTAGCCCATTGGCCACCAATGCCGTCCGGGCGCCGAAGCGCTTCACGACCGCGGCGACCGCGCGCATCCCGGCCACGGCGCCGACCGCGAACGGCACGAACGCCACGCCGGCGGCGGCCGGAGAGTAATGCGCCACCGTCTGCATGTGCAGGGAGACGAAGTAGAACGCGGCGAGCTGCCCGGCGGTGATCATGAACCCGAAGACGTTGCCGCCCAGCACACTTCGATGCGCCAGCAGGCTCAACCGCATCAACGGCTCGGCCACCCGCGACTCCACCGCGACGAACGCGGTCAGCAGCGCGGCCGCGAGCGCGAGGGTGCCCACGGTGACCGCCGACGCCCAGCCCTGTTCCTCGGCGCGCACGACACCGAGGATGAGCAGGACCATGCCCGCGGTGACCAGCACGGCACCGGCGATATCGAGACGTGGCCGGACGCCCTCGCGTTCGTCACCCATCCCCGTGGCCGCGGTCACCATGGCGGCGACGACGATCGGCACATTGATCAGGAACACCCACCGCCAGTCGGCGAAGTCGGTGAGCAGACCGCTCGCGACGACGCCGGTCGTGCCGCCGAGCATGGTCGATCCGCCCCACAACCCGAGGGCCTTGGCGCGGGCGGGCCCCTCCGGGAAGGTCACGGTGATCAGTGCCAGCGATAGCGGCGACAGCGCGGCGGCCCCTAAACCCTGGACGGCCCGGGCGCCCACGAGGATCGACGGGTCGGTGGCCAGCCCGCCGACGAGGCTGGCGAGGCCGAAGAGGCCGAGTCCGAGGAGCATGGTCCAGCGGCGGCCGATCAGGTCACCGAGGCGGCCGCCGAGGAGCAGGAATCCGCCGAACACGACGGTGTAGGCATTGATCACCCACTGCAGTGCGGTCGCCGAGATGTCGAATTCGGCTTGGATCGCGGGAAGTGCGACGTTCACCACCGAGAGGTCCAGCGAAACCATGAACTGCACGATCACCACGGTCGCCAGCACCGCGGTGGTTCTGTTGTGTTGCGTCATCTGTGCTCCAAGAGGTTCGAAACAAGCAGGTTCTCAACGCTTTCCGATGATGCGCAGGTTCAGCCCGCCGGCCGGGCGCATCCCGATCAGTCCGGTCGGGCGCACGTCCACGGCGACGGGCTCGCAGTCGACGTGGCCGGCCACCGCCACGAAGGCGGTTTTGACGGCCATGGTCGCGAAGTTGGCGCCGATACAGCGATGCGGGCCGCCGCCGAACGGAAGGAACTCGTGCGGCGCCGGGCGGTGATAGTCGGCCGAGGCCGGATCCCATCGGCTCGGATCGAACCGGTCCGGGTCGGGCCAGATCGATGCCAGCCTGTGGGTGTGGTACGGACTGAGGATCAGCAGGTCACCGGGGACGAATTGCTGTCCGGCCAAGGAGAATTCGGTCGCGGTCATGCGCGAGACGACGGCCGTGGCCGGATAGAGCCGGATCGCTTCGGACACGAGGTGGTCGAGCCCGGTCACGTGGTCCAGGTCGGCGGGTGCCGGTGGCGTACTGCCCGGCAGTCGGTCGGTGATCGCGGCGGTGATATCGGTCCAGATCGGTCGCTCGCGCGAGGCGCAGTGCAGCAGCCATGCCAGCTGCGCCGCAGTGGTTTCCGCCCCGGCCTCCAGCAGGCTCACCAATTGGTCGGTGATCTCCTCGTCGGACAGCCGGGTGCCGTCCGCGCCCTCGAGCAGCGCCCCGAGTACGTCGCGGCCGGGGCCGGGATGCTCGCCGCGGCGGTGAATCTCGGCCACCACCCAGCGGTGTACCTCGGCGCGTGCCGCGAGCGCCCGGCGCCAGGTGGGCAGGCCCCAGCGCTGGATCTTGCCGCGGACCAGCCCAGCGTCGACGGCGCGGTGGATATCGTGCAGCCGGGCGTCCAGACCGTCGGAGCGTTCGATCGCGGTGGAGCCGAACAGGCTCTCCAGGGTGGCCCGGCGCAGTGCCC
Organism: Nocardia thraciensis; assembly: GCF_054782435.1. Lineage (NCBI taxonomy): Bacteria > Bacillati > Actinomycetota > Actinomycetes > Mycobacteriales > Nocardiaceae > Nocardia > Nocardia thraciensis. The sequence goes on from NZ_BAAGSM010000013.1 coordinate 4,649, forward strand.
GGCGCAGCGGCTCGTACGCCTCGACGACATCGCCCGGTTGCCATTCGGCGACGGCCTGCCGCACATGGCGGGTGACTGTTTCGATGTGGTCGCCGACGCGGCGGACGGTGAACGCGGGCGCGACGAGCCGGCGCAGCCGCCGGTGCCGGTCACCGTCGTTGGCCAGTAGCGCGGCCGGACCGGCCAGCGGGACCAGACCGGCGAAAGCGCGCTCCCAGCTGAACAACTGACTGTTGGCCAGGATGAACTCGTTCACCTCCGGTCCCAGGGTCAGCCGGAACCGCATCGGCCCCGCGCCGAGCACCGAGATCGCCCCGTTGTCCTGATACAGCCGCTGCATCGCGGCATAGGGGTCGGAGGAGAACGCGCGCAGGCTCGACAGACCGCGCAGGGTGGACCGGAAACCGGCGACGGGACGGGAACCGGATGCGTCCACGCTGGTCATGCGGCACCTCGATTCCGGTCGGTGGACGATTGATGCGGGCCGGGGCGGTCGCGGTGGCCGAGCAGGGCGCGTTCGACGATGTCGAGGACCGTGGCGCGTTGGTCGACGAGGTAGAAATGGTCGCCGGGCAACCGCCACACCGTGGTTCGGCCGGTGGTATAGCGTGCCCAGTCACGTGCCTCACCGACGCTGACCTCCGTATCGCGGTCACCGATCAGGACCGTGAGCGGGCAGTCCAGTGGGGGTGGCGTGCCGGGGCGGTAGGTTTCGATGAGCCGATAGTCGTTGACCACGACGGGCAGGATCAATTCCGCCAGTGCGGAATCACCGACCAGGGCCGCATTGCGCGGACTCAACCGCACGAGTTCGGCGGCGACCGCCGACACTCCCCGGGTGTGCAGGTCACCGGCGCGCTGATGCATGGGCGGTTCTCGTCCCGATACGGCCATATGCGCCACCGGATTTCGGTTGTCGTGGCGCAGGCGGAGCGCCACCTCGTGAGCGACGGCGGCGCCCATGCTGTGCCCGAACAGGGCCAGCGGGCCGTCCGGCAACACCTCGAGGATCCCGTCGGCCAGCACCTCCATCCGGTCGACGAGTGGATCGTCGAGCCGGTCTTCGCGTCCCGGGTACTGGACGATATGTGTTTCGATACCGGAATCGATGGTTGCGGGCCAGTCGCGGAAGAAGCCGGCCGTTCCTCCCGCATGCGGGAAACAGATCAACCGCAGCCGCGCGGCCGGATTCGGCCGCGGGCAGCGCAGCCATCGGTGCTCGAGGCTCATGCTCGCACCTCGCTGTCGATCGGGTCCGACCTGCGAGCGGTTCGCTGCTCCTCCGCGGAGGGCCTGGCGGCGAGCAATTCCGGCAGCGGCACCGCCCGCGGTGTGCCCGGCTGGATCAGTTCCGGCGGCCCGAGCACGGCGGTGAGCCGCTGCCAGATCCCGGTGACGGTTACCGCCCACTGACCGGCGCCGACATGGCGCCGCGGGTCGGCGATGTCGGCCCGCAACTCGGCCAGTGCGGCGCGAACGCCCTGCGGCCAGACCTCGTCGAAGATTGCGCGGAATGTGGATGTGCCAGCGGATTCGAGTACTTCGGTGCTCGGCGCCTCGAGCCGCTCGGTACCGGGCCCGGCCATGATCAGCCGTCCGGTCTCGTCGCGCTCGCTGTGCAGCCGCGGGCTCCACAGCACCGGGCCGTGCGTGTCGGCCAGGGTGAGTATTCCGCCCTCGAAGGCGATCGACAGCCGGTGCAGCTGCAGGGCGTGGTTGTCCGGGTCGGCGGGGTGGATCTGGTTCTGCACCCGCAGCGACAGCGGAACCCCGCCGATCACTCCGGTGACGTGCTCGTAGGGCATCGGCCGGTCGGCCAGGGCGGCCACCGCGGGTGGCACCGGTGCGGGCTCGCCGACCGCCCACGGGCGTAGCCTGCCGACGGCTCGCCCGATGATGTCGAGCAGTGGATAGACGACTTGGGCTCCGGCCATCGCATCGACGTGCAGCGGTTCCTGTTGCTCACGCAGCAGCCGGGCGGCGTGCAGGAACAGCTGAACCGGCCGCAGGTGCGGGTAGAAGGCGTTGAGCCGGTACCGCACGCCGTGCTCGCGCGCCGTCCGCAGGCAGTCCGCCAGCTCGTCCGGGTGAAGCAGATGCTCCTGCAGCACGTGGATGCCACGAGCCAGCAACCTCCGCGCCAACGCACCGCCCTCGCCGCCCGCGACCGCGGCACGCACCGCGACACAGGCGATGTCGATATCGCCGGGAAGCTCGTCGATCTCGACATAGTGCGGTACCCCGTAGGCCCGGGCGGTATCGCGGGACGCGCTGCTCCCGCGCGAAACCACCCCGGCCAGTTCGACATCCGGGTCTTCGTGCACCGCCCGCAGATACACCCGGCCGAAGGAGGTGCCGCACACTACGACCTTCGGTCTCGCGCGGACAGGGATGGAGTCGTTCACAGGATGCCTTCTTCCAGTGGTTCGTCATGGGCATGCCGGTGGGTCTGCCACACGGGCAGCGCGCCCAGATCGATCACGCCGTCGAGAAGTTCTCGGGGATCGAGGATGTCGTCGGCATAGTGCAGGCCCGCGGGCACCGCGCCGCGCAGGATGGCCATCACCGCCCGCACCGCGGTAGCCGCCGTGAGTTCGAAACTGCTGGGCGTCCGCAGCAGCGCGGTGTCGGTGCGGCCGGGCCGCGACACCGTGAATGCCATCAGATAGAACGGATCGAGTCCGGCCAGGTCGAGGTCGGCCGCCGCGCGGACCTGCGCGACGGCCCCGGCCAGCGGCTGCCGCACGCCGGATACGCGTCCGCGCAGCCCGGCAAGGGTCAGTCGCAGCGCGGAGCCCAGAAAGACGTTGTACCACCGCAAGTCGGACAGGCCGGTCGACTTGGCCAGCCGCTCGGCGTCGGCGGTGAGGAACGGCATCGTGGTCACCCGGCCGGGAAATCCGGCGATCTCGACGTCCTCTCCCACCGGCAACGCTTTTCGCCGACGACGGCCGTTCTGCCAGGCGGCCAAGGCCTCGCCGTACCAGTGACCGGCGCCCGCTCCACCCGGCGTCGCACCGGACCCGTCCGAAGCGTCGACCGACAGCGCCAGATCCCCGGCCGCGGCGGGGGAAAACGGTTCGATGCCGCCGGCGTAGACCACCAGCCGCGCACCGATCAGGTCGTCGGCCAAGAGTCTCGGCACGAGATTGGCCAATCCCGGCAGCATTCCCGCGGACAGCACCGCTGTGCGCGCTCCGTCGAACAGTGGCGAGCCTTCGAGCAGCCGGTAGGCCGGGCCGTCGCCCGATACATCGACATAGTCGCTGCCCGCCGCCAGCGCTGCCCGCGCGACCCGGTCGAGCAATAGATACGACGGTCCCGCGCAGTTGAGGACGAGACCGGCCCCCCGGCAGAACGCGGTCAATGATTCCGTGTCGTCGGCGTCGACCCGGCACCGCTGGGCGTCGGGCGGCGCCGGGAGTGCGTCCAGGCGCTCGCCGCACCGCGCGCCGAGGCGCAGTCCGGTGACGCCGAGACTTGTCAGCATCCGCACCGCGGCCCGGCCGACGACACCCGTGGCGCCGAGCACGGCAACGCGCCGTCGGCCACCCGCGCCATCGGCGTGCCGCCCAGGCGAGACGATCTCCTCGTTCGGCTCGATCATGGGACCACCACCCCCGATCCCCGCACGGGCGCGGTGATCCGGCCGCCGAGCGCCGACGAGTGGGCGGCAGCCATGCAACCGAAATGATCGCCCGGAATGTCCTCGACGGCCAACGGCCCGAGGCAGATCCGGGACCAGAACTCACCGACGTCCTCGCGCGTCCCCGGCAATAGCGTCGAGGACTCGCTGTTGCGCAGCAGCCGCACCGGTCCGAGATACGGTTCGGGCCGGTGTGCCGCCACCGCGCGCAGGCTCTGCGCGAACACGTCGAACAGGCGGCGGAATTCGTCCAGCGCATGCCCGCCGGAGTTGTAGGCGCTACCACCCGTGGACGCGGTGTGCAGGGCGGCGATGCGTTCAGCGCGCGGCACCGCCGACAGGTCCCGGAATTTCGCCGCAAGCGGTGCGTGCGGTCCGTCCAGGCTCGCGAGGGCGGCGCGCGGGATCCGGTCGGGGCTCCGGTCGAGGATGGTGCGCACGGCGGCGCCGAATGCGTCGGCGTCCCCGGGGAATCCGGCGTCTTCGAGGTCGGCGCCGACGGCCAGCGCGAAGATGTGGTCGACCATCACCTCGTCGTCCACCGCGGGGGGCTGATACGAGCTGATCACCGTGAGCTCGTCCACCACCGCACCGGCCTCGGTCAATATCCGGCCGATCTCCGTGGCGAGCAGCCCGCCGACGCAGTAGCCGATGATCCGGAAGCGGCCGTGGTGGTCCCCGTCGAGCAGTTCGGTCGCGTAGTCGGCCGCCATCCTGGTGATCACCGATTCCGGGGGCAGTTCGAGGTACCGGCTCAGGTCGGGTGCCTGCAGTCCGACCAGCGCACCCGGGTGCGCGGCACGCAGGTGCGGGATCAGCGCATGATAGGGCTGCAACGTGCCGGTGCCACCGTGCACCAGCACCCACGTCCCGGCGGGATCGGCCTCGTCGCCACCGAGCGGTAGCAGCGCACTCGCCGATTCCGCCTGTGCCACACCGGCGTCGGGGCGGCGCAGCTGGGCCGCCAGGCCCGCGACCGTGGCGTCGCGCAGCATGTGCCGCAACAGCTCCTGCCATTCGACGGCCGCGGCCTGCGCCTCACGCTCCCGCAGTCGGCCGATCATCCGTGACAGCAACAGCGAATCGCCGCCCAGTGCATAGAAATCCTGATCGCGGCCGACACGCTCCACACCGAGCATCTCGGTCCACAGGTGGGCGATCCGCTGCTCGAGCCCATCGGCCGGGGCGACGAACCCGGCCACCTCGCCGTCTCCGGAGTCATGGGATGTCCGTGCGGCCAGTGCGGCGCGATCGAGTTTGCCATTCGCCGAGCGCGGCAGCGCATCCAGCAGCCACAGCTGATCGGGCACCATATGACCGGGCAGCAGCGCGGCGACGTGCTCGGTCAGCTGCTGCTCGGTCAACGCGTGCCGGTCGCCCTTGAATCGGGCGATGAATACGCCTTGGCCCGACGTCGCCAGCGGGTCACCGTCCGCGGGCAGCGCGCGCACCCGATCCGCTCCGGCGTCGGCGAGCAACCGCAGCCACTGGTCGCGGGTGAAGAAGGCTTGTCCGGTGCCCGCGCGCACATCGGTGAAGGTGGCGAGTTCACTGAAGAACTCGAATTCCATCGATACCAGCAACGCGTAGTTGTGCTGCCTGGTCGGCTCGAGGAAGACCAGCCACCCACCGGGAGCGAGGATCTCGCGCAGGCGCGCCAGGACCTCGTCGGCGTTGCGGGAGTTGTGCAGCACGTTGGCGCACAGGATCACGTCGGCCGAATTCGGACGCAAGCCCTGTTCCCGCGCGTCGGTGTTGATGTCGAAGCGCCCGTATCGCATCCACGGATAGTCGGCGAATGTCCGGCGCGCCTCGCTGAGGAAGAACTCCGACAGGTCGGTGAAGTGATAGTCGGGCTCGTATTCGGCCAGCGCCGGGATCAGATCGGTACTGGTACCACCGATGCCGCCACCCACCTCGAGGACCCGCACTCGGCGCGGGGTTCGCGCTGCGATCGCGCGCACGGTATCGATCACGACGCGGTGCACGCCACGGGCCACCAGGTTCGTCCGGTACACCGCATGCGCAGCACCGAATTCGCCTGCGGGAAAGAGCAATTCACGAACGTCGAGGTCACCGCGCAGCAGCTCGTCGAGCCGAGTGCTGCAGGTGCGGATGTAGTCGAGGGTGGCACGGCCGTATCCCACGATGTCATCCAGTTCGTGAATGCGGCGCCACCGCTGCTCGACCATGTCCGCGTCGGCCTCGACGAGGTCGCGGTAGCGGCCGGTCTCCGGATCGTGGACAACTGCTCCGGCATGTGCCAGCGCCGTCATCCAGCGGGCGAGCAACCCGCTCTGACGGTCCGAAACGCCTGTGGCCGTGGCGATCTCGGCGATGTCGTAGGATCGGCCCGCATCGCGGAACAGCCCGTCGGCACGCAACCGCGCCGCGATGGACAGCACCGCCACCTCGTCGACCGCGCGCATCAGCGCCTCGAACGATTCACCATCGATCTCGCCGCGGACCGTGGCGGCGGCGGTCTCGGCGGCCTCGAGTATCCGGTCCCCGGCCGGGTCGGCCGCCGTAGGCGCCGACGGGTCGAGCGCGATCTCGGCGAAGCCGAGCAACCGTGCCCCCGGGCCGTGCGCGTCGAGCACGACCGCGGCGTCGGCGACAGCGCGGTGACGGCGCAGTGCCGATTCGATCTCGCCCAGTTCGACCCGGTGTCCCCGGACCTTGACCTGGCTGTCTTCTCGGCCCAGGAACTCGATCCACCCGCCGGGGTGGAACCGCCCCAGATCGCCGGTGCGGTACAGCCGGGCACCGGTACGCGGATGCCGGAGGAACCGCTCGGCGGTCAGCTCGTCGTCGTGCAGGTACCCTTCGGCCAGACCGACACCCCCTATGTACAGCTCGCCGGTCACATGCTCGGGGCAATCCTGCGACACGCCGTCGAACACGTGCACGGTCTGATTGCTCAACGGTGTGCCGTACGGGATGCTGCGCCACCGCGGGTCGACCTCGCCCACCGGATGATGGATCGACCAGATGGCGGCTTCGGTGGCCCCGCCGAGGCCCACCACGCTGAGACCGGGGTGTTTCGCGTGGACCCGGCCGGGCAGGTCCAGCGGAATCCAGTCGCCGGACACCAGCGCCAGCCGCAGCGATCCGGCGTCGTGACCCGGCGCGCTGTCCAGGAAGTCCTGCAGCATCTGCAGTTGGCCGGGCACGCTGTTCCACACGGTGACCGCATGGCGCTGGATCAGGTCGGCCCAATGCGACGGGTCGGCCGCCCGCGCCGCCTCCGGAAGTACCAGCGCGCCCCCGGCGGCGAGCACCCCGAAGATGTCGAACACCGAGAGATCGAAGCTCAGATTCGCCAGACCCAGCACTCGGTCGCCGGGGCCGACGGCGAAACGCTCCTCGAGATCGTCGAGGGTGTTCGCGGCGGCGTGGTGCGTGACCACGACCCCCTTCGGTTCCCCGGTCGAGCCCGAGGTGTAGATGACGTAGGCCGGATCGACCGGGTCGGCGGAGCCCGCGAGATCGGGCGCGCCGTCGTCGCCCGCGACCTCGTCGACGAGAATCGCGGGCACGGCGGCGGGTGGTTCACCGGCTGCGTGGAGCCAGGACTGCGTCAGCACCACACCGGCACCGGCGCGGCCGAGAATCCGCTCCCGGCGCGCCGCGGGCTGGGCGGCCTCGATCGGCACATACGCCGCTCCGGCCAGCAGCGCCGCCAGCGCGGCGACCACCTGCTCGGGTCCCTTCTCCATCACGATCGCGACGCGCTGCCCACGCTCGACTCCCGCCTCGCGCAACCGGATCGCGGTAGCGGCCGCACGCCGGGCCAATGCGGCGAAATCGAGTGTGCCGGTCGGGTGGATCACGGCGGGCGCGTCCGGATGGGTGGCGGCCCGATCGAGGATCCGCTGGTGCAGCAGCCGGGGCGTGCGATCCACAGCGGTGGCGTCATAGGCGTCGCGGCGCACCTGTTGCGCGGTGGGCAGCGGCACCGGATATCGGGCCGACCAGGTCCCTGGGGCTCGGGCCAGATCGGTGACGAGGTCGGCGAATGCCGCGAAGGCATCGGCGGCGGTGTCGCCGGGCAGCACGCCGCGCCGGACGTCCCACGCCAGCAGTAGCCCGTCCTCGTGCGGGGTCACCTGGCAGTCGAGCCACACCTGCGGCGTGCGGGTCATGCCGCGCAGGATCCGGCCCCGCTCGGTCGAAGGGAAGGCGTCGCCTTCCGCACCGAGGGTGCTGGTATACACCACCGGCATGAGAACCGGGGCGCCCGCGCGGCGGGTCAGCTCGCCGAGGACCTCCACGCCGTCGAACAGGCGGTGATCGAGGTCGGTGAACAGTTGTGTGGTGATCGCCCGGGCGCGGTCGGTGAAGGTGTCCTGGTCGTCGAGGTCGATACCGAGCAGGCTGACCGAAGTGAAATCGCCGAGGACGGTATCGATATCGGCGTGCACCGGGAGGCGGTTGAACACCGGCAGGTTCAGGGTGAACCGGCGGTGCCGGCTCCAGCGTCCGATGACCTCCGCGTAGGCGGTCAGCACCGCGCCGGAGGCGGTGAGCCCGTGCGCCGCGGCGTGACCAGCCAGACCGGCCAGGTCCGCGCTGGTCAGCACGCGGTGGTGCCGGTCGAATTCGCCGGTGCCGGAATCGGATCCGGTCTCGGTGCCGAAACGAACGTCGAGGGCATCGACCGGGAGGGCGGGCGCGGGCGGCAGGTCGTCGAGCCGACGCTGCCAGTAGTCGCGGTCGCGGTGGTACCGCGAACCGTTGCGCAGCCGTTGCACGCCGAGCACATAATCGCGGAACCCGATCGCCGGTGCAGGTCGGGAATTCGACCGGCCGTACACGAGGTCGTCCAGCTCGGCCAGCAGTTGCTGCACGCTCGCCGCGTCGAGGACGAGCAGTTCCACCAGCAGGTGCAGGATGCTCCCCCGGTCGGTACGGGTGACGTGCAGATCGAACAGCGGCCACTGCTCGCTGCTGCGGGTCCCGCTCAGCATCGCGTCTCGCCTGCGGTCGCGCTGGGCGGCGAGGGCGGCCGCGTCCTCGCCGCGGGCATCGGTCACCGGAATCCGGTAGTGAGGCGCCTGCGGGTGGATGCGCTGGTACCCGTCACCGTGCACGGTGGCGCGCAGCATGTCGTGGCGCCGGACGAGTTCGTTCCAGGCCGCTTCCACCCGGTCGGGTTCGACAGCGGCATAGTCGATTTCGAGATAGCTGGTGCAGGCGACGCCGCCGTAGGCGTAGGCGTGGTTGCGGCCGATGAGATAGGCGGACTGCACCGGAGTCAGCGGAAACGGTTCGTGGACGGCGCCCGGGTCGGCGGTGACCCGAAGGGCCGCCTGGTCTCGGGTGAGATGGTCGATCACCGCGGGTTTGTGCGCGACGAGCAGTTCCCGGTGTTCGGCGGTGAGCACTCCGCGGGGCGCGCGGAACCGCAACCGGTCACCGTCCACCCAGAGGTGGATCCCGCGTCGTTGTAGGTCGGACACCAGATCGACGGGGTTCACAGGACACCTTCCTCGAGGTCGACTTCGTGCTGCGGCAGGCTCCGCGCGAGCCCGGCGATGGTCGGCGTGGCGAAGAACTCGCGCAGAGTCACGGCGATGCCGAGTTCGGTTTCGAGGCGGCTCACCAAGCGGGTGGCCGACAGCGAATCACCGCCCGCGGCAAAGAAACTGATCTGCCGATGCGACGGCGCCGCGCCGGTTACCTGTCCCCACACCTGCCCGATCCGCGTCTCCAGTCCGGAGCGGATCGGTTCACCGGGCGTGGATTCCACTGCCGACAGGGCGCTGTCCGCGCGGCGGGCCAGCGCCGCATGGTCGATCTTTCCGTTGCCGGTGAGCGGTGGGTCCGGCAACGAGATCAGCGCGGGCAGCCACGCGGACGGAACGCGGGCCGCGACGAAGTCCGCCAGGTCCGCGGGCAACTCCGGTTCGGTTGCGCCCGTGCCGGTCTCGGGCTCGACGAACGCCACCAGCCGGGTGTGCTCGCGGTCGCCGACCGCGAGCGCGAGGGCGCGACGGACGGCCGGGTGCGCGCTGATCGCGTGTTCGATCTCGCCCAATTCGATGCGGTGGCCCCGGATCTTGACCTGCCGGTCGGAGCGTCCGAGAAATTCGAGTAGTCCGCCGGGACGGTAGCGCCCCAGATCCCCGGTGCGGTACCAGCGGGTGCCCGCGTCCTCGAGGAAGGCGGCCGCGGTGAGCTCCGGCTCGCCGCGATAACCGCGGGCCACACCGGCGCCGCCGATCCACAGCTCGCCCACCGCCCAGTCGGGGCGGTCGCGGCCGGCTTCGTCCACGACCCGGTACCGCTGATTGCGCAACGGGAATCCGTACGGGATCGAGGTCCATTCCGGATCCACCGCATCGACCTCGAAACAGTTCGACCAGATCGCCGCCTCGGTGGCCCCGCCGAGCGCGAGCAGCCGACAGTCGCGCGACAGCTCGCGGACCCGGCGGGGCAGGTCCAGCCCCACCCAGTCACCGGACACCAGCACCAGTCGCAACGTCCGGGGGAGGCCGGGTCCGGCCTCGGCGACGGTGAGCAACATGTCGAACACGGCCGGGACGCTGTTCCACAGCGTCACACCGTGATCGCGGGCCAGCGCCAGCCACCGGAGCGGATCGCGCCGGTCCTCGTCGCCGGTGACCACCGCGCTGCCACCCGCGCCCAGGACGCCGAACACGTCGAACACCGACAGGTCGAAGTCGGCGGCCGCGACCGCGAGCACCCGATCGCCCGCGCCGATGTCGTAGCGGCACCGCAGGTCGTCGAGGGTGTTGACCGCACTGCCGTGGGTGATCTCGACGCCCTTCGGAGTCCCGGTCGAACCCGAGGTGAAGATGACGTACGCGAGGTCGCCGGGGTCACCCCGGTACACCGGCGCCGGGGGACACCGGTCCGCCTCCGCGATATCCACGATCCGGCACGACTCGGGCACCTCGCCGCAGCGCTCGCTGTCGTCGGTGAGCAACACCGACACCTCGGCGCTGTCGAGTATCGCGTTGCGGCGCTGCGGCGGTTGATCTTTCGCGATCGGCACGTACGCCGCGCCGGCGGCGAGGATCCCGTAGAGCGCGGCGATCTGCGCGGCGCCGCGCGCGGCGGTCACCCCGACCGCCGCCCCGGACCGTATCCCGCGCTCGATCAACAGCGCGGCGATCCGCCTGCTGTGCTCGGCCAGCGCGCCGAAGCCGATATCGGTGTCCGCATCGATGAGCGCCGTGCGGCCGGGGTCGGCCGCCGCGACATCGAAGAACGATGTGTGCAGCAGGCCGCCGCCGGGCGCCTCCCGCGGGCTCGGCCCGGTGGTGTCGTTCGCCCGATCTCGCACCGCGCGCTGCTGGGGCGGAACCGGATCCGGCAGGGGCAGTGTCCAGTCCGCGTCCGCGAGACGGCGCAGCTGTGCCACGTAGGTAGCGAACATATCGTCGACCATCCCGGCGGGGAACAACTCGTCGACCGAGTCCCAGCTCAGCAAGAGGCCGTCGGGCAGCTCGATAACCTGGTGGTCCAGCCAGACCTGCGGCGTCTGCGAGCAGGTGTGGTCCGGCCAGCGGACCGCCCAGGCCAGTTCGTCGTCCACGCCGAGCATGCTGGTGAACACCACGGGTACGGGTTCGGCCGGCGCCGCGTTCTCCCGAGCGAGTTCGCGCAGCACGCGCACCGCCGAGACCTGCTGGTGGTCGAGATCGCGCCACAGCTGTTCCTGCAGCCGCCTGGCCCGGTCCAGCCAGCTCTCCACATCGGCGGGGCGGTCGGCCAGCAGAAGCAGCGAGGTGAAATCGCCGACCACCCTGGTGATGTCGGGGTGGACGTCGCGGCGATCGAAGCGGGTCAGGGTGACGGTGAGGTCGCGCTGTGCGCTCCACGCGCCCAATACCCATGTGTAGCAGGCCACGAGCAACACGCTCGGAGTGAGCCCGAAGGCGCGGCCGCGCTCGGTGATGCGGTGCCAGGTCTCGCGTTCGAGCCGCGCCTCCCGCCGGGCGAACCGCGGACGGTCGATGCTGCCGGGCGAAACACGCAGCGGCAGTTGCGGTCCCGGCGGCAGATCCGCCGATCGAGCCCGCCAGTACGACAACGCGCTGCGGATCTCCGCCTCCGACGGAGCACAGTGGGTGACGTAATCGCGGAATTCGATACCGAGGGGAGGCAGCGGTGTACCCGGATCGGCGTACAGCCGCATCCATTCGGAGACGAGCACCAGTGTGCTGAGGCCGTCGGCGATCAGATTGTCGAAGACGGCGCACACCCGGGTCCGGTCGCCGTCGCGGACGACCCGGACCGCGAACAGCGGCCAGGCGCCCGCGTCGCGCGCCGCGCCCGACAACTCCGCGCGCAACACCGATGAGGCGGTGTCGATATCCGCCTCGGCGGCAACTGTTTCGGCGTCGATGATGGGGATGCGGTATGCGGGAACCTCGGCGAGCACCCGCTGCATACCGTCCGGGTCGATGATGGCCCGCAGCATCGCGTGCCGCTCGATCAGCCGGTTCCAGGCGTGTTCCAGCCGGGTCGGATCGAGGTCGGGCCAGTCGTATTCGAGGTAGAGTTGGGCGCCGATGCCACCGAGGTCGAAATGGTCGGACCGGCCCAGCCAGTAGGCCGTCTGGATGTCGGTGAGCGGGAACGGGTCGTGGCGGCGGGCCGGGTCCGATTCGAGTTGCGGCGCAGAGGAATCCGGCGATTCTCGGGGGCCTACAGTGATCGTGGCGGCGAACTCGTGCAGGACGGGGTGGGTGAACAGACGAGCCAGTTCCGCCCCGTCCAGCCCCTCGGACCGCAGGCCGCTCATCAACCGTGTGGCGACGATGCTGTCACCACCGAGATCGAAGAAGTTGTCGGCGCGGTCGACATGGTCGACGCCGAGCAGGGCCTGCCAGAGGCGCGCGACGGTCTGCTCCACCGCGCTGTCGCCGCCGGGTGTGTCGGGCGGTGTCTCGCTGCGGGCCGGGGCCGCCTCGCGCAGCGCCCGCGCTGCCGCGTCGCGCAGCGTGCGTTGTTCCTCGCTCAGCACCTCGGGCAGCGGCCGGGACCAGTCCATCTCGGCCAGTCCCTCGACGAGCCGCACATAGCCGTCGAACATCGCGGACGTCGTTGCCGCACCGAACAATTCGGCCACGACGTCCCAGTCGATGCCGATACCGCCCCGGTTCTCGGACACCTTGTTGTCGAGCCAGACCTGCGGCGTCTGGGTAATGCCGTAGATCGGTTCCGGGAAGGCGGGCGACAATTCCAGCGACGCATCACCGTTCGCGACGCCGAGGACGCTGGTGAAAACCACCGGCATCGGCGCGGACGCGGTACCCCGGTGCCGGGCAAGTTCGCGCAGCGCCCAGATGCCGGAGGCGTCGCGATGGGCCAGATCGCGCCCCTGCTGCCGATGCAGACGCTTCGCGACGGCCGCGAAACCCTCTCCCGGCGCCCAGCTGTGGCCGAGTAACAGCAGCGACGCGAAATCGCCGACCACGCCGTCCACCGCAGGACTCGTCTCCACCCGATCGAACATGGTGACGTTCACCGTCAGCGCGCGCTGTGCGCTCCACTCACCGAGCAGCTGGAAGTAGCACGCCAGCAGGGCGGCGTTGGGTGTGATCCCGTGCGTGCGCGCGGCCTGGGCGATCCGATGCCACCGGTCGGCGTCGATCAGGTGCCGCAGGCGCACGAAACGGGGCCGCACAATCTCGCGCGGCGCTCGGACCAGCGGCAACGGCGGCGCAGGCGGCAGCTCGCGGACGCGGCGTGCCCAGTACTCCTGCGCGGCCGCGGTGCGGTGCGGATCGGATCCGATCTGACGCACGTAGTCGCGGAACGACAACGGCACGGGAGGCAGCGTGGCGTCGGGATCGCGGTAGAGCCGGTCCCATTCGGTGAACAAGACCATGATGCTGCGACCATCGGCGATGATGCTGTCGATTCCGGCATACAGCCGCACGCGGGTCACCCCGTCCCGGCCGTAGGTGGCGGCCCGGATCGTGAACAGCGGCCAGGTTAGTACGTCGAAAACCTGGTGCGACAACACTTCCCGAAGCTGGTGCAGAGTGAACTCGGGCGCCCGTCCGGCCTCGATGCGCTCGATCCGGTAGTGCGGGACCTCGGGGAGAATCTGTTGCGTCCCTTGCGAAGTCACGACCGCGCGCAACATCTCGTGCCGGGCGATCACCGTGTTCCAGGCGGCCTCGAGCCGGTCCAGGTCGACCCCCGCCCCGTCGAACTCGAGGTAGAAATGCGATCCGACGCCGCCGAGTTCCATCCGCTCCGCGCGGCCTATCCAGAACGCCCGTTGGACGTCGGTGAGTGCGAAGGGGTCGTGCCGCTGCTCCGGCTCCGGGCGAATCACCGGCACGCCCTCGGACTCGCCGAATGTCAATGCCGCCGCGAACGCGGCCAGGGTGGGCGTGGCGAACAACTGGGCCAGATCGGCGCCGGACAGCCCTTCGCCACCGAGCCGCCGGATCAGCCGGGTGGCCAGCAGACTGTCTCCCCCGAGCATGAAAAAGTCGTCGTCACGCCGGATCTCATCGACGCCCAGCAGTTCCCGCCAGATCGCCGCCAGAGCGACCTCTGTCCGACCCTGCGGCACCGAGATCCCGGCGGGTTCACCGTCGCGGCCGCGCACGAGGAGCATTGCCCGCACGGCCGCCCGATCGACCTTGCCGTTCCGGGTGATGGGAAGTTCGGCCGCACGTATGAAACGCCGGGGAACCATATAACCGGGCAGGCGGTCGCCGAGCCAGGCCGTCAACGCCTCGTCCTCGACGGCGTCGTCCGCGACAACGACGACAGCGCCCAACTGCCGGGTCGCGTGTTCCACCACGGCCGCCGCCGCAGCGGTGACCTGCGGGTGGTCAGCAAGAACCGCCTCGATCTCGCCCAATTCGATGCGGTGGCCACGGATCTTGACCTGATGGTCGGTGCGGCCGAGGAATTCGATCGTCCCGCCGGGCCGGTAACGCACGAGGTCACCGGTCCGATACCAGCGGGCTCCGTCGCGGTCGACGAACCGCTCGGCGGTCCGCTCGGGGTCACCACGATAACCGTGCGCGAGGCCATGGCCCGTGACCCAGAGTTCACCGGGCACCCAGTCCGGCCGGTCCCGTCCATGTCCGTCGACGACACGGCAGCGCGCGTGCGGCAACGGAATTCCGTAGGGCACGCTCGACCAGTCGGCGTCGACAGCTCCGACCTCACAGATCGTCGCGTGGATCGCGGCCTCGGTCATCCCGCCCAGGCCCGCGAACCGGCACCCCGGGACGAGTCGGCGCAGCCGATCCGGCAGATCGACGGTGACCCGGTCGCCGCCCAGCATCACCACGCGCAGCGCGCTGCCGAGACCGGAGTCCGCGGCGGCGACGAGCAGCATGTCCAGCAGCGCGGGCACGGCGCTGATCACCGTCACATTCCAGCGGCGGACGAGTTCGGCCCAGGCCGCGGCGTCGCGGCGCTGTGCCTCCTCGACCACCACCACGCTCCCGCCATAGGCGAGGAATGCGAACAGGTCGTAGGCCGACAGGTCGAAATCCAAGGCGGACAACGCGATCGTGCGATCATCCGCCCCGATGCCGAAGTGCGTGTTGACCGCGTCGACCGTAGCGGCCACGGCGCGATGCGGCACCTCGACACCCTTCGGGATTCCGGTGGAACCGGAGGTGAAGATCACGTACATGACGTCTTCGGGATCTACCGCGACTGCCCCGGCCGCGGGCTCCGCGTCCCGTGCCTGTGCGGGCAGGACCAGATCGATGCCGTCCGGCACACCGGCCGCGGCGGCGTCCGCGTCGGTGACGACCAGCCGCACACCCGCCGCGCGATAGACCTGCTCCCGTCGTGCGGCCGGAACGTCGACTCCGGACGGCACGTAGGTCGCACCGGCGGCGAGCACTCCGAGCGTCGCCACGATCTGGTCGACGCCCTTGGGCAGGGTGACGGCCACACTGTCACCCCGGCCGATTCCCCGGGCGGCCAGCAGCCCCGCCATGCGGTAGGCGGCCGCCGCGAGGTCCCCGTAGGAAATCGGTTGCTCCGCGGTCAGTAGCGCGATGCGGTCCGGTTCCGCGGCGGCGCGGGCGAAGAAGCGCTCGTGCAGGGCGGTCGGCGCCGCGCCGTCGGATGCGGAAGCGGCCGCATCCGGGGTGCCGAGGCCCGCGATGATCGGCCAGGGCGCCTCGCGCCGCCACGCGGTCTCGTCGTCCAGGAGGAGGTCGATGCATCGGATGTAGGCGTCGAACATCGCATCGAGCATCCCGGACGGGAACAGCGACACCCGGACATCCCAATTCAGCAGGAGACCGCCGTCGACCTCGGTCACCTGAGCGTCCAGCCACACCTGCGGTCCCTGCGACACGGTCCAGCTCGGTGCGCCGAGACAGGCGCGGACATCGGGCGGGTACAGCTCGCCCAGGCTCAGCGCGCTGGTGTAGACCACCGGCGCCAGCACCCGTGCACCGCCGTTGGCCCGGCTCAGATCGCGCAGCACCTCCACGCCGGTGTAGGCGGCGTAGCCCGAGACTTGTCGCAGCCGTTCCTGAATCGCCTGTCCCCGTTCGGCAACCGGCATCCGGGTGGACAGGTCGACGTCCAGCAGCACCGAGCTGGAGAAGTCGCCGACGAGCCGATCCACGTCGTCGTGCAGCGGTTCCCGGTCGAATACCGGCAGATTCAGCAGGAACCGATCGGTCGCGCTCCAAACGCCGATCGTCTCCGCGAAGACGGTGGCGAGGGCGGTCGCGGTGGTCAGTCCGGCACGGCGGGCGCGCTCGTGCAGCAGGGCCACCCGTTCCGGCGGCAGCCAGCGGTGGCGGCGTGCGACTTTCGGCCCGCCGGTGGCGTTCTCATGCGCCAGCAGGGGAAGTTCGGGAGCCCCGGGCAGGGTCGGCAGCTGTGTGTGCCACCAGTCACGGGCCCGCGAACGAGCCTGCGCCCGTGCACGATCGCGCTCCGCGAGGTACCGGGCGTAGCTGAAATCGATGGCGGGCAGTGCGCCGGGGCCCTCGTGGTACAGGGTGGTCAGATCGGCGAGGAGGGTACGCAGGCTCAAGGCATCCGCGGCGATCATGTCGAGGTCCAGGTGCAGGCGCGCGCGGCCGCCGGGAAGCAGGGAGACCCGGAGGTCGAACACTTCACCGGCCGCGACGTCCATTCGCCTGTGCGAGAGGACATCCCGTGTGTCCGCCAGTCGCCGCGCGGCTACGTCTCCCGGCAGTGAGCGGAGATCGTCGATGAACAGGCCGCGCCAGTGCCCGCGTTCGGTCACGCGCTGCATCCCGGCGCCGTCGATGGTGATGCGCAGCATCGCGTGCCGCGCCGTCAGATCGCGCACCGCCCGATCCAGTCGATCGAGGTCGAGACCGTCGTCACGATCGAATTCGGTGTAGAGATGCGCGGCAACACCACCCAGTCGCTGCGAGTCGGCACGCCCGACCCAGAACGCGTGCTGCATCACCGCCAGGGGGAACGGCGCCGTCTCGTCCCTCTCGACTGCCCCGGCAGCCACTGCGGGTGGATCGTCGGAGTTGTTGCGCTGCAACAACTCCCACCACATGCGGAGGGTAGGACCGGCCAGCAGGTCCCGGTACTCCACCCGGGCGCCCGCCCGACGCATCAGTCCGGAGATCCGCATCACGGTAACCGAATCCAGGCCCAGGCCGAACAGGTCCACGTCGTCGGTCAATACCTCGGTGGGCAGGCCCGACAGAGCGCCGATCGCTTGCCGCAAAGTCTCCACACTGTCGCCCCAGTGCGTACCGCTCACCGCATGCGCACGCGGCAAGCCCAGCTGTTCCCGCATCACTTTCCCACCCTTAAGAAATGACAATCATTTTCATTAGGGTAGAATCTACGACGTTCGCAGGACGCCGTCAACTCGCGGCGATGAGCTCCGGCGCGGCAAATGCGTTCGCAGCGAACGTCTTTCGCGCTCGACAGAGGAAGGGTCCATGCCAGGAAAGCATCCCGTCGCGCTGGGAGCGGCCCAGGAAACGCTGCTGATACCGCTCTACGCCCGCGCACTCGAGACCCGGAAGAGGCGGCCGCTGGTGGCCGACCCCCGGGCGGTCGCCATGGTGGAACGGATCGACTACGACTTCGCCCGGCTCGGCACGGGGCGCAGCATGATCGGATCGGTCATGCGCGGGCTCACGGTCGACGCCTGGGTCGGACGGTTCCTCACCGCACACCCGAGCGGCACAGTGGTCGAGATCGGCGCGGGGCTCAATACCCGCTACGAGCGTCTCGACAACGGCACCGCCGGATGGGTCGAGTTCGACCTGCCCGACGTGATCGCGCTGCGCCGACAGTTTTTCGACGAGACCGAACGGCGCACCATCCTGTCCGCCTCCGCCGTGGACGACACGTGGGTGGCCGCCGTCCGTGAACGACCCGGCCCGTACCTCTTCGTCTCCGAGGCGGTGCTGATCTATCTGCCCCAGCCGGACGCGGCGACGGCGGTCGGGCGCATTCAGCGGGAATTCCCCGGCTCCGATCTGATCCTCGACTCGTTCTCACCCGCCGGTCTCGCGGCCCTGAACGGGCACGACACCCTGCGGCATATGAGCGCGCGGCCGGGCTGGGCGATCGACGATCCCCCAACCGATTTCGCCGCCTGGGACGTCGGATTGTCGGTCCTCGAGTCCCGCACGGTCACCGACCCGCCGGGCGAGGTCCGCGACCGGCTGCCCTGGCGGTTGCGCGCGACGCTGGCCCTGGTCGACCGCAGCGCCAAGGCCGCTCACTATCGACTGCACCGGCTGCATGTGGCCGGTGCACCCCCCAGGAAGCAGGCATGACACCTCATCTGCGTCTGATGAACATGATGTTCGGGACGATCTGCTCCCAGGTCGTCGGCGCCGCGGCCCGCCTCGGCCTGGCCGATCACCTCGGTGATGCCGAACTGACCCCCGCCGAACTGGCCGCGGCCACCGGAACGCATCCCGGTGCGCTTGCCCGGCTGCTGCGCGCCCTGGCCGCCCTCGACCTGGTGACCGAGACCCGGGCGGGTGCGTTCGGGCTGTCCGAGACCGGCATGCTGCTACGAACCGATCGACCCGACTCACAGGCCGCGGCGGCGCTGCTGTTCACCGATCCGGCCATGCTCCGCGCCTGGGAGCGTCCGGAGGACGCGGTCCGCACCGGACGCCCGACGTTCGAAGGGTTGTACGGCACCGATTTCTTCGGCTTCCTCGCCGCGAATCCGCAACTGTCACAACGATTCAACACGACGATGCGGCAGATCACGCTACCGATCGCCCAACTGCTCCCGGCCAGCTACGAGTTCACCCGGCACCGCACGCTGGTCGACGTGGGAGGCGGCGACGGCACCGTCCTGTCGGAGATCCTGCGGGCCGTTCCCGGGCTGCGGGGGGTGCTGTTCGACAGCGCGGCCGGTCTCGCCGAGGCAGCGGCCACGCTCGCCGCGGCGGCGGTGACCGACCGCTGTCGCGTCGAAGCGGGCGACTTCTTCTCCGCCGTCCCCGCCGGTGCGGACGCGTACCTGCTCAAGAGCATCCTGCACGACTGGGACGACGAGCGCTGCGTGGCCATCCTGGGCCGGTGCCGGTCGGCGATCTCCGATTCGGGGCGCCTGCTGATCGTGGAGACCGTGCTGCCCGAGGCCGCCTCCGGCGCCGAGCCGGCGCTGTACCTCAGCGATGTGAACATGCTCGTCAACATGGGCGGGCAGGAACGCACCCGGTCCGAGTTCGAAACCCTCTGCGGCCGAGCCGGATTCAGTATCACTGCGGCGCATCCGATGACGCCGCCCGCGCCGTACTCGATCATCGAGGCGAAACCGGTCTGAGTGATCCCCCCGGCACCGCACGGCCCGCAACGTCAGCCGCCCTCCCCGCACAGCAGAGATCGGCAGCCCCGCCGATTCCCGAACGGAGCATCACCCGTGACCGACGAACCCGAACCGATCGTGGTCGACCTTCTCGCCGAAGATTTCCACGAGCACGCCCATGACATCTACGACCGGCTGCGGACGCAGTCACCCGTCGCCTGGGTGCGGCTCCCCCAGCAGCCGGGCCGCGGATTCTGGATGGTCACCGGATACTCCGAGGCCGAGGCCGCCCTGCGTGATCCCCGATTGGCCAACGACCCGCGAACCGTGCTGTCGGCCGACGAGATCGCGGCCCGGCCCGAAACACAACACGTGGGCGCCCAGGCCACCATGCTGTTCTCCGATCCCCCCGAGCACACTCGGCTGCGGCGCATCGCCCAGCGGGCGTTCAGCCCCAGATTCGTTGCCGCGCTGCGTCCGTCGGTGATCCGGCATGCCGAACGGCTGCTCGACGCGGCGGAGCAGACAGCCGCCGACGGCGCCGTGGATCTGCTGCACGCCTTCGCTTACCCCCTGCCGATCGCGGTGATCGGCGAGATGCTCGGCTATCCCGAGGCGTGGCATGCGGACCTGCAGAAATTCGCGGTCCGGGCCGCCACCGAGTCCACCCCGCTCGCGGCGCCCGACGAGGGCCTGCGGGCACAGCTGGAGGGGTACGGGCGCGACCTCATCGCCCTCCGGCGCGACGACCCCGCCGACGACCTGGTCAGCCGGATGCTGCATCCGGGGCCGGACCAGGAGACGCTGACCGAGACCGAGATCATGGCGATGATCGGCCTGCTCACGGCGGCAGGTTTCGAGACGACGGCCGGGCTGATCGGCAGCGCCACCCTGGCACTGATGACCCACCGCACCCAGTGGGCGGACCTCTGTGAGAATCCCGAACTGGCCGGGCCCGCGGTCGAGGAAACGCTGCGTTACTGGGGCCCGGTCGAATCGGCGATGATGCGCTTCGCCGCGGAACCATTCGACCTGGGCGGCAAGCACATCGCGACCGGCGACACGGTGCTGGCCTTCCCTGCCGCAGCCAACCGCGACCCGGCCCACGTCACCGACCCGCATCGCTTCGACATCCGCCGCACCTCCCGCGGCCACCTCGGGTTCGGCGGCGGGATCCACACCTGCCTGGGCACCGCCCTCGCCCGCACCGAAGGCCGCATCGCGCTGACCACACTCACCCGACGCTGGCCGGAGCTGCAGCTGGCGGTTCCGCCGAGCGAACTCCGATGGCGTCCCGGAATGGGACTGCGGGGGCTACGCCGACTGCCTGTGCGCCCATCGCCCGCCTGAAGCCACACCGTTCCGACCGAGTCACCCCGGAAAGAAGATCGCACCATGCCCCAGACCACCGTCGTCCTCGTGCCGGGAAACTTCACCGGCGCCTGGATGTGGACCGACACGATAGCGCTCCTGCAGCGCGCCGACATCCGGGCGATCGCCCTGGAACTGCCGACCATCGGATCGCTGGCGCTCGATACCGACTTCTACGCCGATGCGCGGGCCGTGCGCGCCGTACTCGACGCGCTGGAACCACCGGTCCTGTTGTGCGGCCACTCCTACGGCGGCGGGGTGATCACCGAAGCCGCCGCGGGGCCGCACCCCGCGGTCGAACACCTAGTGTATCTCAACGGCGTCGTCCCGGACAGCGGTGACACCCTGGTGAGCCTGATGACCGCCGCCGTGCTCGGCGCGGAAGCCGACAACCGCCCCGACCACGGACTGCGGATGCGCGCCGACGGACTCGCCGAACTCACCCCGGAGCACGCGCGCCGGGTGTTGTTCGGTGACTGCCCGGACGAGCGCGCCGAGGCCGGGTTGGTGAGGCTGCAGCCCGCCAATGTCTCCGGTGGCACCCAACCCCTGACCGGTGCGGCCTGGCGCGAACTGCCCGCGACCTTCGTCCGCTGTGTCGAGGATGTCATGCCGGAGGCCGTCGCACCCGCGTTCTTCGAGCGCGACCCCGAGGTGGTCGAGCTTCCGGCAGGGCACAGCCCGCAATGGAGTCGACCGGAGCTACTGGCCGAACTGCTCACCCGCCTCGCCAAATCGCTTCAGCCGTAACCGGTTCCGCGGCCCCGCACCGGCACTGCGAGGCGGGGCCGCGATCACATCTCCGGCCAGTAGTGTTCGAGGCCCTTGATGATGAAGTCCATTTTGATGTCGAGGATCCCGCGGTCGGTCCACGATTCCTGCGGCCGGAAACCGGTGGTGGTGTCGTCGACGGCCGCGCGGACCTGCTCCAGCCCGGTGGTACCGCGGTGATCTGTGGTGCGCATCGCGTCCACGGAGAGGTGGCAGGCGAAGACGTTATCGCCGATGAAGTCCAGCGCAAACATGGCCTGGCCGTGAGTAATTCCCTGCGCGGTCATACCGGCGGCGTAATCGGAAAGAACGTCGGCGATGCGGGTGAACGCCGGCGCGAAGGAGTACACGACGCGGTCGAGTCCCGGATACTCCTCGCATACCCGCCAGCACTCATCCGACCATTGGCGCAGCACCGCTTGCCAATCGCTGCCGGGAGCGGGTCGCCGGATCGTCGCGGCGATGACGTCCAGGCAACCGATGACGATATCGTCGCGAGACGGAAACAGCCGGTAGATCGCGGTGGTGACGACGCCGACCCGGTCGGCCACGGCGGCCAGAGTGAACTTCTCGATGCCCAAGTCCAGCGCGGCCCGCACGACCTCGTCCTCGGTGAAGGCAGGTTTCCGACCGACCTTCTTCCCTGCCGCCCATCCGGTACCACGCATGCGAACAGGCTAATGGTTCGCCAGTTGCCACCCCTGCGCGTTGTGCAGGTGCTCCCAGAAGCGGGCGTAGGTACCGCCCGCGGCCAGGAGTTCGTCATGGGTGCCCTGCGCGGCCACGCGGCCGTCGCCGTCGAGTTGCACGATGAGATCCGCCCGGGCGATGGTGTCCAGGCGGTGTGCGATGACGACGACCGTGGCCTGCTGACGCAGTGCCTCGACGGCGGCTACCACGTGGGTTTCGTTCTCGACGTCGAGGGCGGAGGTCGCCTCGTCGAGCAGGACGATGGGCGCCTTCTTGAGCAGTGCCCGCGCGATAGCGACTCGCTGGCGCTCGCCGCCGGACAGGGCGCGCCCGCCCTCACCGACCCGGCTGTGCCACCCATCGGGCAGGCGATGCGCGATTTCGGTGACACCGGCGAGGTCTGCGGCGTGGCGGATCTCGGCCTCGGTGGCATCCTCGCGACCCACGGCGATGTTCGCCGTGAGGGTGTCGTCGAACAGGTAGACGTCCTGGAAGACCATCGACAGCTGCCCCATCAACTGTTCGCCGGTCTGTTCGGTGACCGGAACGCCGCCGACCAGCACCTGCCCCTCGTCCACGTCGTAGAAGCGGGAAATGAGCCGCGCAATGGTCGTTTTCCCGCTTCCCGACGGACCGACGAGAGCCACCATCGACCCTGCGGGCACGCGCACCGACAGCTCCCGCAACACCGGTTCGGACCCGTAGCCGAAGGTCACCCCCGCCAACTCCACGGTGCCGGGAGCGGGGAGTACGGCTGGCGTGGCGGGCTCCGGCAGCGGCTGGGCGGTGAGCACCTCGTCCAGCGAGTCGAGCAGCGGGCGGCGGGACTCCAAAGCCACCGCGCTCTCGGTGATCGCGGATACCGTGGAGGAGAACCGCAGGGCCAGCCCGATGAACGCGAGAGCGGGGATCGGTTCCAGCGTGCCCGCGACCGCCAGTGATCCGGTCGCACTGATCAACGCGACGACGACGCCCTGGGTGACCATGCCGCTGAGCAGCATTCCCGCGGACTCGAACCACAATCCGCGGACCTTGGTGGAATATGCCTTCTGCAATGCGGCCGACAGCGGAGGGAAGTCGTCGCTGCGACCGCACGAGCGCAGCGCGCCTTGGCACTGGGCGTATTCGACGATCCGGTCGGCGAGGACGAGTTCCTCGGGTTCATGGATCGACCTGCCCTTGCCCATGAGCCCAGTCGATACGAGTGTGATCCCGGCGAAAACCGGGATCGCGATGGTGAGGATCAGTCCGAGCAGGGGGTTCCAGAGCCATGCGGCGACGACGATCACCGCGGCAGCGGTGGTCCGGGATACCAAGGGGCCGAACATGTGCGCGAAGATCTCCCCGGCCGACATCAGTTCGGTGGAGACCATCCGCGACAGCCGCCCGGCCACCGGCCGGGCGAACCAGCCCAGGGGCTGTTTGGCGACCTGGTCACCGGTCAGCCGGTGGATGCTGCGCAAGAAGTCGAGCGCGACGGCGTAGTTCTTGCGGCTCTGCGCATAGTTGACGCCGAAGCTGGCCACCGCCAGCGCGGCGAACACCCACAGCCATCCGGCCAGTCCCATCCCCCAGACCGGGGCGTCGCGGGCCAGGGCGCTGATGGCCGGGAGGAGCGAGGCGAGCGCCAGGCCCTCGACCAGCCCGGCGGCCACGCTGATGGCGAGCGCCGGTTTCATCTGTTCCGGATGTGCGATCATCCGGCTCATCCGCGGCACGATGTCGATCAATGGCAGATTCATCGCCGGTCTCCTTCGAATGTGCCGGTGGCAGCCTGAGCATCGGTTTCCGGCGCGGCTCCGGTGGATCGCCACAGTTGCGCGTACCCGGGCTGGGTGAGCAGCTCGTCGTGGGTGCCCGTCGCCGTGATCCGCCCGGACTCGATGAGAATGATCTGGTCGACGCCGCGGATGGCCTCGGGGCGGTGGGCGATGAGCAGCACGGTCCGGCCCCGGGCGAGCGCGGACAGCGCCTGCTGGATCTCGTGCTGCGATTCCGGATCGGTCAGCGCGGTGGCCTCGTCCAGCACGAGGACCGGTGCGTCGACCAGCAGTGCCCGGGCGATCGCGATGCGTTGGGCCTGCCCGCCCGACAGGCCGGTGTCCCTGCCGTAGACCGTGTCGAATCCTTGTGGCAGCGCCTCGATTTCGTCGAGTACCTGCGCGGCGCGGGCAGCGTCGCGGACCTCCGCATCGGTGGCGCCGGGACGCCCGAGGGCGATGTTGTCGCGGATGCTGATGCTCAGCAGTTGCGGATCCTGCAGGACGAAGCCCACCTGCGCATAGAGATTCGCGACCTGCGCCACGGGCACCCCGCCGATGCTGATGGCGCCCGACAACGGATCGTCGAACCGGGCGAGCAAGGTGGCGATCGTCGATTTGCCCGATCCGGACGGGCCGACGAGCGCGGTCACGGTCCCCGGCCGGAGCGTGAAGCTGACGTCCTCGACGGCAAGTACGGAATCGGTATCTGCGCCATAGGAATAGCTGACACGGTCGAAAACGACCTCATGGGACTCCGGTTGCACGGTGTCTTCCGCACCGTGTTCCGGTAGCACGGGAGTCTCGAGCAGATCGGCGAGCCGCAGCGCGGCGCCCCCGGCGAGTTGCTGGGACCACATCGAGTGCATCAGTACTTCCAGTGCGTAGGGGACCAACAGCGCGATCAGCGCGGTGGCGAGCACATCGGCCGTACCGACAGCGCCCTGATGAACCAGCCAGGACCCGGCTCCGATATTGATCAGCAGCACCAGCGGGACAGCGAGGAAGGAGGTGCCCAGCGCGGAGACCCGGATCAGCGGTTTGACCCAGTCGCGGTAGAAGTCGTAGAAGTCGTCGGCGGCATGCTGATAGCTGCGATGTGCCCGACCGACCCGCCCGAACGCCTTGACCACCGTGATTCCGGTGACGAACTCGACCATCCGCGCCGACACGGTCGACAGCCGGTGATCCATTTCCACGGTCTTGGCCCCCATGCCGATCATCGACAGAGACATCGCCCCGACATACAGCGGCAGGGTCGCGATCGACAACAGGCCCAGACGCCAGTCGATGACGAAGGCGTAGACCATCAGAGCCAGCGGCATCACGACGGCGTTGGTGCCGTCGACCGGCTTGTGCGCGATCAGCTGGTGGACCGTCCCTATCTCATCCTGCAGCGCCTTGCGTACCCGGCCGGAATTGGTGGAGGTGAACCACGCCAACGGAACCCGGGAGAACCGCCGCACCATGCGTTCACGGAGCAGATGCCCCAGCCGGGCATCGGCCAGGTGCGTGACGAACAACGCGACGAAGTAGATCAGCAACCGAAACGCGAAGGCAGCCAGCAGGATCCGCAGCCAGCGCTGTACTTCAGCCGCATCGACCTCCGCGCCCGCGGTATGGGCGTCGAGCAGCACCTCACCGATACGCACCAGTGCGATATACGGAACGACAGCGAGCACACCGGACACGACCGCGAGCAGCCTGCCGACCGTCAACTGCGCCGAAACCGGCTGCAACAGACCCGTGAGCGCCCGCGCACCGGCCTTCTGCTGTTCCCGCTCGGACTTCTGACCGGTGTCACCGACATCCGGTGGCGCGGCGGTGCGGACTTCGTCGGACGCGGCGGCCGACACGGACGCTGTGGACATGACACTCCTGGATCGGGTGCCCAAGCACCGGTCCGAACGAACCTCGAGCTGTGGGACTTAGGTTTGCCATACTAAAAAATGAATGTGGTTCAGAATAAGCATCGACGGTCGTGGGCACAAGAGCTTCGGACTCTATTGGAATCGATTTTCAATAGCAAGCACCCGCCCATGCCCTCCTCATGGGTGAAGTCGCCCCCACCCCTGCACGCTCGAGCCAACTCGAGCGCAACCCTGTGATGACGAGGAGGGGCACCACAGGATCAGCGAAGTCGCCCGGGCCGCACTCGGACCCGAGTCGACGGCTTCGTGCCGATGCCGGACGAGTTCGCCGAGATGTTCACGGATCGACCGGGGGTTGGAGGCTGATCCGGTCGGCGAGTGCGTCGACGGCCTCCGCGTCGGCGTATGCCTCGGTGGTCAGCTCCAGTATCGCCGCCCATCGCTGGATGCGTGGTGTCCAGCGTGCGATGTAGGCGCGAGCGTGTTCGATCTCCGCCAGGTTTCCCTCGCGTCGTGCCCGCGTCTCCGCCTCGGTCGCCGCCTGGACGGTGGCCTGGGCGAGTGCGAGTTGTTCGCGGCAATGATCGGCGTCGGGGACCTCTTCGCGCACGGTGGCGGCCTCGACCCGCAGCGTGTCGATCAGGCCGCGCAGCCGCGGGTCGGCCGGTTTCGACGGTGGCGCGGCGGTACCGGCGGCGATCGCGCGCTCTCGCCGTTGCTGGCGCTGCGCCGCGCGCTTGTCGATCAGTGCCTGTTCCTTGCGGTGACTGTCGACGTCCGCTTCGCCGACCGCTGCGTAGGTCAACGTCGCCGCCGCCGAAAACCGTTCTGCGCCATCGTGGTCGCGCAAGGTCAAGCTGAGCCGGTCGAACGGCGGATCCGGGTCCGGACGCCCCTCGATCCGCGCGTCGAGCACCTCGTAGCGATGGTCGACGACGATGCCGTCCGCGATGTAGTCGAACACCGCGGTGCCCACCTCGACGTAGGTGCTGCACGGACGCCCGGTCATGGGGTCGGGGCCGCCCAGCTCACCGGCTCCGGAGTCGACTAGGCGCTCGCCCTCCGAATTCGTGCCCACGATCTCCCAGTTGTAACTTCCCTCTGCCGCTGACATGAGAGCTTCCACAGTCGAAGAGTAGTCCCGCGGCGCCGTACCGGAGAGATCAGCACACGAGTGAACGGAAATCCGCTCGAGCACGCCCGAATTCACGCCCTACGCATCGGCCTGCCCCGTCGCCCACGGTTCGCCGACCGATGCCGAGGGGCGCGCGCTAATCGCGGAACGGCTCGGTGCGGTGGGACAGTCGCTCGGCGAAGGTTTCCGCCCACGCGACCGATTCGGGCTCGTCGTCGATTTCCGGCCTGCGCCGTGCGGCCCGCAGTCCGCGCAGTTCGCTCGATGCGGGTGTGCGGCCGGGGCCGTTCTGCGCCGCGAGCAGCCGCACACCCCAGGCGATATAGGCGCACATGCCCATCCCCGCGCATTCGGCGGCGTCGTTCAAATTGAGCCATTCGGCTTCGTCCACGGTCACGGTCACCGTGATATCCCTGGTCGACATGCGAGCCCACCGTAGTCGTATCCGGTGGCGGCCGTCACGACTGGGGACAAACCCGCACGATTTCCGAACAACCCCCACCCGGTTAGAGACCAAGCGGTTTGAAGTAACGGATCGGTTGCTACCGTACAGAAATGTCCGGCTACCCAGTCCGGTTGCCATAGGGTCATGATCGTTCCCGGGTGCCCCTGGGAACACCCGACGGTGATCGGCGGTAGCCCAAGCCGCGGATCGCCCGCTGTACGCAGTCCGGTGCGGCCCGAGGGAAAGTCAGCCCATTCCCTCGGGCCTCATCATGTCCCGGTCGGCGCGCTCACGAATTCGGCAGAATGACCGCGCGGCCGTTGCCCTTCGCGGGCCCAGGTCCCGCCCCGCTACCCGGCTGCGACACCCTGCGGAACAGCGGGCGACAACGCCAGGGAAAGGCGTTGCAGCGCTTCGGGAATCACCCAGTAGTACACCCAGGTACCGCGCCGCTGGCTGTCGATCAGCCCGGCCTCGCGCAGCACCTTCAAATGGTGGGAAATCGTCGGCTGGGACAACTCGAACGCCGGGGTCAGCTCGCAGACGCACACTTCCCCGCCTGCGCGCGCCGCGATCAGCGACAGCACCCGCAGCCGGACCGGGTCCGCGAGAGCCTTGAACATCCTCGCCAGCCCGGCCGCCGCGTCGACCTCCAACGGCGCCGACAGGGCGGGCGTGCAGCAGTCCGTGGATACCGGCGAAATTTGTTTCGACACACATCTATATTGACACTCACCGAATCAAGGCGCAAACTTGCATCGATACTCATCAATACAATCCCCGGCGCCTCTTCCGCCGGGATTGCTCGCCAAGGAGTGTGCAGTGATGCCCGACCAGCAGCAGATCGAACTGAGAGAGACTGTCCGAGCACGGTATGCGGCCGCCGCCGAAACCGTGACGGCCGGCGGCATGGCCGAGGATTGTTGCGGAACAGACTGCTGCGCAACAGGTTCGGTCGATATCGACCCGACCTTCGGTGCGAGCCTGTACGGCGCGGACGACCGCGGCCGGTTGCCGGTCCAGGCGGTGGCGGCCGCGCTGGGCTGCGGCAACCCGACCGCCGTCGCGGAATTGCGCGAGGGCGAGCGGGTGCTGGACCTCGGCTCCGGCGGCGGCATCGACGTGATCCTGTCCGCGCGTCGCGTCGGCGCGTCGGGCAAGGCGTTCGGGGTGGATATGACCGAGGAGATGCTGGCCCTGGCCGGACGGAACGCGGCCGCGGCCGGGGTGTCGAACGTGGAGTTCCTGAAGGGCACGATCGAGGCGATTCCGTTGCCCGCCAACACTATCGACGTCGTGATCTCCAACTGTGTGATCAACCTGTCGGTCGACAAGCCCGCGGTGTTCGCCGAGATGGCGCGAGTCCTGGCGCCCGGCGGGCGCATCGGCATCGCCGACGTGGTCTCCGACGACGCCCTAGGCCCGGCCGAGCGGGCCGAGCGGGGCGACTATGTCGGCTGCATCGCCGGAGCGATGTCGTTCACCGAATATCGCGAGCAGTTGGAGGCCGCCGGATTCACCGATATCGACATCACCTCGACCCACGCGGTCGCCGACAGCATGCATTCGGCGATCATCAAGGCGGTCAAGCCTTCCGGCATCAGGTGATCAGGCGCTTTTCCTTCGCAACGGCCGCCGCGGCGGATGTGCAGGGCGCCCGGCCGATCCGAGATCGCGGTCCTGCTCCGCGGCGGTTGAACTACCCCGGGACCAGATCCATGCGGAGGAACTCGGTGATGCGGAGCAGTTTGGGTGGGCGGGCTGTGTCGTCGGAAAGGGATTGGAACGCTTCGGATTTCCCGATCAGGCGGGGTGCGGTGAGATCCACCTCTCGGCCGTCGATCCGGAGCCGGGCGGCGCCCGACGCGAACACGTTCTGCACCCAGTCCGCGCCCGGGCCGTACACGGGGACGAACAGATAACCGCCGTCGACGGGATGCGCGTCCATCGGCGTCCGGTACGTGACGCCCGACCGTCGGCCGACGTGTATCAGCACCGGCCACTTCCCGCTCGCGACGGCGCGCGGGTTGAACACCCGCTTGTTCACGTGCCCCCACCATCTCGGCATCGGCATCGCGATCTCCTTGCTCTCGCCCCGGCCGGTCGGCGGTTTTCACCGATCCTGCGCGAGTGTGGCTTACGACTGTAAGGCTAGCTTACACCTGTAAGGTAGACTCCGCTCAGCCGACCTGTCAACACCCTCGCGCCCAGGAGCCGCAATGCCACGACCGCCGTCACCGCTCAGCAGAGACCGCGTGCTGGAAGCCGCCGTCCGAGTCGCGGAACGCGGTGGCGTGGAGGCGATCACGATGCGGCGGGTGGCGCAGGAACTGGGCGTGGAGGCGATGTCGCTCTACCACCACGTACCGAACAAGGACGCGATCCTCGACGGCGTGGTCGACGTCGTGTTCGCGGCCATCGCACTACCCGAGGCGGGGCACGGGGACTGGCGCGCCACGATCCGTGGGCGCGCCCACTCCGCACGGGAGGTCCTGTCCCGGCACCGATGGGCGCTGGGCCTCGTGGACTCCCGCCGCAGCCCCGGACCGGCCACGCTGCGCCACCACGACGCCGTCCTCGGAACACTCCGGAAGGCGGGGTTCACGCTGCCGATGGCCGCGCACGCCGTCTCGCTCATCGACAGCTACATCGGCGGGTACGTCCTCCAGGAAGCCAACCTGCCGATGGCGACGCCCGCCGACGTCGAGGAGGTAGCGGGCGCCCTCCTCGAAGAACTGCCGCCGGATCGCTTCCCACATCTCCGGGAGATGATCGTCGACCATGCCCTGCGCCCCGGCTACGACCACACGAGCGAATTCGACTACGGCCTGGACCTGATCCTGGATGCCCTCGAGGCCCGCCGCGGCTGACCCGCCCGTCTCGAGCTTTCGCATCGCCACGATCAGCCGATCCGCAGTTCGTCGTGGTCAGCGGCACGACGGCGCAGTGCCGGCGCCAGCGCCCGTTGAGCGGCGAACAATGCGACCCCGCCGAGCACGCACGCGGATCCGAGGACCGCGGGTCCGGACAGTTCGAGCAGCGTGGTTCCGGCCAGGGGACCGAGCACCGTGCCGGTGCTCCAGGTGGTCGAGGCCAGGCCCATGTACCGGCCGCGCAGTTCGGCGGGTGCGAGGTCGGCGAAGGTATCGCCGAACCGGACGGCGATACCGATCTGCCCGAGGGTCCAGATCAGGACCGACCCGGCGAATCCGGCGGTACCGTGGCTCACTGCGCCGATCCCGGCGCCGATCCCGACCAGCAGCATCGAAAACGCCGATACCGCACTGCCGTTGCGGCCCGCGAGCAGCCGGACCGCGAACGGCTGGACGACCACGATGGCGATTCCGTTCAGCGCCAGCACCGCGCCGTACGTCGCGGGACCGAGGCCGTCGGCCGTCATCAGCAGCGGCAGCGTCGTGAACGTCTGGAGGAACAGCGTGAAGTAGCCGACGTGGACCGCCATCATCGCGATCATCAACCGGTCCCGCAGCAGCACGGGCAGCAGCGCCTGCCGCGTCGGCATCGACCCTGCCGGACGGGTTTCCGGCACCAGCCGCCAGACGATCAGCGCCGCCACGAGCGAGGCCCCCACGTTGATCCAGAACAGCGGACCGTACCCGTGCTTGGCCACGACGCCGGCCGTGACCGTGGCGACCGAGAAGCCGACGTTGGCGGCCCAGAACAGCAGTCCGAACGCGCGGATTCGCTGCTCCGCGGGAAGATCGGCCACCGCCGCCGATCCGGCCGGGCGGAACAGCTCGATCGTCAGCCCGACCCCCACCGCGGCCGCCCAGATCTGGGGCATCGAATCCGCGGAGCCGAGGGCCGCGAGCGCCGCCGCGGCGCCCAGGAATCCGACCAGCATCGTGTTGCGCCGACCGATTCGGTCGCCCAGCCAGCCACCCAGCAATTGGGAGCCGATGTCGCCCACCCCGACGGCTGCGACCACCGCGCCCGCGGTCGCGGGCGAGAGGTGCTGTGCCTGCGTCAGATAGAGCACGAGAAACGACCGGACCACACCTCCGGCCCGGCCGACGAAATGTGTGGCCGCCAGTGCCCAGACCAGGTGCGGCAGCCCGAAGCGCAGCCGGGCCGGTCGGCTCGGTACTGCCGTGGGTGCGGGATTGATCGTGCTCGAGATCGTCATAGCTATGACGCTAGGTTCGCGGAAGCATTACGAAAAGCGATGATTTTCGATCAAATCAATCGCTATGACTTATGTTCTCTCTCGTGGCGGACATCGAACTGCGTTACCTGCGAACCATGGCCGTGATCGCCGAGGAGGGAACGTTCGGCCAGGCGGCGGCCCGGCTCGGCTATACCCAATCGTCGGTGAGCCAGCAGATCGCCGTGCTGGAGAAGGCCGTGGGCGGCCCGGTCTTCGATCGGCCCGGCGGGCCCAAACCCGTCCGGATCACGCCGCTCGGCGAGGTGGTCCTGGCCCACGGCCGCGACCTGCTGGCTAAGGCAGGGGCACTGACCGACGCCATCGATCGCTTCCGGGCGGGCAGCGGCCGGATAGATATCGGCACCTTCCAGGGCGTCTCGAATCTGATTCTGCCGATGGTCATTCGCCGCCTGCTGGACGAGCATCCCGGCTGCGACATCAGGCTGTCCGACGTGCAGCCGGAGGATCCGCGAATAGGCGATCTCGACCTGCTGTTCCACGACGGACCGGTCGCGGGCGATGTCGAGCACATCAAGCTCTTCGATGAGCACTATTTCCTGGTGACGCGCGCGGACGCGCTCCCCGACGGTCCGGTGCGCGTCAAGCGGCTCGACGATGTTCCGATGGTCGGCTGGCCGTCCACCTACCACCAGAAATGGCTGGAGCGGACCTTCGCCCGCGCCGGAGCGCAGCCCCGGTTCGTGTTCCGCACCGTAGGCCACGAAACCATCCTGTCGATGGTGCGGGTGGGCATCGGCTGGGCCGTACTCCCCTGGCTCGCCCTGCGCGGCACCGATGCCTGGTCCGAAGATCAGCTCCGCATCCACCGGCTGCATCCGTCGCCTGCCCGCGAGCTGTCGCTGTACCGCCCCGCCGGACGCACCGAATCCCCGCTAGCGATCCGGACCCGGGAGA
Organism: Nocardia thraciensis; assembly: GCF_054782435.1. Lineage (NCBI taxonomy): Bacteria > Bacillati > Actinomycetota > Actinomycetes > Mycobacteriales > Nocardiaceae > Nocardia > Nocardia thraciensis. The sequence continues at coordinate 37,178 of NZ_BAAGSM010000013.1, forward strand.
TCGCCCTCGACGTCGCACGCGGTCTCGCCGAGCAGATGTAGAGATGGTGCGGCGTCTTGCGTCGTCACCGTGATGGCTCTAGTCCCGCTACCGCCAGCCGGAAGAGCCGGCCCGCGTGGTCGGCGGGGTCCGGGGCGTGCTCGGTGGCGAGGGTTATGCCTACGATCAGGGTGATCAGGTCGGAAACCGTGGCGCTGGTCGAAACCTTTCCCTCGCGTACTGCTCGGTGCAGCAAGGGATTTCCCGCCTTCTCCAGGGCGGCGGAACACGCGTTGTCGTGCGCGGGGTCCGCTCCGGCGCTGTCGTAGGACAGCGCGACCGCCAACCCTCGCGCGCTCACGCAGTAGGCGACCACGTCGCCCAGCCACTCCAGCAGCGCGGCCCGGCTGTCCTGCGCACCGGCCAGTTCGCGGGCGCGCTCACACAGTGCCGCGATTCGCTTGTGGGACACCGCTTCCAGCAGCGCGCGGCGGGTCGGGAAGTGACGGCGCACGGTCGCCGAGCCGACCCCAGCGACGCGGGCGATCTGCTCCAGAGACGCGGCGGGGCCGTGGGCGGCGATCTCCTGCTCCGCCACGGCGAGGACATGCGCGTAGTTGCGACGGGCGTCGGCACGCTGACGCTCGGGCATGCCATCACCTCCAGGGTTGCTAAACGGCGGGGCCCGCCATATCGTAGCCGAAGGTAAATGGCGGGCCCCGCCGTTTATGTCGAGCACTAGAGGAGCATCATGTCCGCACCTTCCGCACCGGTTCTGGTGACCGGCGCCACCGGCAAGCAGGGCGGCGCCACCGCCCGCGCACTACTCGCGGCGGGAGTTCGGGTCCGTGCCCTGGTGCGCGACCCGGCGACCGACCGAGCCAAGGCCGTCGAGGCACAGGGGGCCGAACTGGTCACCGGCGATCTGCACGACCGTGAGTCGGTGATCCGCGCGGCCGCGGGCGCCCGCGCGGTGTTCTCCGTGCAGATGCCCGAATTCACCTCGGCGGGAGTGGATTTCGATGGCGAGTTCGCCCAGGGGGTCAACCTCATCGAGGGGGCGAAGGCGGCGGGGGTGCCGCAGTTCGTCCACACCTCCGTGAGCGGCGCCGGTCAGCACACCGACATGCCCGGCTGGGAGGAGGGGCGCTGGGTTGCGTTGGAGGCGTCCATGTCTACCAAGGCCGCGCTCCAAGACCGCGTCCGCGCCGCGGGATTCCCGCATTGGACGCTGCTCAAACCGGGGACGTTCATGGAAAACTTCCTCCCGTCCATGGCGTACATGTTCCCGCGCGGCATCGAGGGCGGGTTGGTGAGCGTCATCGAACCCGGGACTCGGCTGTCTTTGATCGCGGTGGACGACATCGGGTGCGCGGCCGCCGCGGCCGTCACCGCGCCCGAGCAATTCGACGGTGTCGAACTGGAGCTGGCGAGCGACTATCTCTCGATGACCGAGATCGCCGAAGTCCTGTCCCGCGCGCTGGGTACGTCCGTGTCCGCTCCGGATATGACCGAGGAACAGGCCCTCGCCGCCGGAATGCCGCCCATGGGCGCCGGGCTCGCCTGGCTGAACGTGGCGGGCCAGCCTGCCCGCCCCCAGTACGCCACCGACTTCGGCATCCCGCTCACCAGCTTCGATGATTGGGCGCGAAAGTACATGGGCCCCAAGGCCTGAGCCACCACGACCCGCTCGCGGGTACCGCCCCGGAGAGTTGCTCACCGAGCAATCGCGGCTGCCGTCGATGGGCGAAATCCATGAACGTGGGCCGGCGGAGGTTTCGGATTTCGAGGCCAGGTCGGGTCGCGGGCGAAAACCCGTGGCATCGATGCTGGCTGGCCCGCGACAATGATCGGCGTGGACGAGGAGGTCGAGGTGGTCGTCGCTCACCACGAGCGTGCGACCCTACGGGTGGGCAACGTGTTCCTGAAGGTCGACGCCGATCGGGGACGCGCCGCCGTCGAGGTGGAGGCGATGGCCATGGCGCCGATTCCGACTCCGGAAGTGCTGTGGCACAAGCCGCCCGTCCTCGCCCTCGCCGCCCTCCCGGGGACGGCGCTCGGCCGCCTCTGCGAGCCGTCGACCGCGTCGGCGGCGGCGTGGGCCGCGGCGGGCGCCGCCGTGCGGAAGCTGCACGACGCGCCGCCGCCGCCATGGCCCGGTCGAAACCCCGACCACAGCATGTCGGAGCTGGACGGCGAATGCGAATGGATCATCGCCAACGGCGTCCTGTCCGCCGAGGTGGTCACCCGCAACCGCCGCATCGCCGAGGCCGCGCTCCGGCCGTGGACGCCGGTGTTCACGCACGGCGATCTGCAGGTCTGCCACGTATTCGTCGATGGCGACGAGGTCACCGGCGTGCTCGACTGGTCCGAGGCGGGCCACGGCGATGCCCTGCGCGACCTCGCCACCCTGACCCTCGGACACCAGGAGCACCTTCCCGACGTCCTCGCGGGCTACGGCGCCGATGTCGAGCTCGACGTGATCCGCGCATGGTGGTCGCTGCGAAGCCTGCTCGGGCTCCGCTGGCTCATCGAGCACGGATACGACCCGTCGACGCCGGGCGGCGAGGTCGACGTGCTGAAATCCCAAATGTGAGCTCACCTCCCGAGGCCTCCGGGCGCGCTGCGGTCTCGTCCCAGGATCGCCCCGACAGCATCGCCGAGACCCTCACCATTGCTGCTTCCCACATCGGAGGCATGCCAGGCGACGAATCCGTCCGGCCGCACCAGCACGGCGCCGGTCGCCGCCAGCCCCGCGGCCGTTCTGTTCTCCGATTCCGTCTCGCCGGTCGACCCGTGCGGGTCGGGCAGCGCGCGCACCCGCAGGTCGATCCCGTACGCCGTGGCGACGGCGGCGGCCACCGCCTCCCACCCCGCTGCCTCCCTACCGGTCAGCAGCAGCCATCCCGGACCGGCCAGATCGATCGTGGAGCACCGGCGCTCGGGATCGAGCCACAGATGCGGCAGCCGATAACCGGGCAGCGCGACGTCGGTCAGCACCGACAGCGCGTCGCTGTCCGCGGTCGACCGCTCGAGCTGATCTCCGTCCACGACCGCGGCCGACCGGTAGCGGTAGAACATCATCGCTCGCAGGTACTCGACGCCGATGCGGTCGTACCAACCGGCGGGGTCGGCGTCCCGGTCGGCGAATCCATAAGACAGGCTGCGTGACAAGGCAAGCGACGCCCGCGCCGCGGCACGGCGCTCGGGCTCGTAGCTGTCCAGTAGCGCGGGGTCGGCGCGGCCGTGCAGCACCGCCGCGAGTTTCCAGGCCAGGTTGTGGCCGTCCTGGATGCCGGTGTTCATGCCCAGCCCACCCGCCGAGGTCTGCACGTGTGCGGAGTCCCCGGCCAGGAATACCCGGCTCCGCCAGGATCACCGCTTCCAGCTCGCCCTGGGGCACCAAACGGGAATCGAACGGGCTACACGTCTCCAGTCGCTGGGAGAACCGATCCGGCAGATCGATCCGCGCCAGCTCAGCACCGAACGCGGTGTCCTTCACCACCGCCCGCAACGCCCCCCAGGTCCGCCAGCCCAGCCGCGCCATCTCGTCGCCGAGCCCGAACGATCGGAAAATCTCCAGCGTGCGCAGGCTCGCCCCCGCCCGGTGATGCGGGAACGTCGACGACCGCTTGTCCACCACCATCGCCCGCACACCCTGGCGCGCCAGGAACAACGCGGTCGACAATCCCACCGGCCCCGCCCCCACCACCAGGACATCCACATCGTTTTCCGCGTTCACAGCTGGCTCCTCTCGCCGGTCATCAGGTTCCGGCGCCAACCCTGCACGCTGAAGCCAGCTTTAGCGCAAGCTGGAGAGGTGAACGACGACCACTACTCCATCAGCCATGTCGCGCGCTGCTTCGGCCTGCGCGTGTCCACGCTGCGCTACTACGACCAGATCGGCCTGCTCACCCCCGCCGGACGCCGCGGGACCGTCCGCTACTACAGCCACACCCAGCTGAGCCGTCTGGCCCTGATCCAACGGCTGCACCACCACGGACTGGTCAACCTCCCCGATACCGCCGCCCTGCTCGCCGACCCGCCGCCCACGAGCACACCCTCCGGGCGAGACATCCTCACCACCACCATCGAGGAACTCGACCGGCAGATCACCCACCTGATCGCCGCCCGCGACACCCTCCGTCACATCCTCGAATGCCCAGCCGACGACCCTGTCCGGCAATGCTCCTACCTGCGTGACGAATTGGACGACACAGTCACGCGAGCCCTCGAGGACCTCTGACACACCCACGTCGTTCGACGGTTCCCCCTGTGGCGCCAGAGAGCATGCACATGCCATGCGCATGTAGACTGGTGGCATGCCTGTTGCTATTCAGATCAAGGACGTACCCGAGGAGGTACGGGACGCGATCGCCGCCCGAGCCGCGGCTCGCGGCCAGTCGACCCAGGTCTACCTGCGTGCCCTGCTGGAGCGCGAATTCCGTGCCGAGCGCAACAAGCATCTTCTCGAGAGCCTGGTTGGCCGCCGGAGCCTGTCCCTGAGCGCCGACGACGTCGTCGATGAGATTCGGAGCGGACGCGAGGACGACGAGTGATCGTTGTCGATGCCAACGTCATGGTCATGGCGTTGTCCAGCCCGACGACACAGGGCGACGCCGCACGCGCGGCGATGCTCACCGACGACGACTGGGTGGCTCCCGCGCACATGCCCCTCGACGTCTTGCGCACACTGCACAAAGCCGTACTCGGCGGCTTCCTCACCGCCACGGATGCCGACGCGGCATTCGGAGCGTTGACCGCCGTGCAGATCGACTACATCGGAACCGATATCGCTCTGTTGCAAGCGGTTTGGGCCATGCGCCACAGTGCCTCGATCCACGACGCCGCCTACCTGGCCATCGCTACGGTCCACGACGCTCCCCTCGTCACATTCGACGCCCGGCTCGCCAAAGCTGCCGAACAGGCGGCGCCCAACGTGAGCCTCGTCCTCCTCGATCGTTCGGCTACCTAGGCCGAAGTACCGAACTCCGCGTTGGTGATTCGCGCGGTGAAGGCGTCCCATTCGGCGGGGGTGAACACCAGGGCCGGGCCCGACGAGTTCTTCGAGTCGCGAACACCCACCAGGCCCCGGTCAAGGAACGCGACCTCAACACAGTCCTTGGAGCCTGAGCTGCGGGTGCTCTTGAACCACTGCGCGCGGGTCAGGTCTACATTCATGCGCCACACTCCAATTGGCTATGCGGGTGGGATGGAATCCTCGCTGGCAATACCTGTGGTGAAAGCATCCCACTCGGCAGGGGTGAACACCAGGGCCGGGCCCGACGGGTTCTTCGAGTCGCGGACGCCGACCAAGCCCTCGTCGAGGAACGCAACCTCCACACAGTCTTTGGATGCGGTGCTACGAGTGCTCTTGAACCACTGCGCTCGAGTCGGGTCTACGTTCACGCGGCAACTCCTTTGCGATGTTCAGGATAAGAGCGCGGCTGTCGGCCTCATCCAGCGCCAGTCGTTCGATACCGGCACATACCTCACGATACTGTCGGACCTCCTCTGGCCGCTCGAGGTACAGATCACCGAGGAACCCCTGGACGTACACGACCGGGCGCATCGCCAACTGGGCCTTCGGATGTGGTGGGAAGTCCAGGATCACGAACGTACCGATCGTCAAGCCGCGATAAGTCCCTGCCGATAGCGGGACGACACGAATCGACACGTTGCGGAGCGATCCCAACTCCGCCAGGTGATGCAACTGGGCCGCCATGATCGATGCATTGCCGGTGGTCCTGCGCAACGCGGTCTCATCGATCAACACGTTCAGAGCCAGCGGCTTTTCCTCGCTGGTCAGCCTCTCCCGACGCTTCATAGCAACTTCCAACATTCGTTCGTGCTCATCGGTGGGCTTGTGCGGGAACTCGACCCAGCTCAGCGCCCGCCGGTAGTCGGTCGTGTGCAAAAGCCCAGGGATGAAAGAGGTCTGGTACGACGTGATCCGTTCGGCCGCGTCCTCCAAACTCACGAACAACCCGAACTCCTTGGGGATCGCATCCTCTGAGAACGCCTGCCACCAGCCCGTCGCCCTCGTCTCCTTCACCAGTTCCAGGACGACCTGGATCTCCTTCGGCGTCGCCTCGTACAGCTCGCACAGATGCTTCATCAGGACCGGGTTCAGGCGGGCGTGCTGGCCCGTCTCGATCTTCCAGAGCGTGGATCTCGCGATCGCGATGGCATCCGCAGCATTCTCGCGAGTGATGCCTTGCTTCTTACGCATCGCCTCCAAGGTGAGGCCGAGCATGCGGCGAGCCACATTCGGGTCGGGCTTGGGGGGTGTCATCGGGTGGGCCTCCTGGGCTCGTTTCAGAAAGCGCGTTGTTACTCGAACAGGAATTCACGCGCTACTCGAACCGCGTGAATTTTTCCTCGGACATTCGCTCCCGAGTGTTGCACAGCAACGCTTCTCGGTGTGTTCTATGTATACCCGAATCCCGGAACGGGAGTCCCCGAAACCATTGCGCGAGTAGCGATCTCGATGGATAACCCAAAGGAGCACAACCATTGTTGCCCCAACTGCATCCGGTCCTGGCCAACCATGAGGCACCGCCGCCCGACCACAGCTGGACCGTCGAAGAATCCCACGCGGTGATGCAGGTTCACCGCGATTGCCCGCTCACCATCTGCCCCGCCAAGAGATACGCGAAGAAACGTCTCATCGACGCGAAAAGGTTGGTGCCAGCGGATGTTCCGCATTTCGGATTCGGACAGTGAACCGGCACCTGCGGCCGGTCCCGCCCGACCCGGAATCGATGCGCGTCCGGCGGCTGATGCTCCGATCGCGCCGCGCCGGTTATCAACTCGTGCGCGACCCACGCCCACCGCACGAATGGCGCCTGCTCGACCTCGCCGACGGCCTCCCCCTCCACACCGCCACAACCCTCGAGCAGATAGACACCTGGCTCGACGAATAACCCTCTCTCCGTAGCTATTTCGCCGAGGCCGGCTGCTCGCGCCGGGTGGCGTTGAAACGGGCCTTCTTCTGCTTGTTCCCGCACGTGTTCATATCGCACCATCTGCGGGTGCGGCTCTGGCTGGTGTCGAAGAAGGCGGCCCGGCAAGTCGGCGATGCACACAGCGCCAATTTCCCGTCGCGTTCGCCGGCGATGATGCTGATCGCGTCGGCGGCGATGACGCCCAAGGCGTCCTCCACGGAGGAATCCGAGCCGAGCCGCCACCGCCGATCGCCCTCGTGCGACAGGACGGCCGCCGCTCGCCCCGCGATGCTGCGGTCGTTGATGACCCGGACGGCCGCCGCCGGGAGCGGGTCCCCGACCGCGGCGGCCGTCGCGGCGGAGTGAATCGCCTCCCGCAGCTCCCGAGCGAGTTCGAGCTGGGCGGGAGTGCAGGAGTCCACGGCGAGGCCGTACACCGCCAGCCAGTCGACGAGCCGCTGCGGCGTGGGGATGCGCTCCACGGCGTTGCCATGACGCTCCGACAGCGTCCCCGTGAAGCTCGTCGCCAGCACGGCGCCCAGGCGGAAGTCGGGAAACCCAGCGCTCATGGAACCACCTTAGCTGGTTGCATATCGGCACGGTCGCGTGTTAGAACCATCTTAGCCGGTTCTGAACTGTCAAAGCCGGTTCCGCAGAGATCAGGAGCACATACCATGGACCGACCTACCGATGACGTGCAGGCATTCGAAGCCCACGCGACCGACGCCGACCTCGACGATCTGCGGGCGCGATTGGCCGCGGCGCGACTGCCGGAAGTCGAGACGGTTCATGGCGCCGCGCCCGGCCCCCGACGCTGGGATCAGGGCGTTCCCCTCGCCGACCTCATCGAGCTCGTGCACTACTGGCGCACCGAATACGACTGGCGAGCGTTCGAAAAGCGCCTCGACAGGATCGGCCAGTTCCGCACGACCATCGATGGTCTGGGAATCCACTTCCTGCACCGCCCATCGGCGCGGCCGGACGCCATTCCGCTGATCATGACGCACGGCTGGCCGGGCAGCGTCGCCGAATTCGTCGACGTCATAGACGAACTGGCGAATCCGAGGGACGCCGACGCTCCGGCGTTCCACGTCGTGGCCCCGTCGCTGCCCGGCTTCGGTTACAGCGACAAGCCGACCACCACCGGATGGGGCATCGAAACGATCGCGGCCGCGTGGGTGGAACTGATGGACAGGCTCGGCTACCGCGAGTTCGCGGCCCACGGCGGCGACTGGGGCGGCGTGATCACCACAATCCTCGGCGGCAGGTACCCGGAACACGTGCTCGGCGTCCACAATTTGACCCCGCAGGCGCCGCCCGGGTTGACGACGGAGGGGCTGACCGCCACCGAGCGCCGCTGGACCGAGGAAAGCCGTGCCTTCTGGCATACCCGCCACTCGGCGTTCGCGAAGCAGCAGGCGGCCCGGCCGCAGACCATCGGCTACTCGCTCGTGGACTCACCGGTCGGGCTGCTCGCCTGGATTCTCGACAAGTTCGCCGAATGGACGGATACCGGGGACAGCCCGTTCGAGACTATTTCCCGAGACCGGTTTCTCGACAACGTCACCCTGTACTGGCTGACGGCGACCGGCGCGTCGGCCGCGCGCATCTACTACGAAAGCCACAATTCGCTCGACCCCGAACTCCGGGTCGACGTCCCGTCGGCGCTCAGCGTGTATCCCCGCGATATCGAGAAGTGCCCGCGCCCTTGGGCTCAGGAGCGGTTCCGGCAGATCGTCACTTGGCGGGCGCCCGAATTCGGGGGACACTTCCCGTCGCTGGAGGTTCCCGAGTATTTCGTCGAGGACGTGCGAGAAGGTTTCGCGGCCGTGCTCGCCGCGCATCGGTGAGCGGGCGGCTCAGCCCTGACGGGTCGGGCGGATCGTCAGGTCGCCGATTTCCACATCCTCGGGCTGGTCGATGACGAAGGCGATCGCCCGGGCCACGGCCGCGGGATCGATACCGAGATCGGCCATATTCCGCCTGGCCTGTTCGCGCACGGCCGGATCGTCGACGGCGTGGTCGATGAGTTCGGTGCGGACATAACCCGGGGAGATCGACGTGGTTCGCAACATCCCGTCGGTGCTCTCCTGCCGCAGCCCCTCCAGGAGCGTGCGCACCGCGTTCTTGGTCCCGGCGTACACCGCTTGCGCGGGAACGATTTTCAGGCCCGAGGTCGAGACGACGGTGACGAGGTGGCCACTGCCCTGACGGCGCAAGACCGGCAGGGCCGCGGCGATCCCGTGCAGGATGCCCTTGACGTTCACGTCGACCATTGCCGACCAGCCGTCGACATCGAGATCGGCGACCACCCGGTCCAGCCGGTCGGTGCGGCGGGCTCCGAGGACGACGGCCGCGCCGCGAGCGGCGAGGTGGCGCGCTGTGGCTTCGCCGATTCCGCTGCTGGCCCCGGTGACGACGACGACCTTGCCGTGGACGGTCATGATGATTCTCCCCTCGGCACGGACGAATGTCCGGCGGCGGGTGATGCGTTGATCGAGGCCATGGAACACAGTGTTCAACCTGGAGGGCACTCGAAGTCAAGCGTGACCGGGAACTCCAGCGCTCCGCGCGGGGATCCACGAGTGCCGCCGCCGCTGTGGCATCGCGGCGATACGGGCAGCACGGTCGATAGGCGTGGACCACGACGCATCCCGCGGGCTACGGTCGCGCCATGCGGAAGACGTTCACCCGCGCATCGCCGGGTCAGGCGGCATTCGTCGCGATCGCGGCGGTGGAGCTGGCGCTGGGGGCGGCACCGGCGCGGGCCTACACCGACTCGCCCGCACCCTCGGCGCTTGTGCTCACCGTTCGTGAGATCGCCCCGGAGGCAACACATCTCGGTGTCAGAATCGCGACTCTGACCTGTGGGCCCGCGGTCGGCGGCAACCATCCCCGGGCGGAACTGGCCTGTGCTGAACTGGAGGCGGCGAACGGGAACCTCCGGGCGCTGACCGACGTCCCCGATCCGGCCATCTGCCCGCAGAATTTCGACCCGCTCGTCGCCACCATCGGCGGCACCTGGCACGGCGCCCCCTTGGCCGACTACGGCACCTTCTCCAACCGGTGCGTCATGCAGGCGACCACCAAGTCCGTATTCGACGTCTGATCTGCGCGAATGTGGGACCGGGTCCCGGCTCCGCCGGGATGACGAAGGCCGGACCTCAATACCCGGGACGACGGGGCCGGACCTCAATACCCGGAACGACGAGAACCCGACCTCCATACCCCGGGATGACCGGGGGCCTGGGCTCACTGCTCCGGGGCGCGGCGACCCGTGCTCAGGGCGTACATGATTCCTGCGCCGAGGAGGGCGCCCGCGGGCCAGGACAGTGCGGTCACCGACTGGGAATCCGGGACCAGGGCTACCGCCACACCGACCACGCCCGAGATCAGCAGGGCGATGAGCGCACGCGGGTTGAAGCCGCGGGTGTAGTAGTAACTGCCTTGCGGGACAGCCGAATACAGCTCGGAGACCTCCGTGCGGCGACGTCGCACCAGGTAGTAGTCGACGACGAGGATGCCGAAGACAGGGCCCATGAGCGCGCCGACGCCGCCGAGGAAGTTGACGATGAAATCCTGGTTGGCCCACAGCTTCCATGGCATCACCAGGATGGACAGCACCGCCGTGATGATGCCGCCGGTACGGAAGGAGATATATTTCGGCGCGGCATTGGAGATGTCGTAGGACGGCGAGACGAAGTTCAGCACCACGTTGATGCCGACGGTGGCGATCGCGAACAGCGCCGCGGCGATGATGACGATCGTATCGCTCTCCACGTGAGCGACGAGTTCGACCGGGTCCGAGAGGATCTCGCCGTACACCTTCAGCGTCGCCAGCGAGATCACGATCGAAATCACCACGAACGCGGTCTCGTTGAACGGGATGCCCCACGCATTGCCCCGCAGGATCGCCTGCTTGCTCGGCGAGAAGCGAGCGAAGTCGGCGTAGTTGACCAACGGCCCGGCCATGAACGCCACCATCAGGAACGCCACACCGATGAACGCCGACACGGTCTGCCCGCCGCTCAGCGCCGCACCGCTGCGCGCACCGAAATCGATGCTCCAGTCGGCCTTTCCGAGAATCCAGACGGCCAGCGCGATCATGCCGATCCATACCACCGGGCCCGCGAAATCCGACGCCTTGCGCACGACGTCCATGCCGTAGGTGATGATCAGCAGCTGCACCGTCCACAGCGCCAGGAACGAAATCCAGCCCAGCGCAGACAATCCCAGGAAGGTCGAGGTGGTCCAGGACTCCAGCCCGGGAGCGACCCGCAGCAGCAGGACGATGATCGCGGTGGAGGCCAGATAGGTCTGGATGCCGTACCAGAACACCGCCACCAGCGCCCGGAGCAGCGCCGGGATATTGGCGCCGAACACCCCGAAGGCGCCGCGGGCGAAGACCGGGAACGGCACACCCACCCGCTGGCCCGCGACGCCGATGAGGTTGCTGCCCAGCCAGAGCAGCAGGACCCCGGCGAACAGCGCCAGCATGGTCTGCCAGCCGGTCATGCCCAGTGCGAGCATGCCGACGGCGAACCCGTAACTACCGATGCTGTGCGCCGAGGTCATCCAGAGACAGAAGAGGTCCCAGGTGCGCCAGACTGCGGTTTCCTTGGTGGTGGGCAACAGATCGCTGTTGACCAGCACCGAACTTTCGGGTGTGCCCGCGGGCTCCCGGACCTGGGTTTCTGTCATCGAATTTCCTTGTTCTCTAACTGTTCTGCGGGAATCCGAGATTGATGCCGCCGTGGCTGGGGTCCAGCCAGCGCGACGTCACGGCCTTCTCGCGGGTGAAGAATGCGAAGCCCGCGGGCCCGTAGGCCTTGGCATCGCCGAAGATCGACGCCTTCCATCCGCCGAAACTGTGATAGGCCACCGGAACCGGAATGGGCACGTTGACGCCGATCATCCCGACGGTCACCTGCCGTTGGAACCGTCGTGCAGCGCCACCGTCATTGGTGAAGATGGCGACGCCGTTGCCGTACGGTGACGCGTTGATCAATTCCACGCCCTGCTCGAAACCGCCGACCCGCACCACCGACAGCACGGGGCCGAAGATCTCGTCGCGATACACCTGCGAGCCGGTCGAGACGTTGTCGATCAGAGTGGGGCCCAGCCAGAATCCGTCCGCGGCGCCATCCGGCTGCACGGCACGCCCGTCGACCACGACGTCCGCGCCATCGCGGGCGGCAACGTCGAGGTATCCGGCCACTGTGTCGCGGTGCGCGCGGGTGATCAGCGGACCCATGTCGCAGCCGCGACGGCCGTCGCCGGTGCGCAGGCCGCCCATGCGTTCGGCGATCTTCGCGACCAGTTCGTCGGCGACGGAGTCCACCGCCAGCACCACGCTCACCGCCATGCACCGCTCCCCCGCCGAACCGAACCCGGCGTTCACGGCGGCGTCGGCGGCCAGATCCAGGTCCGCGTCGGGCAGCACCAGCATATGGTTCTTCGCGCCGCCCAGCGCCTGCACGCGCTTGTCGTGCGCGGCGGCGGTCTGGTAGACGTAGCGCGCGATGGGGGTCGAGCCGACGAACGAGATCGCGGCCACGTCCGGGTGCACCAGCAGGGCGTCGACCGCTTCCTTGTCGCCGTGCACCACGTTCAGCACACCGGCCGGGAGGCCCGCTTCGATGGCAAGGGCCGCAAGCCAATTCGAGGCCGACGGATCCTTCTCGCTCGGCTTCAGCACCACCGTGTTCCCGGCCGCGATCGCGATCGGGAAGAACCACAGCGGCACCATGGCCGGGAAGTTGAAGGGGGTGATGATCCCGACCACCCCGACCGGTTCCCGCACCGAGTACACGTCCACGCCGGTGGAGGCGTTCTGGCTGAACTCACCCTTGGTCAGATGCGGCATGGACAGGGCGAATTCGACCACCTCGAGGCCGCGGGCGATCTCACCCGCGGCGTCGCTGAGCACCTTGCCGTGCTCGGCGGTGAGGATCCGCGCCAGCTCGTCCTTGCGGGCGTTGAGCAGTTCCCGGAAGGTCAGCAGGAAGCGGCTGCGGGTGGCGACCGAGGCCTCGCGCCAGGCGGGCAGGGCCGCGGCGGCGGAGGCCACCGCCGCGCTGACATCGGTCGCGCTCGCCATCCGCACCGAGCGCTGCCGCGTGCCCAGTGCGGGGTCGAAAACCGGTGCGACACGGTCGGATTCGCCCGACCAGGGCTTGCCGTCGACCCAGTGGTCCAGAATGTCGGTGGTCGTCGACGTCATCGTCGTCTCACTCTCCTTCACAGCATCTTCGATCACAGTGCGGTCAGTACGTCGCGGAACGCGCGCATCGCGGTGTCGACCTCGGCGGCGGTCACCACGCACGGCGGCACCACGTGAATGCGGTTGTCGGCCCCGAACGGCAGCACGCCGCGGGCCACCAGCCCGGATTTGATTCGCGCCATGGCGGCCGCGGGCACGGGTTCGCGGGTGTCGCGGTCGACCACCAGCTCGAGGGCCCAGAACACCCCCTCGCCGCGGACCTCGCCGATCACCGGGAAGTCCCGGGCCAGGGCCGCGAGCGCCGGGCCGATCGCCTCCCGCCCGATGCGCTCGGCGTTCTCGACGATCCGTTCCTCCGCCATCGCGTCGAGCGCGGCCACGATCGAGGCGCACGCCAGCGGGTGCCCGCTGTAGGTGAGGCCGCCGGGGAACACCTGGTCATCGAAAGTCCTTGCCACAGCGTCGGATACGATGACGCCGCCGACCGGCACGTAGCCGGAGTTGACGCCCTTGGCGAAGGTGATCAAGTCGGGCACCACATCGTGGCCCTCGAAGGCGAACCAGCGTCCGGTGCGACCGAATCCGGACATCACCTCGTCGAGAATCAGCACGATGCCGTAGCGGTCGGCGATCTCGCGGACACCGGCCAGATAGCCCGGCGGCGGCACCAGAATGCCCGCGGTGCCCGGCACGCTCTCCAGCAGGATCGCCGCGATCCGTTGCGGCCCTTCACATTGCACCACGCGCGCCAGGTGGTGCAGGGCGCGCTCGCACTCCTGCTCGGGCGATTCCGACCAGAACTCGCTGCGGTAGAGGTACGGCCCGAAGAAGTGGACGTGCCCGCGCGCGTACTCGTTCGGCATGCGCCGCCAGTCGCCGGTTGCGACCACCGCGGCACCCGTATTGCCGTGGTAGGAGCGGTAAGTCGACAGGACCTTGTCCCGCCCGGTGTGCAGGCGCGCCATCCGGATGGCGTTCTCGTTGGCGTCGGCGCCACCGTTGGTGAAGAAGACCTTGTCGAACCCCTCCGGCGCGAGCGCGGTGATCCGCTGCGCGGCTTCACCTCTCGCCAGGTTGGCGGTCGCGGGGGCGATGGTGGTCAGCTGCGCGGCCTGGGCGGCGATCGCCGCTGTCACCGCCGGATGCTGGTGTCCCACATTGACATTCACCATCTGACTGGCGAAGTCGAGGTACTCGCGCCCGGCATGGTCCCACACCCGGGTCCCGCTGCCACCCGCGATGACCAGAGGATCCAACGCCCCCTGCGCCGACCAGGAATGAAAGACGTGTGCGCGATCCAGCTCATACGCGCGTGCGTCCAGATCGATCTGCGTGCTAGTCATGCTGCTCCTCTCTCAGCGACGTGAACGGAAGTACCTGTCCCCCTCTCGATTCCGGCGAAAAGCGTGCCGGAAAAACTTGGTGAGGCGGCGCCGGAGGGACGAGGGGAGGTGGCTGCGGAGCGAGGTGTGTGGTCACTCATAGCGTGCCCTTCGTTGCCGTGATCGACGGTGCCAGTTGGGGGATGATGGTTTCGCCGTAGACGCGTAGGGTTTCTTCCTTGTTGTCGTGTTGCAGGTAGCCCGCGAACTGGTCGACGCCCAGGTCGGCCAGGCGGCGCAGCTTGGCGATGTGGTCCTCGGGGGCGCCGAGGAGGCAGAAGCGGTCGACTATGTCGTCGGAGACGAAGTCGGCGTGGGTGTTTCCGGCTCGGCCGTGTTGGTTGTAGTCGTAACCTTCGCGGTCGGCGATGTAGTCGGTCAGGGCCTGCGGGATACCGCCCTCGGCGCCGTAGCGGGCGACGATGTCGGCGACGTGGTTGCCGACCATGCCGCCGAACCAGCGGCACTGGTCGCGCATGTGTTTCAGGTCCGTGCCGACGTACATCGGTGCCGCGACACAGATTTTCACCGCGTCCGGATCGCGTCCCGCCGCGGCGGCCGCATCCTTCACCGTGCGGATCATCCACTCGGCGATATCGAGGTCGGCCAGCTGCAGGATGAACCCGTCGGCCACTTCGCCGGTGAGCGCCAAGGCTTTCGGACCGTAGGCGGCCACCCACACGTCGAGCGTCGAGCCGATGCTCCACGGGAACTGCAGCACACGGTCGCCCACCTCCACCGGCCGCGAGTTTGCCAATTCCTTTATTACCCTGATGGATTCGCGCAGCGTCGCCAGGGACGTCGGTCTGCCGCCGCCCACGCGCACGGCCGAATCGCCCCGGCCGATCCCGCAAATGGTGCGATTGCCGTACGCCTCGTTCAGGGTCGCGTAGGTGGAGGCGGTCACCGCCCAGTCCCGGGTCGCGGGATTGGTCACCATGGGCCCGACCGTGATCCGCTTGGTCTCGTTCAGGATTCGGCTGTAGAGCACGTACGGCTCCTGCCACAGCACGTGCGAGTCGAAGGTCCACACGTGGCTGAAACCGTGTGCCTCAGCGAGTTTCGCCAGCTGCACCGTGCGCGCCGAGGGCGGGTCGCACTGCAGCACCGCTCCGAATTGCATGCGTGTCTCCTAGATCAGGTACTGGCAGGGATCGCGGCGGACGAACCGCCCGTCGCCCTTGCGGCCGAGATACTCGCCTCCGCCGACGACGACCTTCCCCCGCGAGAGCACCGTGTCGACGCGGCCGTCGATCTCGTAGCCCTCCCAGGCGGAGTGGTCCATGTTCATGTGATGGGTCTTGCCCAGCCCGATGGAGGTGTGCCCGACCGGGTCGTAGACCACGACGTCGGCGTCGGCGCCGGGCGCGAGCACGCCCTTGCGGCCGTACAGCCCGAACATCCGCGCCGGAGTCGTGGAGGTGATCTCGACCCACCGCTCCAGGGTGATCTTGCCGTCCACCACGCCCTGGTACATCAGGTCCATGCGGTGCTCCACCGAGCCGATGCCGTTGGGAATCTTGGAGAAGTCACCGACGCCCATATCCTTCTGCCCCTTCATGCAGAAGGGACAGTGGTCGGTGGCGACCATCTGAACGTCGTTGGTGCGCAACGCCTGCCACATATAGTCCTGATGGTGCTCGTGCTTGGACCGCAGCGGCGTCGAGCACACCCACTTGGCGCCCTCGAACCCCGGCGCGCCGAGTTGATCCTCCAGCGACAGGTACAGATACTGCGGGCAGGTCTCGCCGAAGACGTTGCGCCCGCGATCGCGCGCCGAAGCAAGCTGCGCCACGGCCTGTTTCGCGGATACGTGCACGACATACAGTGGGGCGCCGGTCAGATCGGCGAGCATGATCGCGCGGTGCGTCGCCTCCTCCTCGAGCTGCCAGGCCCGCGCGATACCGTGGTAGTACGGATCGGTCTTGCCCTGCTCGAGCAGCTGGCTCACCAGCACGTCGATGGCGGGCCCGTTCTCGGCGTGCATCATCGTCATCAGGCCGGTGTCGGCGCCGACCTGCATGGCCCGCAGGATCTGCGCGTCGTCGCTGTAGAACACGCCCGGATAGGCCATGAACAGTTTGAAGCTGGTGATGCCCTCGCCGGGCAGGTCCCGCAGCGCCCGCAGCGAGGCCTTGTCGACGTCGCCGACGATCTGGTGGAAGCCGTAGTCGATCGCGCACTGCCCCGCCGCCATCTCGTGCCAGGTCTGCAGGCTGTCCTGTAGGCGCTCGCCGAACTTCTGCACCGCGAAGTCGATGATCGTGGTCGTGCCGCCCCAGGCCGCGGCCCGGGTCCCGGTCTCGAAATCGTCTGCGGCCGTAGTGCCCCCGAACGGCATCGACATGTGAGTGTGCGCGTCGATGCCGCCGGGGACGACGTATTTGCCGGTGGCGTCGATGACGGTGTCGGCGGTCTCGGCCAGGTTCGCGCCGAGCACGGTGGAGCCGGGCTCCAGCAGTGCGACGATGCGCTCGCCGTCGATGAGGATGTCGGCGGCGCCCCTGCCGGTCGACGAGACGACCGTGCCCCCGGTGATCAAAGTTGTTGCCATACTGCGCGTTTCCTTCTGTCGATCAGGGGGCGACGATGGAGTCGTAGGAGTCCGGGCGGCGATCGCGGTAGAACTGCCAGTCGCCGCGCACCTCGCGGACCACGCCCAGGTCGATCTCGCGGACGACCAACTCCTCGGTGCCGGTGGAGGCGACCTCGCCGACGTAGTTGCCGCGCGGATCCACGAAATAAGAACTGCCGTAGAAGGTCACGGCCGCGTCGCCGAATTCGTCGGTCTCCGTGCCGATCCGGTTGTTGGCGGCGATGAAGTACTGGTTGGCGGCCGCCGCGGCGGGCTGCTCCAGCTCCCAGAGACGGTTGGACAGACCGGGTTTCGTCGCCGACGGGTTGAACACCAGCTCCGCGCCGCCGAGGCCCAGCGCGCGCCAGCCCTCCGGGAAGTGCCGGTCGTAGCAGATGTAGACGCCGACCTTGCCCGCCGCGGTGTCGAACACCGGATAGCCGAGATTGCCGGGCCGGAAGTAGAACTTCTCCCAGAAGCTCGGCAGGTGCGGGATATGATGCTTGCGGTATTTGCCCAGGTAGCTGCCATCGGCGTCGATCACCGCGGCGGTGTTGTACAGGACGCCCGGCTGCTCCTCCTCGTACACCGGCAGCACGATCACCATGTTGTGCCTGCGTGCCAGCTCCGCAAAGCGCTCCGTGGTCGGCCCGGGGACGGATTCGGCGTACTCGTAGTACTTCTTGTCCTGAACGTTTCCGAAATACGGCCCGTAGAACAGCTCCTGGAAGCAGATCACCTGCACGCCCGCGGCGGCGGCTGTCTCGACGAACTTCTCATGCTTGGCCAGCATGGACTCCTTGTCGCCGGTCCATGTGGCCTGGGTGATGGCTGCCTTGATCGTGGTCACCAGTAGATCTCCTGCCTCGCTCGATTTTGTTATTCTGCATGGTGAACATTTCCTGAATATTTCAGCGAGTGCCGGAAGTGTAAACCTGCTACACCGATTCCCGAGGCGGAAATGAGCAGACCGATACAGATCGATGACCCGACCCCCGCAGGCATCGCGGGCGCCATCGCCCGGATGATCCGCAGCGGCGAGCTGCGGCCCGGGGACCGGCTGCCGACGGTGCGGGAGCTGTCGGGTCAGCTGGGCGTGAGCCCGGCGACTGTGAGTCACGGGTGGAAGGCGCTCGCGCAGGCAGGTCTGGTCGTATCACGCGGCCGCAGTGGCACTTTCGTCGCCGAGCCCGCGGCCTCGGAGCACCGCCCCGCCCCGGCGCGCACCGCGCGGATGGTCACCGATACCGGGGACGCCCGGCTGGATCTGTCGCTGGGCACACCGGATCCGACCTTGCTGCCCGAACTGGGACCGCTGCTCGCGCACGTCGCGCTCAGCGCCGAGCCCACGGACTATCACCAGGCCCCCGTGGTCCCCGAACTCGGGCGGCTGCTGCAGGCCGACTGGCCGACCACCTCGGGCGGGCTCACGGTGGTCGACGGGGCGATGGACGCGGTCGCACGCGGGCTGCGCGCCGTGGTCCGCTACGGCGACCGGGTGATCGTGGAGAACCCGACCTTTCCGCACTTCCTGGACTATCTGGAATCCATTGGCGCGCAACCTGTTCCGGTGGCGATGGACGAGCACGGCATACTTCCCGACGATTTCGAGCGGGCCCTCGCCCTGGCCCCCGCCGCCGCGATCATCCAGCCCCGGGCGCAGAATCCCACCGGCGCTTCGATGACCGCCGAGCGGATCCGGGAGCTGGCGGACATCCTGCGCCGCAGTGAACATCGCTGCATGATCGTCGAGGACGACCACTCGGGGCGCATCGTGCCGACCGCGGACCTGAGCATCGGCCGGTGGCTGCCGGATCAGGTGCTGCACGTGCGCAGCTACTCCAAATCACACGGCCCCGACCTGCGGATCGCGGCGCTGTCCGGGCCGGAGGAGGTGATCGACCGGGTCGTGGCCACGCGCATGCTGGGGCCGGGGTGGACGCCGCGGATCCTGCAGCGACTGCTCTACGAACTGCTGCGCGACGACACCGCCACCCGCGCGGTCGACAACGCCCGCGAGCAGTACCGCATCCGCCGCCGCACCTTCGTCGACGCCCTGCGCCGCCACGGAGCGCCGGTCGGCGACGGCGAGGGGCTCAACGTCTGGGTGCCGGTCTCCGACGAACGGACGACACTGGTTCATTTGGCGGCCAACGGTATTCGCGTCGCGCCCGGCGGCCCGTTCTGCACCGACACCCGGGGCAGGCACCCCCAGGCGGTCCGGGTGACGGTGGCGCCGCTCGCCGACGGGAGCGAGGAGGTGGCCCGCATATTGGCCGCGACGACGCAGTCACGGCAGTCGGACTACTTCTCCCTCAGTCCGCGACATACCGCAGCAGCACCGCGGTCTTGAACTGCCGCGTCTCGGCGAGCCGGACCGGAATGCGCTTGTCCAGCGGCGGGAACATCGGCGTGCCGCCGCCGAGCACCACGGGGCACACGAACATGTGGTACTCGTCGATGAGCCCGTGCGGTATCAGGGAGGCCGCGAGGATCGCGCCGCCGACCTCCATGACGCCGTCGCCCTCGGCCTTGAGCCGGCGGACCTCCTCGACCGCGTTCTCGCTGACCAGCGTGCTGTTCCAGTGGACCTCGGCGAGAGTGCGGGAGAAGACGACCTTCGGCTTCTCCGTCCACAGCCTGCCGAACTCACGCTCGATGGGCGGCGCGTCCTCGCGCACGTGCGGCCAGTACTCGGCCATCAGCTCGTACATGCGCCGCCCGTGCAGTGAGATCTCGTGCGCGCGGAAGCGGTCGTTGTGAAACTGGTGCAGTTCGTCGTCCGGATCGGTCCAGTCGATGGTGCCGTCGCGGTCGTTGACGTAGCCGTCCAGGGATACACCGAACGGGTAGATCAGTCTCCTCATATCGGGTAGACGACTCGGGCATCCGAAACTCATCGGTGCCGGGCGCACCGATCAGCTCAGCTCGGCCGGGGCTTCTCGGGGCAGTCGGCCTCCACCCAGGTGGCCGTCAGGTCGCGACAGGTCACCGTGAGTGTTCCCGGGCGGAAGGCGATCTCGTGCGTGCAGCCGACCGCGCCGGGCAGCACCTCGTCCAAGATCACGCCACCGAGGTTGCGCCACTCGCCGCCGGGAGCGTCGATGTCGAAGCCGGAGACGCCCACATACCGAATGTGCAGATCTTCCTCGTGCTTCCAGCAGTTGTGCCGAAACCGGAGTTCGATGTCGCCGCCGCATATTTCGACGGACTCGAGTTTCAGGTCCTTCACACATCGCTTGCCGTAGAAGTCGTAGTGCTCCGCGTCGGTCGCGAACGATCGGGCCCCCTCGGGGAGCTTCTCGACGAACGAGGGCAGTCGGTTCAGGTACTCCGTGGGGCTGATGACC
Organism: Nocardia thraciensis; assembly: GCF_054782435.1. NCBI lineage: Bacteria > Bacillati > Actinomycetota > Actinomycetes > Mycobacteriales > Nocardiaceae > Nocardia > Nocardia thraciensis. The sequence continues at coordinate 57,634 of NZ_BAAGSM010000013.1, forward strand.
CCGGTCAGCTCGCCCACTGTCGCGTCGAGGTCGACGTATCGCACGTGCCGCTCCTTCGTCCCCAACTCACCTCGTCGGGCTGCGGACATCTTCCCAGATCAGGCCCGTACGGCGCTGTTCGGTCGCGGGATCGAACGGAACTTGCGAACACTGTACGGTGACTACAGCCGGGACACCGGGCGGGGTGGCGCTCAGCGCGGTGGCCGGTCGCATGGCCCCCGCGAGCACGACCGGCTTATCGCCGCCGACGACATTGTCGAGGAAGAACGCGGTCTCCTCGATGGTGTCGGTGCCGTGCGTGACCACCACCCCGTCCGCGGCATTGTCGGCGAAGAGCTGGTTGATCCGGCGGGCCAGGGTCAGCCAGATCTCCTCGGTCATATCCTGACTGCCGACATTGGCGATCTGCTCGGGCTGCAGTGTCGCGATCTTGTCGATCCCGGGCACGGCGTCGACCAGATCCTGCGCGCTGGCCTGGCCCGCGGTGTACCCGACGCCCGCACCCGGCGTGGACTTGCCCGCGATGGTGCCGCCGGTGGCCAGGATCGCGATGCGCGGCAGCGCTCCGGGGGCGGGCGGCGGCGGTGTGGCGGATACCGTGTTACCGCTGGTGTCAGCCGGTTTCGGCGGGTCGGCGGCGCACCCCGCGATCAGTGCGACGCCCAGCGCCAGTCCGAAGAGACGAATCACCGTTGAGCGCGCCATATCAATTCCTTCCGGTTTCCGGAATGATAATGGCACCCGCACCTAGACGGCGACGTTCGCGGACTTGCTGTTGTAGGACTTCAGCAGTTCGATCGCATCCGCCTTCCGACTGCCGGTACTCAATCCGGCGCTCTTCTCATAGTGATGGTCGAAACCCGCTGCCACGGCACTGGGGTTGTCCGGGTTCGCGTTCACGATGTTATTGGCCTGCTGATACCCTCCGCCGCGCAGTTCCTTGACCATGTAATCGAGATGGGTTCGCCAGTCGCCCTCGCCATACTCCGAGTTGGCCGCGTGGTTCTTGAATCCGGTGTGCCGATCGAAACGCCACTGGAACAGGCCGTGGGCTGTCGGTTGACCATTCCGAAGGTCGCCGCCGGCATTGAGATTGAACTTCGACTCGTGCCAGGCATTCGCGACGATGCCCGCTGCTTGCGCCGGCGTGAATTTGTGCTCTTTGACGAGATAGTCGATCATGGCCATCGCGGTCTCGTGGGCCTGTCCGGACTTCAGGTCGCCGCTCGGCGCGCCGCCACCGATACCACCGCCGTAATCCTGCGCCGACACCGGAGTCGCTCCCCCGCCGCCGGTGCCGCCCCCGCCGCCGGTACCACCCACACCGCCACCGGTGTTGCCATTACCCACAGGCGGCACTTCCGGAGCTTCTTTGCGGATTTTGACCGCCTCGGCCGCTACTTTGTCCGTGATCCCGCTGACGTTCTTGTAGGTCGTGTCCAACGTCTCCCAGAGACCGTTGAAAAGTTTGTCGACCATCCACTGGGGCAATTTCTGCTTGGGGTTGCCGTTCTCATCCTTCGCCGGCTTTCCCTCGCTGTCGAGCACGTCCTCCTTCTTGACGTCATGGGCGGCCTGGATCTTCCCGTTGAGCTCCTTCACCGAGGTGCCGATGGCGCTGTAGGCGTTCGTAACGACCTCGCCGATCCCGTCGGTACGGAGGGCGATGTCGTCGTCCTTGTCGTGGATGCCCTTCGTGGCCTTCTCTATCTCGTCCTTGTGGTCGCCGTACTTGTCGACCATCTCCGACCGGTCCTCGGGCTTGGTAATTCCCTCCTTACTCAACCGCTCACGCAGGTTGGGAGCCTTGGAGGGTGTGCCGGAACCCAGATCGTGGGTCTGGGCCTTGATAATCATCTCGCCCTTGTCGAACCATGCCTTCAACCCCTCGGGTGCGCAGCCCGGAAGCGGATCCAGATCCCCCAGTACCTTGGGGCTCATCGGCGCCTCGCTCTCACCCGGACGGACACTGTCGACGCTCTCACCCGGGTAGACAGCATCGACATGCGCTGATTATCGAATGTTCCCGGGCGTGGGAACGCTCAGCGCGTTGTCCGCGGGCGCGGTATTCCCACGACTGGGATTATCAGCGCGGACAGCCGACTCCCCCGGTGGACCACAATCGAACCCGGATCCGGTCGGTGCCATTATCTCCGCACGCCGCGCGACGCTACCCGAGGGGCTTTGTGAGCGACTCCCTGTCGGTCGACCCGGCCGAATTACGTGCCTCCGCAGCGGAATTGAAGCAGCAAGCCGACGAGACCGAACAGATGCTGCGGGAGATGCGAACGATCATCGCCACCGAGGGTCGCTGCTGGGGCGACGACGAACTGGGCGAAACATTCGCGAAGAGTTACGAACCGGATTCCGAACGCGGCCTGGAAGGTCTGGAAGACCTCGTCGCAGAGCTGCGGGCGATGAGCGCCAACCTGGCCAAGTCGGCCGATGAGTTCGAGAACCAGGATCGCGGCGGCGGGCAGCACGTCCGGGACGCGATCCCCCTCGCTCGTGACAGCGCGGCACCGCCCACCTCGAACCCGTTCGCGGATCCTGCGCCGCGACCGGAACCGTCCGAATACCCCGATCCCACAGGCGATCCCACACCGCAGCCGAGCGCCTCCGAGCGCCCGGCAAGCGAACCGAACCCGCGTCCGGAGTCCACGAACCCTCCAGGCTCCGTCCCCGCCGCCGACTCCGGCCGCAACACGGACCCCGGTCCCGCTGCCCAGCAGTCGCCGAATCCCGGCCGGTCGGACGACCCGTCGAATTCGGAGGCTCCCGACACCGACGCTCCCGGCGATCGGGCCGAGGGCCTACCTCCGGACGCCGCGTCACAGACGCCGTCCACGACCGGAGATCCCGCGAGACAACAGCACTCCCCGGCGGGCAAGCGGCCGAACGCGCCGTCGACCGCGGACGGGCGCGCACCCGCCGGTCGTTCGGCGGCGGAATCGCCGTGGTCCCAGAACAAGTCGGGCACGCCGTGGTCCAGGCCACCGGCCCCGGCGCCCACCCCCGCGAACGAAACACCGCCGCGGGTGTCGCCGCCGCAGGCGCCGAACCGCCCGCCCGGCGGGAAGAAGCCGGACGAGCCGCGGCGAGACCGTCCCGGCCGCCGCTCGAAACCACGGGTGTCACCGCCCCGGACGAACAAGCCGACCGACGCCGAGGCGATGAGGATCGCCCGGGAGATGGCCGCCCGGCACGGCCTGAACATCGTCGGGTTCGAGTCGGCGGGTATCGAGGCGAGCACTGTTCAGGACATCGCCGATGCCGTCGACACCGTGCTGGCGCGGTGCCCCGCGGTCCTGCGCGGGATCGAGATCACCGAGGTGACGAATACGCTGCACGCCCTCGAGAACCGCGGCGCGGCAACGGCATCGAAGATCGCAGCGCCCTGGATCGTGCTGGCTCGTACCGCCGCGGTCAATCCCGGGCTGCTGGCCGACAAGCGCCCGGCGACCGTGCAGGACGCTCCCCCGCACCGCCCCATGTACACGACGATACTGCGGGAGCTGGGTGCCGCCGTCGACCTCACGGGCGGGTTCCGCGCGCGTAAGGAGGCGCAGCGCGCCCTGATCACCGAGTATCTGCGAGTGCACGGCGCGCAGGGCGAGACACTGGCCCAGGTGGTCGGCGGCTACAAGCGATGGCGTGCCCAACTCGGTGACGACTGCTTCGAACAGGGTGTCTTCGTCCCCGCGCGGGCGCTGACCGAAGCGTTCGCCGCGGTGGAATCGAGGGGCGCCCGAGCCAGTGGTCCGGCGAAGGTTCTGCACCGCACACTCGTGATGATGTCGCAGGCCCCGGTCCGGCCCGGGAGCCACGACCTTCCCACCAGCAGTAAGGACTATCCCCACCCCCGGCCACCTTCCTCGGTAGATTCGAGGTCCCCCGCGAGTGTTTCGGTTCGCCGGTGATTTCGAGGTGTTAGGGGCGTCATGGATCGATGGGAGCGTGAGGGCCTACGCTCGGCGAACAACGGCATGCGCAACCAACTCGACCACCTCCTCGATGCGTTCGAACGGCAGCAGGCCCGGCTGACCGAGGTGTACAAGCAGGTCGAAACCTCTCGCACACAAGCCGTTTCACCGGATAGCTCGGTGGAGGTGACCGTCGACGCCGCCGGCGTGCTCACCGATCTGCGGCTCACCCCGGCGGCTCTGCGCCACAGTCCGGACCAGTTGAGTCGGTCGATCGTGGAGGCCGTTCGAACCGCGGCACACCAAGCACAACACCAGGCCGAGGCTCTTACCGCGCCTGTCGATGCCGATCTCGACGATCTGCCCGACTACACCGACATCACTCCGGACGCACCCAGCTTTCACGACATTCGGGCACTCTTCCGCGCCGGCAAGGAAGACACCCCGGCCTGACATCGATGGCACGGGACAAGGTGAGGCGCCGGTCTTCTCGCCGGGCGGGCGTTGACGGGTTCGAGCGCCGATGAGTTTGATATTGCCGCCGTGGCTGCCCGAGACGGTGGTGGCATGCGCGGCAGGGCGCTTCCCGGCGGGCGGAGAGGACGAGCTGCGCCGGCTCGCCGACGGCTGGTCGGACCGGGCCGAAGAGAGCCGTAAGAAGGCCCAGTTCCACGAGCACAAGGCCCGCATGCCCAGCGAGGCGCGCGGCGAGGTGGCCGCCGCCGTCAGCAAGAAGCACGAGCAGTTCGCCGATCGCTTCCGCAAACAGGCCAGCTATTACGACAGCCTCGCCAGGGGACTGTACAAGTACGCCAATACCGTCGAATTGATGAAGATCACCATCATCGGCATCCTGGTGATCCTGTCCATCGCGCTGTTGCGCTGCGCACTGATGTTCGCGTTCGGGGGCGCGCTGGAGGCCCATATCCAGCGCTTGGCCGCGCGAACCGCAATCGAGAACGCCTGGAAGAAGGCCCTGCAACTGCTGGCCGGACGCATCGCCCAGCTGGCGGCCGAACGCGGCGGGATCGTATTGGTCGGCCACGGTATGGCGATCGGCATGCTCCAGGGCGGCGGGCTGAACGTCATCGGACAGGGCATTCAGGTTCTCGAGGGCAATCGCAAGGAGATCGACGGGAAGGCCGCGGGTGTGGCGACGGCCGCCGGTGCGGCCGGTGGCCTCGTAGGCGTGCTGTCCGCACGCTGGCTCGGCCCCAAGGTCGGGGCGTACGCCGCCAGCCGCGAGAGCAACGGGGCCCGGATCGGCGTGCAGCTCGCCGGAACCGCCGCCATCGGCGGTCTCGGCGGGCTCGGGGGCGCCGTCGCGGGCACCGCGGTCTCGCTCGGGTTGACCGGAGAGGCGTTCACCGCCAAGGCCTTTACCGAGGGCATGCTGCCCGGCCTCGTCGGTGGCGCCGTCATCGCCGGCGGCTACGCGGCCCGCGACATCCGCGCGGCCACACCGGTTTCCGTGCCGACCGGGGAATCGCCGAAACCCGCTGCGAAACCAGAGGCTTCCGATGCCGCGCTCTTCGATGCGCTGGCGACGCACGGCCTCACCACCAGGGATTTCGATCCTGCCGACCCCGCCGTCGCCCAGCAGCAGATCAACCAGCTCGTCTCGCGGATGCAGCAGGCGAACCAGCAGGCCGATGCCTCGCGTCCGGCCCCGGCGGTCAACAACAGCCGCGATTGGCAGCCCGCGGGCATGCCGAAGATTTCGGTGGACAACCTCAACCCGGTCAAGACCCCCGAGAGCAAATTCGGCGTCAACACCACCGCGGACCCGGTACCGAAGCCGACGAAGACCTCACCGTCGCCGGACGCGGTTGCGGAACCGGCGGCGGATGCCGGCGCGGGCAATCGTCCACCTGATGTGTCGCCGCCGAAACAGTACAAACCACCGCCGGAGCAGCCCTTCACCGTGGGGAACAACAGCACGGACTGGCAGCCCACAAATGTGCCGGGCGTGGTGGTCGACAACGTCAATTTCGTCAAGAACTACTCCTTCCCCGCCGTGGCGGCCCCCGTCAACCCGCTCGGGGCGCCGATCACCGGGACACAGGAGTCGGCGTCCCCGGAGGCCCCCGGGCCGCAGAACGCTCCTGCCGCACAACCGGATTCCGCGGCCGTCGGTGACGCCACCCCGCCGCCTGCCGGGGGTTCGGACGGGCCCCGACCGGCCACCGGTGCGGCGGAGCCCGCGGTCGGCGCGGGCAAACCGCGACCGGTGGGTGACGAGGTGGGCGCTGCCCGGCCGCCCTCGCCCGAGTCCGCCGGGGACGATGGCGGGCGTGCCGATCTCGGCGTGCCACGTCCCGCCCCGAAGTCTTCTGCGGAACAGGAGAATCCGGGTGCTGCGGACAAGCCGCGCCTCGACGGCTCCGATCCGGTCGGTGCCGCGGGACAGGGGCGCGCGGGCGCCGTGAAAGCTGGCGCCGCGGGACCGCCCGTCGCGGAGGGCGGGGGTGCGGGGCGACCGCCCTCCGCCGACGGCGAGCAGGCGCCCGCCCGGCCCGGCGACCAGACCGCCGCGCAATCGCCTCCGGAACGCCGAAGCGGCGCGGCCGATGCGGAAGCCGGTCCCGCGGCGCGGCCTCCTGCAGCGAAAGACGAAGCGGCGCAGCTAGCCCCGGCGGCAGCCGACACCGACAACACTCCCGCGCAACACAGTACGACGGGCGCGGATACCCCGCCCGCGGTCTCCGAACCGGCTCCCGCCGGGCACCGTGAGGGCGTCGAAGCGGCCGATCAGAACGCCGGACCGGTGATGACGGTCGCCGGTCCCGACGCGCCCGCGCCGCCGCGCGGCACACCCGGACAGCCCAGCGGCACGGGAGAAGGATCGGGCGCGCCGGTACGGCAGCAACCGGCCGCACAGCCCACGGGCGGCAACGCGCCGCGGGCCCCCGCACCACGCACCGGTCCGCCCGCGGAACCGCCCGCCGCCGCAAGCGGGAATCGCCCGCCCGCCGTCTCGGCGCCGAAAGTCGCCGCGTCGGAACGCCCCCCGGCTGTCGAACCAGCGAAAACCGGGGCCGGGCAGCCCGACAAGGCCGGAGCCACGGCCCACGGCCCCGACCAAGGGCGCACTGAAAACGGTGTCGCACAAAAGAACCCGACGAATACCGACGAGGCCGCCGGAAGGATATCGTCCGCCGAGGGCCCGGCCCCGCCGCACGTGCCTGTGGACGACAGCGCGAGCCCGGTGAAGACCGAACCCGCCGGCGCGGAGGTACCGAAGGGGGACAAGGCAGGACGCCCCGTTTCGGCGGAGCAGCGTCAGAACGAGCTGGTCTGGGAACACCATCGGCAGCGGATCCAAGAGGCGAACGAGCGTGTGCAGGACACGCATGCCGAGCTGAAACTGCAGGAGCAGGCCGTCGATGTGGCGGAGGCGCACGAGCTGTCCGGTCAGCTCAGCCGGGCTCAGGAGGATCTGGCCGAGTGCCGAACCGCCTATCAGGAGGCCGTATCCGCGCGCAATGACGCCGCGTCGGCGCTGGCAAAGGATCTGCTGGCCATGCTGCCGTCCGCGGACCCGAAGGTCAGGGCGGATCTCACGCCCGAGCAGCTGACGCGGTTCAAGACGACAGCGAAAGCAGTGCAGATCGTGTACCGCCTGCGGAGCGAGGAGTTCGCGGGCGCCTCGTGGACGCAACGCAGGCAGGGGATCGAAAGCGGCGACGACCTGGCGTCGCTGCTGTGGTGCGTCGATACCGTGCGCGAGGCCACCGGTTTGACGCCGCGCTGGAACCAGAACGAGGCGGTCTTGCTCGGTGAGCACGGGTACATGCGCCAGATGGGCACGGGGCAGGGAAAGTCGATCGTCGGTGCGATGGACTCGCTGCGGCAGTTGTCGCGCGGGGAGCCGGTGCAGCTCTCCGATAGCCGACGGGAACGGGTGCACCATGTGATCACCACGACCGAGACCTTGGCCAACGAGGGAATCCGGCAGTTCGCGCCGATGTTTCGCGATCTCGGTTACGAGGCCGCCCGCTGGGACACCCACAATCCACCGGCCGAGCCGGATGTCCCCACGGTCTATTACATGACCTACGACGAACGGGCGACGGCCCAGCTGTTCGACCAGCCCCCACCGGGGAACACCGCGACGATCGACGAGGCCGACGCGGTGCTGGTGCACAACCAGACGGTTCATTACCAGTCCGATGGGCAACGTGAGGTCGCATCGGACGTGGAGGCGGCCGAGGTATATCGGGTCCGCGATTTCATGCGCGGGATACTGAAAGAGCGGGAGCTGACATCGGCGAACCTGCGCGCCGACCCGGAAGGGAGCCTCGAGAAGGCCGGACGGCTGTGGGAACAGCGGTCCGGTCGAGCGCTGTCGTCGGAGGAAACCGAGATGGCCCGCGCGTTCATGGACGTCAAGGCCGGCCGGGTGAAGTTGAATCGGGACTTCCAGATATTCGATGGAAAGATCCAGATCCTCGACGAATACGGGAAACCGCGCAGCGATCCGAAGGTCGGCACCGAGAGCCGCTGGTTCGGTGGTCGCCACAAGATGGTCGAGGCGATGTTCGGCGTCGACGTGTACTCCGATGGGAAGGGCTCGAAACAGGTCACCGTCGAGGATGTATTCGGCGATTATCGGCGGTTGAACCTGATGTCCGGCACGCTGGAACGGACCGCCGCCGAAATCAAGGAGAATTTTCCGGTCGAGGGCGGGCTGGCAAAGGTGGAGGACTTCGCCAGATCGAAACTGACCGGCGAGCAGGACCGAATTTTCCTCACCGGGCCGGAAAAACTGAAGGACGCCGTGGCGCAGGTGCTGAAGCTCCAGGCCGAAGGACGTCCGGTCCTGGTGATCAGCCCCACCAACGACATCGCGAGGAATTTCTCGCTGATGCTGACGAAGGCGGGAATCGAACACGACGCCATCCACGGCCGCTGGTTCGCCGAGCATCGCGACAACAACGCGGCCGAGGAAAACCTGCTGTCGGTCAAGGACGGGGCGGGCGAGCGAGGCCGGGTGACAGTCGGCACGGGCATGCTGGGCCGCGGCTTCGACGTCTCGATCACCGACGAGGTCAACGCCCTGGGCGGGGTGCACGCCCAGATGCTGGGCCGCTCGGCGCGCAACCCGGACGAGGATCACCAATGGGCCGCGCGCGCCGGTCGCAACGGCCGCAACGGCAGCTACTGCTTCAATGTCGCGGTCAGCGACCGCCTCTACACCGACATGCCGAACCACCAGGCACAGGTCGCCATCACCCACTACCGGGCCGCGGTGGCCGACCACGCCGAGGCCACCGCCGGGAACTCCGGAGCGGCCCACCATCCACCGGACGGGACACCACCGGCTCATACCGTCGACGAGGCCGCGCGGGCGAAGGCCGCTGCCGCCGAAACGAACCTCGAAGCGGCCGCGGACCGGATCCGCGAGGTGACCCCCGAACTGCAGAAGGAGGCCGCCGACCGCGCGTACCAGGAGCGCTCGATGCGGCGCGCCAACCCGGCCAACGCCCCGCCCGGTGATCCGGCAGGGCAAACCCAGCAGTCCCAGCACGCCACCGTCACCGTCGACGGCGTCCCCGTACCGACGGCGGCCGGGCTCGCCGCCGGGGCGGCCGCCCCCCTGGCCTCCGGTAACCCACCGGCCACCCCCCACCTGCGGGACGAGCACGGCGACAGCGTCCTGCGCCAGCTACTGCAACTGCTGGACGCACCGGGCGGGCAGGCGGCCGCGCCGCTGCTGCCGGTGGCGCAGGCCGTCCAGCAGGCGGTATTCGAGGCGGTCGAGACCCACGGGATCCCCATCGGCACCGACGTCACCGACCACCTGCGCACGACCGCGCGAAATCTGTTGGACGCCAGTCTCGACCAACTCGACCCGGCGCAGCGTCGAGTCGTCACCGAGGCCGGTACCGCGCTGCGGCAACGCCATCAGCTCGGCGCCGAGCAGGGCCAGGCCGCCACCCGGTCCATCGCCCAGGCGGTCGCCGACGTGGTCGGGCACGTTCAGACCGCCCAGCAGGCTCTCGCGGCCACACCGACCTCCGGCATTCCGTTCGACCTGTGGTCGGCCGCCGACCGCACCGAGACGGTGCGGCTCGCCCAGCAGGGCGACCGGGCCGCCGCCCAGACACTGGACCGCCATTACGGCCCCGCCACCGCCCAGGGCCTGTGCACCGTGCTCTGGGGCACGGACCGCGGCACGCCACCCACACAGGTTCAAGTCTTGGCGCACGCGGTCGCCCGCGCCACGATCGCCGCCGCGACGGCCGGTGGTTGGCAGGTCGACCCGAGCGTGGATGTCGGCGACTGGCTGCTCGGCATGGCACGAAGCAAGGTCCTGCCCGACAGCTTCAATCTGCTCAATCCGGCCGTCCGGCGACTCGTGAGCGAAACGCTGAACTCCCGGTCTCCCGACGACCTCACCGACGCCCAGATCAATTTGTTGGGGTGGGCCGCACAGGCGATCGCGGTGCGGAACACCACCGATCCGACGACTCGGCAGCCGCCGTCCTCGGCCGAGCGGAGCGGCGCTCGCACTACCTCTGATCCGACAGCCGCGGATCGAGATACCAAGCAGGCCATCGCCCGGCAGTTGTTCGAGACGTACGGGGTCGAGGTGCTCGGGCTGGACAAACCGGGGATCTCCATCGATACGGCGCTGTCGATCAGGAATGCGATCGCCGATGGTTTCGCCGCAGACCCTTCGATCAAGCTCGACGTGGTACTCCTCGCTCCCATGGGCGGCAAGATCGGTGCCTGCATCTGGTCCCCCGACGGCATCGGCGAGACGACCCCGACCTGCATGGTGCTGAACGAGAATCTCTTCGGTGATCCCGAGGAATTCCAGCGGTCCATGCGGAGTGCGGTGCGGGCGGGTCGCCTGAATGCCCCGACCGGCGATCCGGCGTACGACGCCATCAGTCATGAGATGGGCCACCTGCAAGATCACGCGCTCCGGAACAACCTGTACAACCGGTCGCCGATCGCGAACCTGGAAGCCAAGACCGCCTGGAAGGACAGGAGCGACGATTCACCGGTCGCGAACCCGCGGAACGAAACTACTTGGAAAGGCGATGAGAAAGAGCGATCTATACCCGACCCGCGAAGGGATGGCAGCTGGAAAGACAAGGACGAAAAATCACCGATCGCCCATCTCCCGAACGACTCCGGTAGAAACGATCTCGACAACTCGAAGAAGACACGGGGTTTCGGTTTCCTGTACGAACACTTCATCGGATTCAAAAAGTCCGGTCAGCTGTCACCGGACACGGAGTTCGATGAGTGGCTGGGACAGCTCAACGCGTACAGCGCCGACAGGAAGAACCTGACGAACGATGAGGAAGCACGCCTGCGCGCGACCTTCGAATCGTGGTTGAGTCGGTTCGAGACTCGCACGGATTTCGATGTATGGCTACGGCAAGCCGGGGTATCGGGAAGGAATGACCGCGCGGTTGCCGCGGGGAAAAATACCGAAGAATACGAAAACGTCGGCCGGATCGCGCCCGAGGTCGTATACCGCGCATGGCGGAGATGGCTCGACGACGATGTACTCAACCGAATACTCGCGGTCGAAAAAGCCGGACCGGATGCCTACGAACGCAATCTGCGAAGCCTCAGAATATTCAATCCGGTGGAGGCGATGGCCGAGTCGAACAACGCCTTCGGCAGGAGTGCTCCGACCGACCCCACACACCCCGCCTACGTCCTGCAGGCCCTGCTGCGCCGCATCCCGCACGCCCAGGTGGTGACCGAAGCCGGACAACGTAACGCCCTGGTGCGGGCGAACTATCGCGGCTCGATCCCGGCCGCGACCGAATCCGGCCCGAGCCTCGCGGACAGGGGCCCGGCCGCGTCCCTGGCCGCGGCATGGCGCGCGAAGCCCGCCGCCGCCCGCACCGCCTACGCGAAACAGCAAGTCGCGTACCTGAACCCCGACTCCGGTTTCGTACTCGACGAATTGGACCGACTGGAGGAAGCGGCGCAGCGGGCCGATCCGGCGAACACAACACAACCTCCCCGAGCCGCGCCGCCCCGACAGCGCATCGGGTCCAGGGAGCGGGCGGCCGCTCCCGTTCCGGTCGACCTGGGCGAGTCCGAGGACGGGCAATCCGAATCCTCCGGCGAGCGTCGAGCGGCACCCGTGCCCAGAACAGTGCTGCGCCAACTGATCGACCGTTACCTCGCGCAGGGGCGCCGCGACGAGGCGATCGAGGTGCTACGGAACCAGTTCGGCGACAAGGTGTTTCGGTGGATATCGACCGCCTTCACCGAGCCCCGTGTGGCCCAGGAGATTGCCGACGAAGCGTTCGAAACGAGCGTGGATCGTTTCGCTCAGATCCCCGACCGCGACGTTGAGAAATGGATTGTCTTCGTCGCCCGTAACCTCATGCCCAAGCATGCCGAATTCGCCCGCTTCCGGGACCGCATTCAGCAGGCATTCGCGGAGTCCGGAGGCGCCGAGGAACTCCGGCGCCCCCTGGCAGAGGCTACGACGTCGGAACTGCGGCGCGCCATGAGCGCGATCGCGGCAGGCCAGCGGGCGAACATCAACCGCTTCGGCCCCGACCAACGTCGTCACGGTGCGGCACAACCTGTGCCCTCCGGCAATCTCGCCGCTCGAGACCGCCCATTGTGGGCCGCCGTCCAGGCATACGTACTTGCGATCGCGGCCATGCGGAGTCACCCCTCCGAGACTGCCGCCGGTTCGGCCGGGCAGCCGAGCGGGCTCCAGGTCGAACTGCTCCGCCTGGCCGCACAGGGCAAGTCCGACGCGGAAGTCGCGGAACGCTGGGGAATAACCGCACAGGATGTCTCCGAGCAATTCACGACGATCGCTCAGCAGCTGAACCTGGACGTCCGCGATGCGGCACTGCGTGCAGCGGGCCACTGGTTCGGAGAAGGCCATGGAACGAGTGCGGTCGACCTACCCGATAGGCGGTACAAGGCTCTGACGGAGGGACAGAAAGAACTGTTCCGCATGGCCACGGCGGGCAAGAGCGATGCCGATATCGCGGCTGCCTGGGGAATTTCCGTGCACGATGTCACGACACGTTGGCTACAGGTCGCGGACAAACTCGGCGTCGAATTTCGGACCGACCTGTTGGACGTTGCGACAAGGGCCGGTTTTGTAGACTTTCCGAACGACCCGGCCCCTCCTCACCATAATGCCGCATTACCTTCCGATCATATCGAGCTGCTGCAGTTGATCGCCGCGGGGTGGACCGATAAGAGGATAGAGAAAGCCAAACAGCTACCACCCAGAACAGTCGAAAGACAATTGAGGCTGGTCGCGAAGGCTCTCGGAGTAGGCGGCAACCGAGTCGCCATGGTAGCTTTCGTGATCCGCAATGGCATTTTCGAAGCTCCCGGACCGACCACCGCGTTGAAGTTCCTCACCCCGAGGGATAAGGCATTGCTCGAACTCGCAGCGGAAGGCAGGAGCGACCGAGAAATAGGGGAGATGGTCGACAAGACCACAGGGGCCATCGGAGAGTACTTCCGGGATATTCGCGGACTGCTCGACGCGAAGACACGAGCCGAGATGGTCGCGATGACTGTCACCGTGCTGGACGACCGATCGAATTCAGCGGCGGAACCTGGGCGGCGCGACAAGCTGCGCCAATTGTTTCCGGCAGAACCGCCGGCTCCGACCGAGCTGCCGGACCCCCGCCATTCGACGTATATACACGAGTGGCTCAGAGAGTTGCGGCGATATTTCGACATTACTCAAGATAGATTCGCACGATACGCGGGGACGACAGCTCCGACGGTTTCCCGAATGGAGCGCGGTTTCAACAAACCACGGGTTGTAGTGCTACGGACTTTGCGAACCGAACTCGGTCTACCCGGTGACTTTATCGTCGAAGCGCTGAAGCGCTTCTACGTGCGCCCCGACACGAAGGCAGCCGATCCGGCGATACAGCACTTGTTCTGGCAGTTGGTCGCCACCGAACCAGGCTCCCGAGAGCAATGGGAGCTGCAGGAGCGGATCTACCGAGAACATTATTCATGGATTCCAGCCGTGGTCGCTCCCGGCTGGGCGGAATCCGACACGCATCGCCAAGACCTCATAGAGCTGGCCGCGAACAACATAAAGACCGCGATAGTGAACTTCGCCCCAGTCGGCGACTTTTCCGACCTGGCGTGGTCGACAGCCCGCTATTCCTGCCTCGACGACTATTTCGCGCGCCGGTTCCCGGATCTGGATGAGAGCACCCGGAAACTGGCCGTGCGAGTCGATACATACATCAGGCGCAATGGCGAGCCGGACAGTATCTCCGACACGGAGATCGCGCAGGCAGTCGACCTCGATCTCGCGCAGGTCGCTCGGGCGCGTGCGATTATCGAACAGCGCTGGTCCGCAGGCCAGCCGCTATCGAAAAAGTATTCGGCCATCCTTCGGAAGGCGCTGGCGGACAATCCCGACGCCGAACTCGCGGTGCAGGTTGTGCTACTGCATTTCCTCGAAGAGCTTCCGATGACGCGGGTCGCCCGGCGCCTGGCGATCTCGCCCGAGGAGGCTCAGCGCATCGCCGACGAGGCGGTCCCACTCGTCCGAGCCGCCTTCCGACAGACGCCGCCCACCCAGCACACACCCGCCAGCGATCACCGGGGCACCGACCCGGTCGCGATCTCACTGGACGACTCCGACGATCCCGAGACGCCTGATCAGACCAACACCGGTTCGCCACAGATCCGCCTCCGCGACCTCGCCGCACGCGACCCAGCCGAGGCCCACCTCGTGGCGCGACGACTCACCACCCTGCTGGAAGGCTGGTCGTCCTCCGGGTACGTGAGCGACATCGCCGACGCGGTCGCCGCGTCCGTCCGATGGGGAGTGGGAACCATTACCCTCACCGTCGAACTCACGGACAACCGACTGCACATCCGGCTCCTCGACTCCACCGGCGATCACAGCCACGTCGAAGTCAACTGGCATCTCGACCCAACACCCGGCCCCGTCGAACACGCCGCCCGAGAGCCGGTCACCGCATCTTCCAACGAGTTGGATGAGGCGCGCGCACTGGAGATGTACGGCGACCTCGACGACGACGACCCACCGTACGTCCAAGAGGTCGGAGCGGCTCGTAAAGCCCTTGTCGAAAATCTGCGCCGCCTAGAGCAACACCCCTGGCGCACCCGTGACGAAACCGCTCCTATCGAGCGCGCTGTCAGCGAACTTCTCACCAATGCCAAGAAGCACCTGCACAACAAGGCCGAGGAATACGGGCTCGAGCCTCGGGAAGTCTTCGAAACCGCCCTGTCCGGATCAGGTGACGATCACAAACTCCTCCTTACCGTCACCAACGACCTCGCACCGGGATCCGCGGCAAACCTGCCGGAATGGTCCGAGCGCGAACAAGCGGCGGATCGTGAAGGCGGGCGGGGAACTCAGGTGGTCGTCACAGAAAGCACGATTGCCGTCAGGCGTCTTACCTTTACCGCGACCAGGAGTACCGTCGAACACTCCGTCGAATACTGGCAACGGCCTCCGGCGGAACCTCGGCCCGGACCCGATCCCGTCGCCATCGACCTCGCCGGTCCGGACGAGTCCGCACAACCTCGTCCGGCGCTGACGGTCCGCCAGCGGGAGATACTCAATCTGGTCGCCACCAGGCGGACGAATCCGGAGATCGCGGCGTTCCTCGGCATCTCGGTGCGGACCGTGGAGAAGCATCTGGACAATCTGCGCGCCATCTACGGGCCGGGATCGCGGTGGCACCTGGTATCGGCCGCCGAACCGGACGGCATCTTGCCTGTCGCCGCGCCACCGCGAGAGCCGACGTCTACCGCGCGGGACCACCCGGCGTCGAGGCGAGCCCCGCACCGCGGCGAGGAACCGAGAGTGAAACCGACGGTCCGCCAGCTGGAGATCCTGGCGCTGGCCGGTGCGGGCCGACCCAACCAGGAGATCGCGGAAATCCTCGGCGTCGCCCCGGAGACCGTGAAAAAACACCTGGAAAATGCTCGGAAGGTGTATGGCCGTGGGTCTCGCGCCCAGCTCGCGGCGGCCGCCGAAAGAAATGGTGACCTTCCCTGGACCGCGCTGTCCAGTGGCAAGAACGAGTTCCTGGAATGGTACCGGCGACGGCGTGACCGCAGGTCCGGTCGACCGGTCCAGAGCCTCGAAGATTACGCGGAGATGAATTTCCTCGAGCCGGCGCAGTTGCACCGCTGGCTGGACGATGCCGGAATCGGCCGGAACCGCGAGGACGCGCTTCCGGTAGGACGCATACCGCGACCCGACGGGAACGCGGCACTCTGGACCATCGAGTTGCGACATTTCCTGGCGACGACACCGGCCCGGATGGACAGGCTGGTGGGCGCCGTGCCGGGCACGTGGGAGGCGGCGGAGCGCGGCGAGCGCGACCTCGAGATCCGGCAAATCCGGGCAGCCCTGCGCCGGATACCCGGCGCGCGTGCGGTATACCTCGATGCGGCGCGTATCTACCCGGCGTTGATTACCGCCGATGGCTCGCCCGCATATCCGGAGGGATATCACCGCATCGGCGAGTATGTGAAGTTCCGCCGAACATCCCAGCATCTCCAGCGCGCACAGCTCGCCAGCCGATTGGAGAAGGGGAAGAATACCGTCTCCCGCTGGGAATCGACAGACAGCGAAATTGCACGAGAGGATGTCGCCGCATTACTCGCGGCCACAGCCACCGAAGAGGATGTGGTATACGACGAGGTCGCCGAGTGTTACTCCTATCTGCCGAGAAGCATGATTCGCTATCCCAGCCCGCTCGACTCCGAATCTCTCGGCGAGTACATGCGGCACTTCCGGCGCGTGAACCGGCTTTCCTCGCCGGAAGCCGGGACTATGTTCGGCATCTCGGCCGGTGCGGTCCAGAGCCTGGAGGCCGGAGTGCGGGATCCGCTCGATCTCACCGTGACGCGGATCTACCGGCGCGCCCTGCATCGCGCCGGTAGGTGGAGTGAGGTCGATACCGCATGGGGACTACATCATCTTCCGGATCTCGACAGCCCATCCGTTCCTCACCCCACCGACTGCGATTCCATCCAGGATTGGATTCAGAGCGTACGAATCTATCGGGGAATCACACCGGTCGAGCTGGCCGCCAGAATTGGAAAATCTGTCGCCTGGGTCGGAGCTGCAGAGAATGATCTCAAACCCGGGGTGGAAGACCTCCGGAGAATCCGAGATGCGCTCGACACATCCAACGACACCCTCGTCTCGGCGCTGCTGACCTACTATTCGCGCACGGATATCGGGGAGCGTAATCTCGAGGAAGAGCGGTACTTCTGGGATCTGATCGCCACCCGGCCGGGTTCCGAAGAGGAAAAGAACATCAGAAAGAAGATAACCGAAGGATACGTACAGCTCGCATACGAGGTCGCTGGCCGCCGGTCCATTCCGGCCGAACATCGCAACGAGTACGCACAACGGGCAGCGTTGGCGATCGTGCTGGCCACCCGAAATTTCGTACCGCCCGGCAGCTTCTTTCCGGCCGCCCTGATGGCGGCTCATTACTCGGTTATCAGGACACGCCTGGCGCTGCGCTATTCGGAGGTCACGCCGCATGGGCAAAACATTCTCGCGGCAGTGGATCAGTACGTTCGCGCGAACAGCGTCGGCACCAGCACACCCGGCGTCGACGAGATCAGCTCGGCACTGAATCTCACCCGCGCGCAGGTGATCAACATCCTTCCGCTGCTCAAACAGATATCGAAAGATGCACCGGCGGAGGGCAGGCCCGGCCAGGGCGATATCAAACAGAAGGGCGAGTCTCCACTGACCAATGTGGAATTCGCCGACAAGTTCGACAGAGCGTTGTCGGACCTCGAGAATCCCGAGCTGGCCAAACGCGCGGTGGTTCTGGTCCGCTGGAACGAGCTGTCGGTCGACCAGGCGGCCGGGCAGCTGGGGATCCCGACCCGCCTCGTAGAGAAATACCTGGCCGAGGCCGAGGAAAAGATCCGGACAGCGTTCGCCGACGAGTACGGCACCGCGGATGCAAGGCATTCCATCGGCACGGAAGTGGCGATGGACGGGCGCCGGACATCGGAGTCGAACCGATCCGAGAGCCCCGACACCGTCGCCATAGATCTCGGTCCCGACGAGTCCGACCCCGGCGCGGGTCTGCAGGCGCTGCGGGATGCCGTCGCCGCGAGAGTGGTTGCCGCGGGGTCGGTTTCGGAGAATCAGGCGCTGGCACACGCACCGGCTCTCATCGATGAACTGATCGCCGCACGGCGCCGACCGGATACGCAGATGGCCGAGGACCGGCTGCGGGCACTGGAACAGTTCGCGCACACGGTGTCGACATGGTTGGCCTGGGCGGACGAACTCGCGCAGGCGACCGCCGCGCACGAGCGGGGATCGCGCGAAGGGACCGCGGACGTCCTGCGGGCCCGGCAGACCTCCGCGGAAATTCGGCTGGGAGTCGCTCTCGCCGACGTCGCCGACGTCGCGGGGCGGCCCGTGCCCGCGCGCCCGGATACAGCGGGCCGGATCTGGCCCGCGGACCATCTCCGTCCCGGGGAGACGGAGCGGCTGCGGACCGTAGCCGGGGCGGTCTTCGCGGAGATGGCGACCGCGAGCGAAGGCGCCGATCCGGAAAGTTCGAACGATCAGCAACTGCTCACCGAGGCCACGCGGCGCTACGACGCGCTGCGTGACAGGTCGGAGTGGCTGGAGGAGCTGCTGGCCTTCGCGGAGCAACCGAATACCGTGCCGATGGGCCCGGATCGCCTCGCATTCTTGGTCGACCACTTCCGCGCGGTCTCCGAGCTGTTGACCGCCACCCGGTCTCGCGACACGGCCGCCGCGGCGCTCGCGGCGGCGGCCGATCGACAGCGCCGGGTGGAGCAGGCCGGCGAGAGCTACGGCATGGCCGATCGTGCGGTACGCAATATCGCGGCGATGCTGGGCGAACCTCGAGGCCCCGGCGACACGGTCGCGGCGCCCGAGGCGGCCACTTGGCGCCACCATCACCCCGTCGAGCGGAACGGCGCCGCGGGCATCACCGACATCGGCGGTCAGCCCGGTCAGCGGCACAAGGTCAACGAGGACTTCCTCGCGATCGAGACCGCACGGGTCCACGGCGAACAGTGGACCCTGGCCGCGGTGGCCGACGGGGTTTCCAGCCAGGACCACAGCGACGAGGCCTCCGAAGCCGCCGTCACCGCGGCGTGCGCCGTCCTGGCCGAGGAGGCCGCGCGGGTGGACCAAGGCGGCCGCCCGGACCCCGAGGACACGGTCCGACGTGCCGTCCGAGCCGCCTATCGGGCAGTCCTGGCATTGGTGACGGAGAAGTACCTCACCACCCAATATCCTCCCGAGTGCACGATCGTGCTCGCGCTGGTGACGCCGGACAAGGTGGTCAGTGTGTCGGTCGGCGACTCCGAGGCGCATCTGATCCACCTCGACAGCGGAGATTCCGAGCGCCTGTTCGAGGAGGAGCCCGCCGTCCGGGACATGCTGCGGCGCTATCCGGACATAACTCCGGGCGAGATCAAGGCGATGCGGAAGCAGGCGGGTCCCGTGCGCGCCCTGGGCCGGGCTCTCGAATGGCGAGAGCCGGAACTCATCGTCCGTGAAAACCTCACCGGCGATTGGGTTGTGGCGCTGGGATCCGACGGCGCCTTCAACGTCCACGACGATCCAGGTTCGTTCGCCGCCTGCGTCCGGCAGCAACTGGCACAGTCCGACGGCGACCTGCTCCGGACGTCGGACGGAATCATCCAGTACGCCAAGGACCGTCGGGAAACCGACAACATCACCGTCGCCTTGGTACGGCCCGTCGGGACCTCGCACGGCGAGGGAACACGCAGCACCACAACGACTCTCGGAAGCGATCCCGCTATCCGCGATCCCCTGGCCGCCACGCGACCGGGCGTCACCCCGTGGGATCGGCCCACACGCACAGCCGACATGTCGACACCATGGCAGAACCGCGGTAGCGGCGCCGAACCCGTCGCCATCGATCTCGGCGGCCCCGACGGGCTTCCGACACCGTGGAGCCGGTCGGGCAGGTCCGAGGAACTGCAGGCACCGAGATTTGACGGGGATCGGCGGCCCGCGCGATCGGCGGCCTCCGGGAGCGACGGCAACCCCGTCGCCATCGACCTCGATTCGGAAGAACCCGGCCCGGCCGAATCGCTCCGTATCCAGCCCACCTACACCAATGCCCTGCTGTACCGCGTCCAGGAATCCGAGCTGGCCCGGTACCTCTACGACAAGCCGGAGGCCAAAGCCGCGGCGGTGGCGATGCTGGACCGGCTGGAGGAGGTGATCCGGGGCCTGTGTCCCGAGGCGACCGACGACCAGGTCCGCGCGACGTTCGACGCCTCCGCGCGCCCCCGGTGGGGCGGCATGGTGCTGCCGTCGGTGCCGCTGGACGAGCTGAAGCGTGACGGGAACCTGCGCGAGCAGATGTCGGCCGTGCTCAACGCGATGATTCGCCACGCCGAGTTGGGCGACGCGGTACTGGGCCCCTCCCTGGACCAGGGCGTCGCTCGATATATGAACCGCGACAAGGAATCTCGCCGTCGCCAGGCAGACGAGCTGGGGTTGGACTTCGACTATCTGGAGAAGGTCCGTGCGGCGATCCTCGAGGACAAGCACCCGGGCGAACCGATCACGTGGAAGGACCTCAACCCTGTCGAATACGTTCGGACAGCGGGCGAGAAGGCCGACGCGGCCTTCGCCGAGTATCTGCGGCGTAGGCAGGCGTTCCCCGACCGGGTCGGAGGAGCACCGCGGCTCACGCCCACCTCGGGTGACCTCGTCGCGATGGGCATGCCGCTGTCGCTACGCGAATACACGGCGCTTCCCGAGCGAAAGGTGTTGCGGGTCAGCAAACTCGGCTCCGATGTGGCACTCCCCTATCTCGCCGACGGTCGCGTCGACGCCGACCGTCTGACGGCAGTGCTGCAAGAACACGACCCGCACATCGAGTACGTGGCACCCACGTACCTGCTCGACGCGCGCGGCCATCGGATGTTCGACGACGACGGCCGTTGCCGTGTCCGATCGATCAAGGTCTATCGCGACGAGGGCCTGGCCTCCCCGGAGCAGGCGCATCGGCTCGACCATTCCGAATATGTCGTCCAGCTTCCGTGGCAACCGGGATTCGTCTACGTCGACCCGGACCCCGACAACGACTACATCCGCGAGCTCGCGGACCGGGAAATCCCCGTGAACTCCGGGGTTTCCGGTACCGCCACGCGCATGCTCGCCCGTTTCCGCTGGCTACGCCCGCCCGGGGTCCCCGAGCACGACTTCATCGCGGCGATGATCGCGTTCATGCTCCCGTACCACCACACGACGTACGAATTCGTGCGCGGCCTGGAAATGCTCGGGATGTGGATGGGAGACGACATCAGGGCCATGCACCGGTCCATGGCCGACCGGTTCGGGCCGGGCGATGCCCGGCTCCGGCGGGAGATCGAGCAGCAGGTCGGCAGGGGGCGCCGGGCGCGGGCGGCCGAACTGCTCGAGGAGCACCATGGTTCGACCGTCGCTCGCTGGATACGGGAACACGCGCCCAAACACGTTGCGGCGCGGGAATTCACCGCCGAAGTCTGTGCCGTGGCCGCCGAACGCTGGTCCGAGATCGGTGACCGCGGCACGGATGAGTGGCTCACGCTGATTTCCTCCGATGTCCTCGCCGAGCACAGGAGGTACTCCGCGGTGCGGCGGCAGGTCCGGCAGGCGCTGCTGGGCGACCGGGGCGTTCCTGGGAATTCTGTACTCGCCCAGGCGCTCTCGGCCGCGCACCCGCGGGACGTCGAACGCGGCTTCAGTAGCCTCGCTCCCGACAGTCGGCGAGAACTGAGCCGGTTCCTGGCTTCGCCGGACAACGACGCCGCCACACCACGCACCTGGGCGGCGATCGAGGCCCTCGCCGACAGGATCGCCGTCCACCACCGGGCACGAACCGAGCATTGGCGCGAAATCATCCGCCTGGCCGCGGCGGGCAAGACCAACCCGCAGATCGGGGAGGTATTCGGCATCTCGGACAAGGCCGTCGCGAGACGCCTGATGAATATCTACGACACGCTCAACATTCCCGGCCGGGCCGCCTTGTCGCAGGCCGCGCAGGCCCTGGACGCGACCGCGGTCGACCTCGCGGCCGTCAGATCATCCGGCCGCAGGGTCGATTGCCGTCGTGGGCTGACCGAAACGCAGAGCAGGGTCCTCGCACTGGCTACCGACGGGCAGACTGAACCGGAGATAGCCGACGCGCTGCATATCGCCCGGTCCGATGTGCGGCAGGCGCTCGTCGAAATACACGCTCGGGTCGGTATCGACAAGCTTTCCGATCTGACGAATGCCGCACGCGTCATCGGCCTCTCGTTCACCCGCTATGCGGAGCTCTCGGAGACGGAGTTCCGGACGGTCGCCCTGGCCGCCCGGGTGACCGAAACCTCGCGGCTCGCCGAGCATTTGGGCATTTCGGAGGCCGGGGTCGATCGGCTCCTGTCCAGGATCTATGGCAAGCTCCACATCGGCAGCCCATCGGAATTGGCTGCGGCAGCCGGTGAAATGGGGCTTGCGCCCGCGACTTCGATCCACCCCGGACTCACGGTGAGCGAAGTCCAGGTACTGACCCTGATCGCGGAATTCACCCGCGCCCGCGACCCGGGACGCGGTCTCGATATTCATGACGAGAACCGGCGCATGGCGCGACGGCTCGGCATATCGAACGATGCCATGCGGTTCCGGATCGCTCGCCTGCTCGACAAGCTCGGGATCACCGACAGGGCCGAGCTGGAGGACGTGGCGCAGGCCATGGGCGCCCCGCTGACGACGCCGGTACCCACGGAAATGTTTACGCCACATGCCGACCGCACCAGCCGCGAACGTCTGCCGAATGCTCACGACGAGACGCCGAAGAACTATCTGCTCACCAAGCGCGAAACCGAGGTGCTCTCGCTGGCGTCGACAGGTATGCCCGCGGCAGAGATCGCGGCGAGCCTGGGGACAACCGAGAATGCCGTACGGCAGAGTCAGCAGCGTATCCGGCGCAAACTTCGCATTCGAGCCGATGCCGCGGCGGCGACCGAACCGACCGTCACGGAAGCCGCACTCGTACCCCATTCCCAATCCGCCCTGGGTCGGCCCGCGGCGTCCCCCCGCACGGAAGCGTTCGATGCGTGGCTCGAGGAACTCGGCGGGCTGAGGGTGGACACCGACCGGATGATGGCGGATCTGAACCGGATCTGGGACTACCTACGGCAGGACCCGACCTGGTCGTACCGGCGCGACCGCCACTACGACGCCGTGGTCGTGCTCGGAAGCCCGGATATCGGCACGGCTGCCGTCGCCGCCAACCTCCTCAACGAGGAGGAGCATCTCGGCGACTGTCCGGTTGTCTTCTCCGGTTTCGCGCGGAACAGGAGCAAGTCCGGGGACGCCTGGTTCGAGGCAGTCGCGAACGAATTGGGAATAGATTCCGAGGCGAAGAGCTTCCGGGCGGTCGCGGAGCAGCTCGGAGTGGACTCGGAAAGAATTCTCGAGGAGCCGCACGCCCCGCACACCCGCGGCAATGCGGTGAATTCGGCGCGGCTGCTGTGGAAGCACGGATACAACGTGAGGTCCATTCTCGTAATCTGCGCACCACCGCATGCGAGGCGCGCCCACAGCACCTTTATCAAACAAATCCCGGATCTCGTCGAACGATTGCGAGCCTCGGACAGCCTTCCCGCATCTCCGCGGGAGACCCCGGCCGAATCTCCCCACATCAGCGTTCATACGGCGACCGTGTCGCTGGCCGACTACGTCCGCTACGGCCCGATGCCGCACGCACCGCGCGCCCTGGTATCGGCCATCGCCACCGAGGTACGCGGCCTCATCGAAACGCCCGCCCTCGGGCACATCGCCCCGCAAGAAATCCCGGACGAGATACGCGCCGCCTATCTGAACGTGGCCGGTCTGCTCGAACTCACGCGAATCGGCTCGACCCGCCACGACCTCGAGATGCTCGCCCATCTCACCGGCGGCAAATCCTACAGGGACATCGCACGGGAACTCGCCACGACGCCATGGGCGGTGAAGGCGCGGGCCGCGTCGATCTACACCAAGTTCGGCATCCGTGGCCGCAACGACTTGGACGCGGCGATCCGGGCACGTCATGCGGTCGGCAACGCCGCCGATGCCAGGGCCGCCGACAACGCACGGCGCGCGCCCTCCCCCGACCCCGTCGCCGTGGCTCTCGACGATCCCGACAGCCCGGACGCACACGGTGCCCCGGAACGGTTTCACCGACTGATCGACCGGCACATAGCGGACGGGAATCGGGAACAAGCCGTTGCCCTGGTTCGAGAACGATTCGGCAGCAGGCTTTTTCACCTGTCGGCGCGCGCTGTGGGCGAACCGAGTGCAGCGGTGATTGTCGACGAGGTGTGTGCGACTGCTATCGCCCGAATCGGACAGATCGGCAAGCACGGCATCGAGGAGTGGGTGCTCGGTATCGTCGGCCGAAACGTAGTGGCCGAGCACCGCGCCCTCACCGATTTCTGGCGCCGGATCCAGCATTTCCTGGCGCTCGACGCGGGCTTCGGGGATCGGGTCGCCGAGGCGCCCACCTTCGTGGTGCGGCGCCAACTCCAAGGTCTCGCGGTCACTAATCGCGATCAGCTGCACCTGTTCCGGCCGACCCGCGCGCAGAGAGCCCATCCCGCCCCGGTTCCCGCGACCGCGTCCAAGGGACTCCGGGAGGCCGCCCGGGAATTGGCTCGCAACGTTGCCGCCGACCCCGAAGTTCGGGAAGCCGCCGCCGCGCGCCGGTTGGCGGAACTGCTGGCGCCCTCGTCGCAACCACGCACGCGGCCGAGCCCGTGGACGGTATCGTTGGGCGCCAGCGGACTGACCGAACTCGAGACCGCGATTGTCGAGCTGCTCGCGCAGGGCCTGAGCGACAGGAAAATCGCGCGGGCGACCGGCGTATCCGAGGGTGTCGTGCGCTATCGCGTCGAACGAATCCACGTCAAACTCGGCACCAACGGCCGTCGATCGGATATCGCCGCGATAGCCGAACAGCGACGGCTACTCGGCCGCAGTCGGCCGACCACCCCGGACCCGGCGAGCGCGTCGTCCCGCCATGACGCAAGGCTCGCCGTAGCGACCACCGACGAGCCCGCGGGGACGGATCTGGAAACCGCTCGCGCTGCCGCATTCCTGGCGCCCGCGACGGACCGGCCCGGTGAAGCGCTCGCGCCGTCGGAGCGGGAGCTCGAGATACTCGAGCGCTACGCACCCACCGAGCGGGATGTCCACCTGTTGGAGTTGGTCGCCGAAGGTATGAGCAACAAGGAGATCGCCGCGATCCGCCGCCTGACCCCGGGTACGGTCAACGTCTATCTCAATCGCCTGCACACCACGTTCGGGACGAACAATCGCGCGGAACTAGCGGCCGTAGCCATTCGCCTGGGGATCGTCGAGCCCCGCGGCGACTCCGCGGAAGCCCCGGCGAACGCGGCGGATGACCTGCAGCAGGACCTCCTCGCCATGACCGCGAAGGGGATGTCGAACCGGGCGATCGCGGCGGTGCTCGGCGCGGAGGAACACACCGTCGGCCGCTACTACCGCAAAATCAAGGACAGCCTAGGTACCGAGAGCCGGGCGGCCCTGGTGGCGATGGCCTTGCCGCACCTCGACGTCACGGTCGGCGGTGCGCTGTCCGACCGTGAGGAACGGATTCTGCGACTGGTTGCGACCGGCATGCGGAACACCGATATCGGGCAGCGGCTCGGGATGCCGGAGCCCGCCGTCATCGCATGCCGGGCGCGCATCGCGGTCAAGCTGAATGTCACGAACCGGAACGAAATGCTCGAGGCTGGGCGGCGCACGATATCCGACGGTCCCGTCGCGATCGATCTCGGCGTCGAGGAGTCGGACGACGGACCGATCACCGGCAACTCATCGCCCCGCCGCGGGGCACCTCCGGCCGCGGATCAGCGCGGCGACTACGAGGCCGATCTCCTGCACTATCTGCGGCAGCGGCTGAAGGTGCCCAATCCCCCGCGGGACTCGGTCGGTGAGCGATTGGGGCAGCTGGCAGAGGAGATCAACGGCGATGCCTTCCGGCTCGCCGATAGGCAAGGATGGCCCGACACCGAGGGCGAGGACGTCGTTCGGTGGTTGCGCACGGTCGCGGATAATGCGTTCCGGCACCGGTTCTTCCACGAGATCAGGGCCGGCGTTCTCAAGGTTCTCCGCGACGCCGGCGGCCCCGAACTCGATGGCATCATGACCGCGGAGCTGTCGATATCGGCGTTCGAAGCCGGATGGACGCGATTGCCGCTGGCGCACCGCAGGTGGCTGCAGCACCGGTTCTGGCTCGGACTCGATCCCCGCCGAGCTGATCCGCGCACCGGGTCGCCGACCTCGCCGGCGAGTACGGACGAATTCGCGATCGAGCAACTGCTGCAGACGCTCACGGAGACGGCCAGATCGTCACGGACCCAACCGGAGACGCAGGCCGAGATCGATCGGAGCCGCGTCACCGCCTTCGACTACGTCCTGGTTCGGGATCTGCTCGATAGTGACGATGACCGTCGGTATTACGAGCTGCGCTTCCGCCGCGGCTGGACGCTCACCCGGATCGCTGACGCGCTGGGCCGCACCGAGAAGCAAGTCCGGGGAATGGAGGCCGCCCTCGGCCGGAACATGCACGGGGAAGGTCTCGTCGCGCGACCCGCCGCCGAGATCAAGGCAGCGGCGTTGCGGGCCAAGCATTTCGGGCCCATGAAGGGCGTCGACTTGCTGCGGAGAGTCGATACGCTCACCGAAGAAGAGGCGGAGTACTTTCGCCGACATTTCGTAGAAGGGCACACTTTCAAGGCCATAGCCGCCGACTCGGGCAGCTCCCAGCACCATGTCGAAGGGCTCGATCAGCGGGTCACTCGCAAACTGCAACCGGCCGATGGCCTGGATCTGGAAACAAACGAAACGCGAGCGACCGCGATGCGGCGACAGCATTTCGGCGACACCGATATCGCCGTGCTGGAGGAACGGGCCGGGTGGCTGCGCCCCACCGAGCGCAGGTACTTCCAGCTTCGCTTCCAGCGTGGGCGAACCTGGCCGCAGATCGCCAAGGAGCTGGGCTGCCACCGGAGCACTGTCGCCAGGCTGGAAAAGCGCGTCGTTCAGCAGATCTCGCATGCCGAGCCGCCCCCGAATCACCTGACAAACGAAGCGCGGGACGCGGCGGGCATCCCCGGGCGGTGGCGGCGGGAACGCCTGGGTGATCAGGAGCGGCTCGCCGCCGTCCGCGCGGGCGACCACGACGCCTTCGACGAGCTGTACCAGCGGTATTACGGGCTGGGGATAGCTACCGCACTGGAGATCCTCGGTGACCGAGCCACCGCCGAGGACGTGGTGGCCGACATTTTCGCCGAATTGCTCGTCATCATCCGGCGAGGTGACAGGCTGGACAGCTTCGGCGCATATCTGCGAACGGCCGTGCGCCACCGGGCATACACGACCAGCGCTCGTGCCGACCGGCATTTTCCCACCGACGATATGGCGAAACTCGACAGGATCCAGCTGGGCGGCGCCCCGGCGCCGGAGATCTCGGAGGACACCCCGATAGGGCTGGCATTCGAGTCGCTGCCGGAGCAGCTGCGCACGGCGCTCTGGCTCACCGCCGTCGAAGGTTGTTCCGCGGATGAGCTGGCCGCGCACCTGGGATCCACTCCACACGAGGCGAAGCGCCTGATCGCCCGCGCGCGTAGGGAACTCGGGGGAAAATTCGCCGCGCAGATGCCACGGTACGGTCCATTGGTCACAGCGCTCGACGCGCTCGCCGCCGGAAACGAAGGACTCACCGCGGCACTCACCGCGGGCGGCGCGACCCTCGCGCCCGTAGACGACGACCTGGCCACGGACGTCGCGACGATTCGCGCGGCGCACCGCGAACAACCCGAAGCGCTCGGCGCCTTCGTGCGGCGGCTACGCCCCGGCCCATGCGAATACTTCGTCCGCTGGTTCATGGGACAACCGCTGGCCGACATAGCGGCCGCCACCGGACGCAAGCAGCACGCGGTCCGGAAGCGACTGCACAACGCGCTACGCGATGTGTCGAAGTCGTTGTCCCAGACCGAATCCCCCGAACAACAACGAAAGGTCCTCTGGCTCACCGAGATCGAGGGTCTTACTCCGGAGGAGGTGGCCGCTCGTCTCGGGTCCGCAACGCGGGACGTACGGCAGCTGATCGCCCGCGCACGAGCCGAGCAGGGCGAGAAGTTCGCCGTGGAACTGGCGCGATACGGCCCGCTTACCAGGGCACTGGCCGCCCTCCGCGCGGGCAACCAGGGACTCACCGCCGCGCTTGCCGAGGGGGGTGCGGGGCTCGCGGTGGATGATGACACCCTGGACGCCGACGTCGCGGCGATCCGGGCCGCCCACCACGCACGACCCGAAGCGCTCGGCACGATGGTCCGCCGCCTTCGCCCCGGTCAACGCGAATGCTTCGTCCGCTGGTTCATGGGACAACCGCTCGCCGACATCGTGGCCACCACCGGACGCGAACAACACGCTGTCCGGAAACAACTGCACAGCGCTGTACGCAACGTATCGAAGTCGTTGTCCCATCCCCATTCGGCGAAGACGCCCGCTACGCCGCACCCGGGTGGACCCACCGATGAAGCGATATTGCTGCTGGCCGAGGCGGTCTGGGCGCATGACCGAGATCTGCTGGCATCGGCCGCGAGATCGACCACCGAATACGAGCGCACATGTTTCGAGTCGTACTTCGAGCAGGGTCGGACCGTGCCCGAGATCGCCGCGACGCTGGGCTGGCAGCCGAAACGGGTTCGCCGCGTGCTGCACCGAACCGCGCGACGAATGGCCGCGGCACTGTCACCGGAGGTGGTGGAGCGGTACCTGAGCGGTGGCGCGCTGCGGCGGGCCACCCAGGCGGATGTCGCCCGGGAGACCGGGGTGAGCATTGCGACCGTCAAGCGAGTTCTCGCCGGCCATCGAGATGCCGGGCCCGAGACAATCGAACAGGTACAGGCATCCGCTAGGCGCCTCGGTGTGCGGCGCGGGCGCACCGGAATCGTCGCCCACGGCGACGAGCAGACGTCGAATTCGCCGGTCCCCGTGGTGCGCACAGATCACACGCGGGTGCCGTACCAGCAACGCGGTATGGCGTTGCAGCTCGTCCGCGCGACACCGAAGTCCCAATTGAAACGTCTGATCCCATTCCTCTCCCAGGGTGATCAGAATGTGGCGACCCTGCTGCTTCTGGAGGGAGAGTCCATCCCCCGCGCCGCGGAGCGATTGGGGCGCCCATCCAACTCGGTGCAGCAACGCCAACACGACATCGCCGACCTGTTGGCAGCGATGCTCCTGTCGGAGAATTGGGAACTTCTGCTCGTGGAGGCAGTCCACGCGCACGACCCGCAGGTGCTGGCCGCGTGCCTCCCCGGACTCACTCCACTCCAGCAATGGTATGCCGACCAGTATCTGACACAGGGCCTTTCGACACATGACATAGCGAACGCGCGCGGCATTCAGCAGACGACGGTCAACAAACTACTGCGGCGAATCGCCCACGTCTCGGCGGGAGAACTTCCGTCCACACTGGTGCGGCGCTACATGAGGGCGGGCCCACTGCGCCGCGTGACGCTGGAGGACATCGCCGCTCGGGCCGGAGTGACCGTGGGGACAGCGCGGCGCGTGCTCGGCGGCGGCCACGCCGATCCGAAGACGGAGCTGCGGATCCGGACGGAGGCCGATCGGCTCGGATGGTCGAGTAAGCGTCCCGGCGTCGTGGTGGATCAGCCCGACGAGAAATCCCCGGTTCCAGCGGTGCACGACGGGACCGCCGATTATCCGCGCCGCGGCAGGGCATTCCGTATCATCCAGGCAGCCTCGCCGGAGGCACTGGCGGAATGCATCGGTCAGCTCCCGCCGGACCTGCGAGCAGGCGGCGCCCTCGTGTACTCCGACGAGCTGACCGTCGAGGAGAAGGCGGAGGCGCTGGGGATCTCCCCGTCTCGGGTCGCCGCGCTGCGACAGGCCGCCGCACCACGGCTGGCGACGCTGTTGTCCACGGGCAAACTACTCACCGACGGTTCGGCGCTGTTCCTGATCGAGGCGATCGCGGCGCACTACCCGCAGGTGCTGGAGCCCTGCTACTCCCAGCTCTCGAGTACCGAGTGGGAATACGCCGACCTGTATCTGGTGCAAGGCATCTCGCAAGTCGACGTCGCGGAGGCGACCGGCAAGGGCCAGAGCACCGTCAAGGGCGCGCTGTATCGGATAGCGCATGTGCTGGCCGCGGAACTCCCACCCGAGGTGGTGTCGCGGCTGCTGAGCCGAGGACAACTCGGGCGAGTGACGCTCGCCGACGTCGCCGCTCGGGCGGGGGTCAGCAAGGCACAGGCCGATCGCGTACTCAACGAACGCGCCGCAGTGAATCCCGAGACGACCGAACGAGTTCGAGCGGCCGCCACCGAACTCGGATGGACGCAGCAGCGACGCGGCATCGTGGTCATGACCGAGACGGGTGTGGAGCCGATCGAACCGTCCGGTAACCGCGCGGACCCCGTCGCGATACAACTCGACGACCCCGGAGATCCCGAGCCACAAGCCCCGGGCGAATGGGGCAACCCGCCGGGGGCGCATGACGATCCATCGGCGCGACATCCGGAGCCCCGTTGGGGCACGTTCCCGGACGAGGCCGCCGCGGCCGCGATACACGGCCTGCCCGAACCTGCCGGGTACCTGGATTCGGATCTGACCCTCGACATCCATCCATTCTTCGCATCGGACGGCCTGCAGACCGCGGAAGACGTGGATGCCGTGGCGGCCGCCGTCGGCGAGATGATGCGCGGGCGAGGCTGGCGGGACACGGGTCAGATCGACGCAGCGGTCGAGCTGGTGCGCGCCGCAGGGCGCAACGCGGTCGCATACATGACGGACTACACCGACGCGTTACAGCGAGCCAACGTCTCTCGGACCGATGAGCAGATTGCCTTGGACGGTATGCGGGCGCGGCTCACACTGCGGATGACACAGCAGGCCGGGATCCGATCGCTGCATGTGGCGCTCGCGGTCGATCAATACCGGCCCGAGCGCGGGCCCACCATCGAAACGCTCGTTTGGCATGTCCCCTTGTTCAGCCACGACCATATCGGTGCCGACGTCCGATCACCGCTCGGCGCCGCCACCCGGTCGGGCGTCGAACAGTGGGGCGAGGTCTGGGCACGCTTCGATGACCCGGCACCAGTCGAGCCCGACGGCGCGAGCGCCGAATCTCCGCCGACGAGCGCACTCGAGGCCAAGGCACGTATCGCGCGCAAGCTGTACGAGGATCACCACATTCGCCTGCTGGGCTGGGATATTCCGGTCGTCCCGCTGCCGGCGGTCGAATCGGTCGACCGGACGCTTCGCGCATTGATCGCCGAATACGGCGGACGCTTCGCGTCGCGGGCCATCGGCTTCCGCGACGTGCCCCAGGACTTCGGCCGAACAGATTCGTTCGGCAGTACCACCGCCGACTCCCAAGACCATTACGCGACCATCACGATAAGCACCAAGATCTTCACCGACCCGGACACACCGCGCAAATGGGCGGAACGCGTCGACAACCATGTCTATGCCAAGTCGAACCTGGACATCGTCTCCCAGACCACACACCATGAGTTCCTGCACGCGGTGGCGGGCAACAGCGACTGGATTCTGCACGACCAGGCTCCGGCGATCCTGCGTGCGGCCTATCGGCTGTACCACGCCCACGGCCTCATCCCGGAGGATTTGAGTTTCCCTGCCTGGCTGGCTCAGCTTCCCGCCTACGCGTTCTATGACGGGAGGCCCGAAACCGAGACCATCGATCCGGTCGAGGGCCTGGTGGAAGGAGCCACCGCGGGTGCGCTCGAATCATCGCTGCCGCTGACCCATCCGGCTCGGATTTTGCACTGGCTCATGGTGACCCGCGACGAATCGTCACCGGCGGAGATCCTGGCGCGGTGGGTGCGGTGGCAAGCCGCCGTCGAGCCGGAGAACCGACAGGTTCAGTTGCTCGTCCGAGAGTTTCAGGCACTCTCCGGGCGGGCCGACATCACGATACCCGCGCAACCGGATCGGGCGGGCACAACCGCCGACACGCTGGCCGCCGTGACCGGAGGCCGGGTCCACGCATACTCCGATATCGGGGAGGTCGACAAGCTGCTGCGGACCTGGCCGCCCGGCCGGCATTACGGCGAGCGCGCAGACGGCGCGATGGCCCTCGTCGTCCAGCCGCGCGGCGACGGAGCGAACGAGCGCACCTGTTTGCTGGTCCGCCGCGACTGTCCGGACGGACGGGTTCGCATCGAACAACGCGATCCCGCATCCGGCTTGCTCCTGGCCAATCATGTACCGGCGCCGCGGTTGCCGGGTGAACCCTCGGTGCGAGTCGTTCTCCTCGACAGCACCGGGACACCCCGCGGATCCGAGAGTCCCGACGCCCCCGTCGCCATCGACCTCGGCGACGCCGACTCGACGCTTCCGGCGGATCCGCGCCCCACCCGGCAGGAGCGGCGGGACGCCGCGCGAGCGCTCGCCGCGCTGCGGCGGCAGTTCGGGGAGCACGCGAGGCTCAGGTCGCTGGTCGAGCGGGTGGACCCGGATGTGGTGGTCGACGCCGCCCGCGCCCGTGCGAGAACGAATGCGCGCTGGTGGTTTTCGCTGTCCGCCGGGCAGCAGGCGGCGATGGTGGCGCTGCATCCCGAGCTGATCGGCAATACCGACGGCGTCCCGTACTCCGTCCGCGATAACGCCAATCGCCGGTCGATCACCCGGCAGCTCGCGCGGTTGCACCGCATCCTCGGACACCGCGAACTCACCGCCGCCGAGTGCGATCATCTGCGAAACCTCGAGACAACCCAGGAGCAGCTGGCCGAAATAGCCCGCCGCGTAGCGGAATTGGGGTCGCCGCCGGTGCAGTTGCTCGCCTACGACGCCCAGAAGTACGGCGGCAACGGACGGATCTCGGTCTCCATCGGTGACGCCGACGAGGCGACGAACGTCACCCGCCATGTCGGCGGCTTCGGGACCACGCTGCGGTCGCTGCTGTACCGATCCGCGTTCGCGGGCGCGCAGTACGACATGGCCTCGCGGTACGCGCGCGATGACACCGTCGCGGCCATCATCGATATCGGCTACGAGCACCCGACCAAGCTGCTGAGGGGAACGGCGCCGGTGCTCCCGTTCGACCCCGCCTATCACCGGTTCGCCGCGGCCGGCGGTTATGTCGTCGCGCGAGATACGGTGTCCTACAACGCTACTCGTGAGGCATTGGCCGAGCATCGGGGGATCGCCCCGCCGCGGCTGCACACCCTGCTCGGGCACAGCTACGGCGCCACGACCGTGTGCTACGCGGGACGGGACATGCGGCTTGCCCACGAGATCGACCAGGTGGTGCTGACGGCTTGCCCGGGCGCGGGGCCGATGACCCGGGCCTCCGACTTCGGTATCGGAGCCGAGAACGTCTACGTGCTGACCTCGACCCGTGACCACATCGCCTGGCTCGGCGCCGCCGCCCCCGGCGGGCGCGGCCGAATCGTCAACCGCGGGCTGGGGATGGATCCGTCCACGGCATCCTGGGGAGCGGTCCGGGTCACCGCGGAGCCACCGAAGACACCGGAGTTCCGCAGGCGTATCCAGGTCCACCAGGGCTACAACTCCTACGCCGAGGCCGAGGCGCGGGTGCCGACCGAGTCGCTGGACAATATCGGCCTGATCACCGGGGGCCGTGGCACCGAGGCCCGCCGCGCCGACCATCGACCGTCCGCCGCGGGCCCCGGACCGGCGTTGCGCTTCGCCGATCCCGAACGTCGGCGAGCCACCCGGACCCGGGCACTGAACGACGGCTTCGCTCCGGCGGCGGCCGCCGAGATCGAGCGGCTCATCGCCGAACTGCTGACCTACCGCGACGTGGACGGCAATCGCCCGTTCGCCTACCTCGAGGACATGCCGATCCCCGACGCCGCCGAACCCTCCGGACCGGATTGGGTCGCCAACCGCGGGGAATGGTTCCGGGCGCTGCGCGAAGGCGATCTCGACAAGCTGCGCGACACAGAACTCACCGAGAAGGATTTCTTCGAACTGAAGCGTCTGCTGCGACGCTCCCCCATCTACTTGACGCTCGCGTTGATCGTCGCCACCGGTTTGAAAGCCGAACAACTGCTGGGCATTTCCGACCCAGGGCCGCTGTTGTTCAGGCAGGAGAAGCGAATTCAGGGCGACAGGACAATCACCGTCTGGAAGTTCCGGACCCTGCCGGAGGGCGAACCGGAGGAACCCACGAGCGACGAAGCCATCGATCGGGCCAGTCCGGCTCAGCGTTTCGCCCGGGACACGTCGCTCGACGAACTGCCGCAGCTGCTGTCGATCGCGCGGGGGACCATGTCCTACATGTCGGGCAGACCCATGCTCGACGGAGACCGCGCCCGGATGCGGAAGGTCCTCTCGCCCGGGGAGTACGAGTTCTGGGAGCAACACCTCAAGAACGACCTGTGGTCGGCGCTGCACTTCCCCGGTTGCCGTAGTTTCGACCGCGAGTCGCCCGAGTACCTGCGCACCAGATACCTTGCGGCCCGCCTCTATTCGCTGCTCGGTAGCCGGTCGGTCGACGAGTACATGCTCGGGGTGATCGACCGGTACCTGCTCGGCACGGTGCGCGGCGAGGGTCGCGTGCTGGCACGCAAGCTCGCTGCGTACCTGCACGGCCGCCTCGACTCCGGCCCCGAAACGAGCACGGACACAACCGCTGTCGCAACACAGCCGTCGCCCGACGATCCGTTGCTCGAGCGGATCCGTGGCATGTCTACCTGATCGACGACGTCGCAGTTTTGATTCCGAAGCCCCCGGACGGGCCGTCGCTGGACTTCACGCTCTGGTCGGACGAACACGTACGCGCACACCGGCGGAACCGGGTACCTCCACGACTCCGCTGGCCACTGGCCGGCCGGTCGGGTGGTATGCCGCCGCCAGGCGCGAGGAAGCGAGACCACCTATCGCACGGGCCTTGTGGGCCGGGCGGATTGTTCGGGCGTCCCTGACCGCTGCTCCGGTTCGGCCGATTCCCGAGGCCGCGCCTCGGACGCCTCGCCCTCGACTGGGACTCCTTCGGGCTCAACATTTTTCGGCGCGACTGTCTCCCGTTCGCCGGTCTCCGGCGCGGCTGGTTCCGGGCCGGTGGTCTTCGGGGCGACCACCTTGGGAACGCCGGTCTCCGGGGCGACCACCTTGGGACCGGTGGTTTTCGTCGTATCCCGTTTGCGCTCGGCGGGTTCCGGCGCGAATACCTTGGGCTCGGCGGCGGTGGTTTCCTCGGCCGCGGGACGGGCGCCCTTCGACCAGGGGGTCGCCCCGGTCTTGTGCTCCGCGGCCGGGGCGACCACACGCCGCGCGGGACCGCGCCGTTCCGATTTCGGGGTACCCTGCCCGGCGCGCTGCCAGGGTGTGGACGCCTGCGACGACCCGCGAGAAGGTTGGGCGGCTGTCTGCGCCTGGGGACCGCCTTGTCCCCGAGGGGCGCCTTGCTGCTGGCCGGGAGACTGGGAGTTCGTCTCGGAGGAGAGAGCGGAGGCATGGGCAGCCGAGGTCGTCATCGGCGCGTTCGACGCCGGGTTATCTTGCTGTACAACGTTTTCCGAACCCACCGGTGCACTGACCGACGGCGCGTGCTGCCCGGCGGGCATTCCCCGCTCCGAAACACTGCCGCCCATCGGAGCGGCGCCGTCCGCCGTCATGGATGCGGGCGCCGCCGCCGCGCGGTCGGCGGCGGGGCCTCCCGCACCGGTCCGATCCGCGGATTGCGCAGCGGCCGAACTGTTTTCCGAGGGAGCTGCCGCACGATCGGACTTCTCGGGGGCGTCCTGCGTCGGTGTCGTCGCACTCGGACGGTCGACCTCGGATCGGTGCGGGGCCGCGACCGCGTCGGTCGGCACCTGCGGCGCGGGAGAGGCGGGCGGTGCCGCGCCCGGCGGCGCGGCCTGTCTTTGCGGCGAACTGTCGTGGCCGGGCGCGCCCGGCAGTGGTGCGGTCGGTGCGCCCTGGTCTGTCGGGGTTGGTTCCCCGATGCCGTCGGAGCGGGTGAAGTTCAGTACCGCAATGTTTTCCGCGAACCGCCTCGAATGATCGAGCATATCGTCGGCGTACTTGTCGAGCAGATCGGCGTAGCGCATCACCTCGTCGAGATCGATGCGAAGCTCCTGCGGAGACGACGACGGCGGCCCCCCGAGTTCCTCGGCCGCCTTGTTGTAGACGGTCCGGTTGATCATGCGCTCGACCGCATCCTCGAGGGGTTCGATCGCCTTGCCGATCACCTCGGCGGCGATATACCCGATCACCATGTCTTCCATGGCGGACACAATCCTTTGCGCCGCGGTCCGGACCGCCAGCGTCCACGCCGCCGAAAGACCGCCCGTCGCTGCCGTAACCACCATGAGCGAAGCGAAACTGGCAGCCAGTGCGGCGAGCGCGGTCAGCACCGCGATCTTCACCGCGGTGATCACCTCGGCCGCGATATCCAGCGCCCGCGCCACAACCCTGCACGCGTGGTCGAGCTCCTGCATATTGCCAGCGCTCCGGCGCCCCCACGCCGCGAGCAACTGCTCATAGGAGTAGCCGGAATATACCGAGCCCATATCCCGCACGGCTCCGGTCGCCGATTCGTGGGTGCTGGCCACATTGTCGGCGTAAGTCCGCACCTGACGCGCGAGTTCGCGGACCTGGTCCTCGTCGATGTCCGGATACGGGACACCCATGAAATTCAGGAAGGCCGCGACTTCGTGCGGCACCTCGACGCCCATGTTCGCGGCCTAGGTCCGGTACGAGTACGCGAGGACAGCCTCCGTCGCAGGCTCCGACTGATAGCAGCGCAATCCCTTGGCCCCCATCACCACACGCCCTGGAGTCCGGTCGGGCTCACGGCTCCGGCCGTGTCGAAGCGCTCGGTGCCGCACATTCTCCGGATGGCCTGCCGCTCGCCCTGTGATCGGGCGCCCAGCCATGCGCGGATGTCTCCCCACGGGGGGTTCGGTTTGGCCTCCGGAGGTGGCTGTTCGCCCGCCGCCTCGTAGATCACCGACCACAGGCAATGGTAGTTGACCGTCACGGAGGTGTTCACCGCGGCGCGCAGACCGTGATGCCGGAGAGTGGCGTAGAAGATCCGATCACCGATCACCGAGAGAGTTCTGGGAATCCGGCCGAGATACGGGATGATGTCGTAGGAGCCCGGGAGTAGAAAAAGGCAGCTGGTATCCACATGGGTGTCGATCGGTTCGTCTTGCACTGGCAGCGGCGTGCCGTCCAGACGACGCATCGATCGGCGGGCGATCACGTAATCGACGCGCCCCCGCGGCGCGGCGCAGCGCGCGGCGTCCTCGCACGCGGCGATATGCCCGGGTTCCAACCAGTTGTCGGCATCGAGGAAACCGATTCCGGCGAATTGTTCACTCATTGCCAGCATCGCGCCTATCCCGCGCGGGGTATTGCCGTAGTCGCCGTGGTTCCGGTCGAGTCGAATGTGCCGGACGTTTTCGGCGTCGATCCAGCTCTGCGGCGCCCCGTCGGCGACGAGGATATGGTCGACCGCCACGGTCTGCGCCTGCACACTGTCGATGCATCGGCGCAACAGTGCCCGCGACTCCTCGAAATAGGGCGTCACCACGGCATAGCGGGGCCTCCGTCCCGTCTCGCTGATCACAGGAACTCACCACCCTCGCTCGTGGTGGCGGCGTCGGTGCCGGACCCGGAACCGGCGTCGGTGGCGGGGGTGGCGTCGGCGTCGGTGGCGGGGTCGGTGGCGGGGGTGGCGTCGCTGGTCTCGACGGCATCGGTGCCGGTGCCGGAGCCACTGTCCGAGCCACTGCTCGAATCGGTACCGGTATCCGCGCCACGAACGGCGCCCGGGTCACCACCCGTGTCCGAACCCGCACGCGGATCACCGCCGGTGCCCGAGTCCGAATGTCCACGCGAATCGGCGCCCGAACCGCTACCCGAGCCCGAACCACTGCCCGAATCAGCACCGCTACCCGAGCCCGAACCGCTACCCGAGCCCGAACCACTGCCGGAATCACCGCTGCCCGAACCGGCACCGGCACCGGAGCCGCTGCCCGAGTCCACACCAGCGCCCGAGCCGCTGCCCGAGTCCACACCGACGCCCTGATCGGCGCCAGTACCCGGGGCAGGAGGAGCGCCGAGGTCGGAGCCCAGGTCGCCACCGCCGCCGTCGAGCATCCCGCCGAGTCCCGAGGCAAGAGCAGGCCCGGCAGCGGCGGCCATGGCGGCGGCGTTGGCCAAGGCGGGTCCGAGCGCTCCCATGCCGCCGCCCATACCGCCACCCGGGATAGGACTGGAAGTCGGCGGTGGGCTGGCCGGGGGCGGGTCGGTGGGATCCGGATCGACCGGGTCCGGATCGGCGGGATCGGCAGGATCGGGATCGGCGGGCTCCGGTTTGATCGGGTCGGGATCGATGGGCTCCGGTTTGATCGGAGCGGGATTGATCGGGGCCGGATTGGCCGGGTTGGCCTGACCGGGGGAAGACGGACCAGGATAAGCCGGGCCCGGAGCTGACGAGCCCGGGGTGGACGAGCCGGGTCCGATCGGGGCGGGAGTGGTCACACCAGACACCCCGGGAATGAGTTTGTCCGGATGGACCTTCAGCGGATCGACCTTCGTCGGATCGACCTTCGTCGGATCGGGCTTGGTCGAATCGGGTCCGGTGGCACCGGGCGGTGGCGCGGCCTGGCCACCGCCGGATTCGTCGTCCCCGCCGAACATGTCGGCGAGGAAATACCCGCCGACGCCGGCGGCAGCAACCACGCCAGCAGTCTTGAGCCCCTTGAAGGAACCACTGGCACCAGTCGGACTACGCGAACCACGCGAACCGCTGGCACCACTCGCACCACTCGCACCACTCGCACCACTGGGTCCGGATGCTTGGGTGCCGCTGCCACCACCCCCCGGAGTCCGGTCCGGATGGCTCGAGTCCACCCCAGGGCCGCTGGCGCCGCCAGGGCCCTGATCGCCGGAGACCAGCGAAGCATTGGCTTCGTCTCGGCTGCTGGAGGTTCGAACTACTCCGCGAAGGCGGGCGGTGAAGCTACTCCCCGAATCCCGCTGGAGAACCGGGCCCAATCTTCGGCCAAGCGCGCTCAGCCTCGCGATGACTGGACCAAGCGGGTTCCCACTCAACGGCTCTCACGCCCTGATGGCTCGCAAGCGTCGCCCCCGAGTTCGGTTGCCCTCGCACACATGATCGCCAGTGTCACCCTACTTTTCGACGCCAATATATCCACCGGACACCCCGATTCTCTGCTATCCCCAGCGCTGGTAAACGGGCTGCTCTCGCCGGTCGTACGGTCGCACCATGGACCCGTCCCGTTGCGTCGTCCTCGTTCCGGTCGGCGGACACATCGAACTCGCCTGCGCCCGCGGGCTCGCCGAACTCGAGAGGCGCGGTTACACCGTGCGTTATGTATCCGGCCACTCGGCCATCGATCAAGGGCGTAGCCAGATGGCTACCGACGCACTGCACGACGGCTTCGACGGCTTGATGTGGATCGATGCGGATATCGGCTTCGAGGCGGATTCGGTGGATCGGCTGCGCAAGCACGGACTGCCCATCGTGAGCGGAATCTATCCGAAGAAGAGCAGGCGCCAACTGGCCTGCCACCTGCTGCCGGGCACCAAGCAGGTCCTGTTCGGCGAAGGCGGCGGCCTGCTGGAAATCAAGTACGCCGCCGCGGGTTTCCTTTTCACACACCGATCGGTGTACGAGGCGATCTACGCGCACGAGAACCTGCCGGTCTGCAACAAGCAGTTCGGCCGCCCCACCGTGCCCTACTTCCTGCCGATGATCGAGCCGGTCGGCGAGAACCATTGGTACCTGGGCGAGGACTACGCGTTCTGTGAGCGCGCGCACCGCAGCGGATTCCGAATCATGGCGGACTCCAGCATTCGCCTCCATCACATCGGGGGGCGGGACTACGGCTGGGAGGATGCGGGCACGGACTTCCCGCGCTACTCCACCTACAATTTCGTGATCCAGAGCGACGACGAGTCGTAGCGAGCCACTCGAGATCGCGATGCGGGCCTGACGCGCGGAATTGCTCCCGGACCGCGGTGAGGGTATGAGGGCCGCGATCCGGGAGCAAGTTCGAGATTACCTACCGCACAAGGAGTTTGATTCCCAGCGGTGGGGAGTTTGGCCCGCGTGCGAGAGGGCCGGTTCCCGGCGCACACCACGATGTACGACGGCCTCCTGCGTGCCGCGGTGCGCCACAGGCTCCTGCCCGACGGCCGAGGGCGCCGGCGGCAGCTGACGTGTCCTGGCGTGCCGACGCCGCTCGTCCTCCGACATGCCGCCCCAGATCCCGTAGGGCTCGGCCGCCGACAGCGCGTAGTCGCGGCAGGCCGCCAGGACCGGGCAGTCGCGACAGATCCGCTTCGCGTTGCGCTCCCGATCCGCTCTCGCGCGACCGCGCTCACCGTCCGGATGGAAGAACACCGCCGAATCCACGCCACGGCACGATCCCTGCAGCTGCCATTCCCAGGATTCGGCGGCGAGACTGCGAAGACGAGCAACCGCGGGCATCAGCAACTCCTCGATGCCGCAAACATGCAGTCAGCTTAGGATCTCCCCACTTCTGGGAACCGATCCCGGCCAAAAGCGTGCCGGGACAACAAGGAAGGCGCGCGCCAGGACCAGAATGGGCCCGCGCCGGGACCATAGGAAAGCGCCTGCCGAGGCCAGAATCGGCGTGCCAGGGCAACGAAGAAGGCGTGTGCCGAGATTACAACGGGACGTATGCCGAGATCGCAGCGGACACCTGCCGAGATCGCAGCGGAGCGCATGCCGAGGTCAGGATGGGACACGCACCCGGGACCACGACGGGACACTGTCAGGACCACGGCGGGAGGCGCTGGGGCGACTACGCGGAGTAGGACCGCGAGGGGCGTGGTCGGGTGCTGATGCCGCGGTTAATTGCGCGTTCGGGTGGGGCGCTGGAGGGATTCCGCGCGGACGCGCTCGGCGAGTTCGGCGGGGATGTGTTCGACGACCACGGATCTGTTGCGCGCGAACAACTTCCGGCGGATGGACACGACCTGGGCATCGACCGTGCGCACGGAGGTGCCCCGGCGCGCGGCGATGGCGCTGTTGGGCCACCCGGCCGCCACCAGCACGGCGACGTCCTGTTCCGCCGCGGAGAGGTCGTGCCAGTGCGACGATTCGGCGGGTGTGGCGGGCCGCTCGGCGGGCTCCTCGAGCGTCAGCGTGCCCAGGAAGTATCGCTGCAACTCCTCCAGTTCGGGGCGCAGGCGCGCGCCGCGCCGGGCGGCCGCGGCGTACCCGGGCCGCCCCAGCACCGAAGTGGCGACCTCGACGGCCCGCACGATCCCCCGCGCCACCAGCGGCACCCGGTGGGGATCGACGCCGATCGACCGGTGCAGCGTCTCGACGCCGCCCTGCAGGACGGCGATTTCGGTGGCGGCCGCGGTGAGCTCCGCCGGGTCCGCGAAACCGGTCGCGATCCGCTCGGCGAGCGCGTGCGACAGAGATCCTATGCAGCAGTGGATGATCCAACCGGAGGTCCACGTATTAACCGCGGCGACATGATGTTTCAGGATCGCACGTCCCAGGGCTACGGAATCCCGCTTACCGTCTACGGCGGTGTCGGCGATCAGGGTGCTCAGCTCGTCTTCCGAAATCACCCATCCCGCAACGGCTTCCAATGATCGGTCCATCTGCTGCCGATGATCGGATCCGCCGCCGCCGAGAAACGCTCGGGCCAGCGAGGTGGTGAGTTCGGCGCGCCGCACCCCGGCGTGATCGCCGTCGGCGGCGAATTTCGTTCTGGCCCGCGACAATACGTCTATCGCCCGCGGGTCCTCGTCCATCAGCAGCAGTTCTTGGCCCCAGGTGAACTCGACCGCCGCGGGCAGGCCGATATCGACTCCCGGGTCCGCACGCCAGGTTTCACGCAGCCGCGGATCGGACATGTAGGCGGCGACACACTCGTCGAGCAACTGCGCGGTGTAGGCGCTACGCCCCTGCCACAGTGCGGCGACGCCGACTCGCGCCGCCGCGGTGACCCGGAGTTCGGCGGGCACCGTCGCGGTCCCGCGGGTGACCTCGAGCGCCTGCTCGGTGAGATGGGTGAC
Organism: Nocardia thraciensis; assembly: GCF_054782435.1. Classification (NCBI taxonomy): domain Bacteria; kingdom Bacillati; phylum Actinomycetota; class Actinomycetes; order Mycobacteriales; family Nocardiaceae; genus Nocardia; species Nocardia thraciensis. The sequence goes on from NZ_BAAGSM010000013.1 coordinate 99,670, forward strand.
GGCGCGGTTGGCGCCGGCTACGTAGGGAACCCGCAGGGCCATCAGGGTGCTGGCGCTGGTCAGGCCGATCACCGCCTCCGCCGGGTCGGTGAGACTGGACTCGATGCTGAGCAGGATGTTGTCCCAAGCCGACCGCGCCCACTCCAGCCACTGCTCCTCGTTCGGGCCGTACCAGGCGGTATGGCCCGCGAGCACGCGGTCGCGGTAGTACCGGCGATGCCGGGCCAGCAGCCGGTCCGCGGCCTCGGGATCACGCCGCCGCAACCGCTCCCGGGCGAAGACCCGCACGCTCTCCTGCAGGTAGTAGTACACCGAGGTCGGTGTCATGTGCGTGCTCACCAGCGAGCGTTCCACCACCCGCTCCAGCAGATGGACCACCCGCTCCGGCGACAGCGGATCGTCACCGCACACCGCCACGATCGCCTCGGTCTCGGCGCCGCAGCCGCGATTGTGGTCGCAGGCCGGGTCGAACCCGGCCGCGAAGATAGACATCCGCTCGAGCAGCAATTGCTCACTGCCCGTACACAATCCGTAGGACCAGGCGATGACGTCGTGCACGCTGTGATGACGCTGCTCGGCGCCCGCGCGCGCCCCGTGCGACCATTCCAGCCGCTTGTCGTCGGTATCGCCCGTGAGTTCGCGCAGCACCACCGACAGCGGCCGGTGCAGCAGCCGCGCCGCGGCCAGCCGGATGAACAGCGGGTTGTGGTCGGCGTGCAGGCAGATGCGCGCGGCGAGCCGGTGGGTCTCGGGATCCTCCGGCAGCACCCGGCCGGTGAGTTCGGCGCGATATCGGAACAGCTCCAGCGCGTGCGCGGCCGAGAGCGAGGGCACGACGACGACCTGTTCATCGACCCACCCCACCGGTTCCCGGCTGGTCGCGACGACCACCAGCCCCGGCACCGTGGCCAGCAGGGCCGTGACCAGGAGGCGTACGCCGTCCAGCACGTGCTCGCAGTTGTCGAGCACCAGGAACGTCCGGTACGCGTCCGTCGCGGTGAACGTCTCGACCAGGCACTCCCACGCGCTGCGGCCCGCGATATCGGACCGCACCACCGTGCCCACCACCTCCTCGGCGACGGTGTCGGAGTCCGTCCCCGGCGCCAGCCTGGCCAGCCGAATCCAGTGCACCGCATCGTGTTCCGGGTCGCGGTAACGCCGCAGGCCCTCGGCGGCCAGCGTCGTCTTCCCGATGCCACCCGTGCCGACTAGCGTGATCAGCCGGGCGTCGCCACCGGCCAGGAGCGCGCCGAGACGACGCAGCTCGGTCTGGCGGCCGATGAATCCGCTTGCCGTGGCGGGGATCTCACTGCCATGACGAGGATGCTCGGACATGGTCACCGGTGATCAGACCCGTCGCCGCCGCGTCGCGCGCGCCGGTCGACATTCGGATTCGCGTCGCACCCGCTCGGCCAATTCCTCGGGGATGTGGTGGGCTATCTCGGCTCGGGTGGGTGTCATCAGCTTCTGCCGGATCGTGGCGACCTGGGCGTCGACGGTCCGCACCGAACTCTGGCGGTGGTCGGCGATGGCCCGGTTGGACCAGCCCGCCGCCGCGAACACGGCGACATCACGTTCCGCGCGCGACAACGTAGTCCACCGCGCCGACGACGGAACCGACTGCGGCCCCTCCGGTTTCCGTTCAGTACCGGGCGCGGTCGGCAGATCGGGTGTCTGGCCGTCGATCACGAAGCGCCGCAGCGCGTCGAACTCCGGCCGCACCCGCGCGCCCTCGGCCGCCGCGCTCGCGTAGGCCCGGTCGTCGAGGACGGTGGCGGCGAGGCCCGCGGCACCCTGGAGCTGTGTGGTCATCAGCGCGACCCGATCGATCACCGTGCCCATCGTACGGTGACAGGTGCGGAAGACCTCCACCAGGCGCGCGATCTCGGTGGCCGCCGCGGTGCGCGTGGCCTCGTCCCCGATTGCCGACGCCTCCAGCAGGATTCGGCCGGCGACCATGATCCGCGCGCCCACCGCCCAGCTCACCGTCCAGATATCCCCCTCGATCAGATGATCCGCGAGCACGCCGTGCGTCAGCGCCGCGGCCGCCTCGCCGTCGCCGTGCTTGACCAGGGCGACGGCGCGGGCCAGCCGGGCCCATCCCTGCGAGAGCACCGAACCGGAGTCCGTCGAGCGCGCGAGAATCCGCTCCGTATCGTCGAGCGCCGCACGGCGGTCACCGACGAATGCCGCGGCCAGGGCGACGAAGACGCTGCTGAGTTCCGACCCCGCCACGTCGCCCGCGGCCACCGACTTGCGCCAGGACCGTTCCAGCACCCCGATCGCCCGGGAGTCGCCCCGCACCAGGAACAGTTCGAGCCCCCAGATCCATTCGACGGCCGCGGGCAGGCCGAGATCCTCCTCGGTGGAATCGCGCCATCGGGCGGCCTCGTCCGCGGGCAGCCAGGCGGTGGCGCAGGCGTCGAGCAGCCGGGCCGCATCCGCGCTGCGGCCCTGCCACAGGGCCACCCAGGCCAGCAGGGCCATGGCCCGCACCTGCAGCTCTGTCGGCACCGGATCGGCCTCGCGGGTGGCGCGGACGGCGCTCTCGGTGAGCCGGGTGAGGGCGGGCCCGCCGCGGGTGGCGTAGGGGATCCACATCGACAGCAGTCCGGTCGCCGTCTCCAGCGCGACGACCGCCTCGGCGGGGTCGGCCAGTCCGGTCTCGACCGCGAGCAGGATGTTGTCCCAGCGGGCCCGCATCCGATCGTGCCAGTCCTGCGCCTGCTCGCCGTGCCAGATCGACTGTCCCGCAGCGACTTCGTCGCGGAAGTAGCGGCGGTGCCGCGCCGCGGTGCGGGCCGCGTCGTGCCCGCGGCGCCGCAGCCGGGCGCGCGCGAACACCCGGACACTCTCGACGACATACCAGCGCACCGCCGTCGCGGTCAGGTGTTCCGACACCAGCGACCGCTCGGCCAGCCGTTCCAGCAGCGGCTCGATCCGCTCCGGGGGCAGGTCGTCGTCGGCGCAGACGGCCACCACCGTCTCGAGGTCGATCTCGTTGCGCAACTCGTGCTCGTCGTCTGTCTCACAGCCCGCGGCGAATACCGACAGCCGCTCGAGCAGCAGCTGTTCCTCGGCGCCGCACAGCGCGAACGACCAGGCGATGACGTCGTAGACGCCGCGGTGGCGCGCATCGGCACCGGCGCGGGCGCCGTGCGACCACTGCAGCCGCTTGTCGTCGGTGTCGCCGGTGAGCTCGCGCAGCACCACCGCGGGCGGCTGATAGCGCAGCCGCGCCGCAGCCAGCCGGATGAACAGCGGATTGTAATCCACGTGCCTGCAGATCAATTCGGCGATGCGCAGCTGCGCGGGGTCCGCCTGGATCGGCCGCCCGGTGAGTTCGGCGCGGCGGCGCAGCAGGGCGAGCGAATGCCGCGCCGACAGCGGCGGCACCAGCACGATGTGCTCGTCCACCCACCTGATCGGCTCGCGGCTGGTGGCCAGGATCGTCAGTTCGGGATCGGCCAGCAGGCCTTCGATGATGCCGCCGACCTCCGCGAGCACGTGCTCACAGTTGTCCAGCACCAGCACCTTCCGCCGCGGCGGGCCGTCGGGCGACGGCCGGGTACCGGCGTCGACCCGCATCGCCGAGCGCACCATGTCCTCGGTCACCGACTCCGGTCCGATCTCGGCCAGACCGACCCAGTAGACGCCCAGGTGGCGGCTGCGGTGCGCCCGGCGCAGCGCCTCGGCGGCGAGCCTGGTCTTGCCGATACCACCGGGCCCGACGAGGGTGATCAGCCGCGCACCGCCGAAGAGCCGGGCCTCCAGGCTCTCCACATCTGCTTGCCGACCGATGTACTCACTGGTGGCTACGGCGGGGACCGCGCCGGGCGTCGGTACAACGGACATAATCAGAGAAACCTAGCCTAAACGGCATTGGCTCGCTGCATGTTTCGCCATGAGAGCTGCAGGTCACAGCTCGCACGGGCATCGCGGAGCCGGGCTCCCGGGCGCTATGTGAAGGCCGGTTCTACGCTGCCGCGGCGGGTTGCTGGTAGTGCATCTGCACCACGGCGCTGTCGAAGGTCATCACGTCGACCAGCTGTAATCCGGCCTGCTCCACCGTGGTCGGGAACAGCGGAATCCCGCCGCCCAGCAGCAGCGGGTGGACGAACACTCTGTATTCGTCGATCAGCTCGTGCTCCATGAAGAACGACGCCGTCTGCGTGCCGCCGAACAGCACCATGTCGCAGTCGGGTTGCGCGCGCAGGGTCGAGATCTGGTCGACGACCGAGTCGCCCATCACCTTGGTGTTCCAGTCGGCGCTGCCCAGCGTGCGGGACAACACGAGCTTCGGCGTCGACTTCCAGCACCGCGCGAAATCCACATAGAACGGGGAGATCGCCGGATCCGCGTCCGCCGTCGGCCAGAACGACGCCATGATCTCGAATGTCTTGCGCCCGTATATGAAGTAGCTGGCGCCCCGTAGCTCGTCGAGAAACGACGCGCACAGCTCCTCGTCCACCACCGGCCAGTGCACCTCCTGGTCGGGTCCCTCCGCGAAGCCGTCCAGCGACATCTGCATCCACAGAGTCACACGTCCCATCACATACCCATCTGCCGCCCTGATGTAACTGTGATTCTGGACAGAAGTTGTAATGATGCGCAATCGGTAGATCGACGGGAAACTACTTAAGTAGCCGATGGGTGGCGGGCGGTGGAACGGGAGAAGCGGGAGCGGTCAGCTCAGCGAGCCCTCCCGGCACGAGCTCGAGGTCCGCCAGGTCGCCTCCGGACGCGCTCCGTCGAAGGTCCAGTTCGAGATCGGACCCGCCGCGCGCCAATACAGGCCGCCACCGGCCGGGAACGCCTCGTAGATGTCCTCGGCGCCCTCGATCAACTGGTCGCCGACGCAATAGTCGGTGTAGGCGGTGCCCGGCTGGCGGGCACCCGGACTGAACCGGCCCGCGGGATTGCCGTCGGCGCCGGGGTTGGGGACGTTGGAGCGCTGGTTCGCCACGCCGTCGCGGTGCCAGCGCGCACCGGCCGTGAAATCCGAATGGCAGGTGAAGGCCCAGCCGCCCGCGTAGACGGTCGCACCGCCCGGATAGGGGTTGCCCGCCCAGAGACAGGGCGCCCCGGGCAGGTCCGCCGACGCCGGTGCGGCCACCGCCCCGAGGCCGAGGCCGCCGACCGCCACCGCGGCCACCGCGGCCGCGGCGTACCTGCCCACCCTTGATACCCGGCCGTCGCTACAGCCCTGATTCCGCGCACCGCTGGTGGTGATCATCGACGTCTCCGCTTCCTATCGAACTTTGCATGGCGACCCGACAGTGATCGACTCACAAATCAATGTACCGTTACCTAACGGCGTATTAAGGACGTGGCTTTCCACGGTTGGGAACGAGTCGCGGAGATATCACCCAGAGCGGGTGGAGCTGTGCGAGACGGAGTGGGACGCGGGTATCGGGTGGTCCGGTCAGGAACCGGAGAGCACCTCGGTGAGCTCGGAATCCTGCTCGAGATAGCGTGCGACCAGCCGCGATACCAGCTCCGCCGTCATTCGCGCGGGCACGGTCCGGGTCGCGTCGGCCCGCTCGGACAGCCTGCCCAGATCCTCCGGGCCCCGCTCGGACTGTTGGAATTCACTCCAGGCGGTCCGCTGGAAGAGGTCGGCGAACCGGCGGGCGATGCGGTCACAGTCGCCGTGCAGCCGCTCGAGCTCCGCCAGCAGCGTGTCCTCGGAGACACCCGTCGCGGCCAATTGCTCGGCCGTGCGGACCAGCTGGGGATCGGCGACGCGGTACGTGGTCGCGTCGACCGGTTCGTACAGCCCGAGCGTGACGACGCGGGCCAGCCCCTGCGGTACCCCGCGATACCGCTGTTCCAGTTCGGTCGCCGAGATCGTCTCACCCGACGGCGCATCGCTCGGCGTCGGCGCGTCCGGCCCGCCGACGCCGAGGATGACGCCGAGATCGTCGCCCCGGTCCCAGGCCGCGAGCAGCTCTTTTATCCCGTTGAGTTTGATCCCCCGGTCCAGCAGCCGACTGATCGTGTGGACCCGATTGAGATGATCCGCACCGTAGAAACCCGTCCTCCCCTTCACCTGAGGCGGGGGAAGTACACCCCGCTCGTGGTAAACGCGCAAGCTACGCACGGTCGTACCGGCCGCACGGGCCAGTTCATCGATCGTGTACTCAGTACCGACTGACATACATAAAGGAAACCACACTGAAACAAGTTTGCACGATGGGCGGCACAGTGATGTGCGCCCCGTCATGGTCAGACGACCATCTTCCCGCCGGTGGAAATCAGCTGGCCGCGGCTGTCCATATTCTGCTCGACATGAACGAAATCCCGGGAGCTCGGACGGGAACGGACGAGCGAGAACGCGCACTGCGGGATCTGTCACAGCACCTGGCCGCCGGGCGGCTGACACTGACCGACTTCGAGGAACGCAGCGCGCGAGCGCACGCCGCCACCACCAAGGCGCAACTGGCGGAGCTGTTCACCGACCTGCCGGGCGCCGAGGCCCCCGAACCCGTCCCGATCGCCCCGAACCCACTCCTCCGGCTCGCCGTGATCGCCGCGGCGAGTGTGGTTTTCGCGGTGGCGGCCGTGCTGGTCACGGGCAACTGGCTGTGGCTGTCGGTGCTCGCGGCCGCGCCGGCGGTGGTCGTCGCCCGCAAGTATCTGCGCTGATCACCACCGGGTGCGCGGGCGCACCTGGTTGGCCAGATCGACCAGCCGGTAGCGGTGCAGCCGGTCGGGTGCGGCCCGCGCCAGGTCGCGCAGGCATGATTCCAGGCCGCGCGACAGACCCGGCTCGTCCAACGGAAAATCCAGCAGGGTCGCGCCCGGATCCCGGGCCCAGCCACCTGCCCGCAACCATTCCAGCGCCGCGCCGACGACCACGACCCGCAATTGCAGCGCCCGGGGCTCGTCGGGCAGCGTCTGCAACCGCGTCGCCGCCGCCACGATATCGCCATCGGTGACCTCGGAGACCGGCCGCGACACCAGCAGCAGGCATCCGGTCATATGCGCCACCGCGTAGTGCCGGGACGCGGACGGCACCTGATCGAGAACGGCGACCGCGTCGAGCAGCTCGCCGTCGGCGGCCAGCCGGCGCGCCAGGCCGAAGGCCGCGCTCACCACGCCGTGGTTGGTGCGCCACACCGCCCCGTAGAAGTCCACGGCGGCGCGGTGCCAGTATTCGGGATCGGCGGGCTCGTCCAGCGACTGCAGCACCAACTCCGCCGTCGCCGCCAGCGCTGTCATCGGCGCGATCTCGCCGGGCACCATCGAGTGCACCAGATCGAAATGCCGGTAGGCGCTTTCGTGCCGACCGCCGAGCAGCGCCGCGATGCCGTGGTACCACTCCAGCCGCCAGTCCGCGCCGTAGCGCGGCTGCAGCTCGGCCAGCAATCGCGTGGCCATCTCGATCTCCCCCAGATCGAGATGGGCCCGTATCGCGGTGAGCGCGCCCTCGAGTTCGAACGACTCGGGTTCGGCGATGGTCCCCGCGGCGATGCGGTCGCTGGTGCGGCGCAACGCGTCCAGGGCGTGCCGCGGATCGGCGTGCAACATCGTCGACAGCAGTTCCGCGCTGGGATCCTCGCTGTCGATCAGGGGAACCGGCAGCGCCGAGGCCACGCTACGCGCGTCGAGGATGGGCATGCGAGTACGGCCGTCCACGATTCCATCGGTCTGACCGATCAGCGTTTCGATGCCGAAATCGCCCCGCATCGAACTGAATTCGACCGATGCCTGGGGATATTCGCGTCCGGTATCGGTCGCGAGCACCGTCCGCAGCACCCCGGCGAGCTGCAGGTACATAGCGTAGGTGGACGGGAAGCGGCGCTGCGGATCCCGGTCCGTGGCGCGGCACAGCAGGCGGTGCAGGGCCGGGTAGCGCCGCAGCAGTGGCTGCTGTTCGGGTGACGGAATTCCGTGCAGATAGTGACCGGCTTCGTCACAGGGCATGTCGAGTGCCAGCGCGGCCAGCGTCCGGCCCACGGTATAGATGTCCGACATCACCGTGGGCCCGGTCTCGGTGATTTCGGGAGCCTGGTAACCGGGGGTGCCGTAAATGCTGCCGTAGGATTCCATGGCGGCGACCGCCCCCAGGTCGATGAGCTTGACCTCGTCCTCGCTCACCATGATGTTGTCCGGTTTGAGATCGTTGTAGCACAGGCCGAACGAATGCAGATAGTCCAGCGACGGCAGGATTTCCATCATGTAGGCAATGGTTTCCGCGACCGGAATGCGTTTCGGCGCCCGCTGATCGAGGACTTTCTTCAACGACCGGCCACCGACATATTCCATGACGATATAGCCGTCGGGTATGTCGCGCGCCGACCGGTGCTTGACGAAGTTGTAAATCTTGACAATTCCCGGGTGCGCAACTTCTGACAAGAATTGTCGTTCGGCCAGGGCGACCACATGCGCCTCGAAGTCCTGCGGATTCTGCAGTCCTTTCAGTACCACCCAGCGGTCGCTGACATTGCGGTCCACGGCCAGATAGATCCAGCCCAGCCCGCCGTGCGCCAGGCAGCCCTGCACCTCGTACTGCTCGGCCACCAGCTCGCCGGGTTGCAGGGCGGGGCGAAAATTGAAGGGCGAGTCGCATTTCGAGCAGGTGCCGCTCACCGCGGCGGGCTCGGTATCGGTGGCGCGGCCGACCGGGGCGTTGCACTGCCAGCAGAACCGTTTGTGTTCGGCCACTTCGGGATTGGCGAGCATCGCCGCGCGCGGGTCCACGGGGGCGACCTGCGGCATCTCCACCAGGCCGCCGCCCAGCCGACGCGGGCTGGGACGCGTTCTGGCGCTGCGGCCCGATCCGGCATCGGATTCGGACAGGCCCAGCATCTCCAGCTCGGAGGCCTCCGACAGCTCGGGTTCCGCCCGGCGGGTGTGGTCCGATACCTCGGATTCACTCCCGGAGGAGCCCGGATCCGAGGAGAACGACTGCGCGGGTTCGTCTTCCGGTGCGCCCGGATGCGACCACGGGTGCCGGAACCGCTGCGAGAGTTCCGATTTGGCGGCGCGCCGGGTGGCCCAGGGACGCGGCGCCCGGCTCGGCACCTCGGTTCCGCGCATCCGCCGATTCGCCCAGGGGTGCGGCAGCGGCTGTTCGGATGCGCCGGATGGCTCCGCCATGAGAAACCTCTCGAGCCCGCGGATGAATCGGGCTCTCATTGTGGTTCGCCGATCGTCGCGGTGCTTTTGCCCGCTTCCCCGGCATGGGAATACTTCCCCGCCCCCACCGGCCACAGAATGAAATGGAGGAACATCTACACAATGTACCGTTGTTTAACGGCGCATTCAATAGCGGTTCGTCTGATGTCGGGGCGGCGGCAACCTCTGCCACCGGTACGAGCGCGGATGAGGGAGCACATATGGCCTGGCTGGAACGGGAATTCATCGCGGTCCCCGAGGAACGCAAGAACCAGCTGCTCTACAAGTGGCCGGATCTCAACATCCGGCGCTACACCCGCGCCCTGGTCAATGCCGACGAGATCGCCCTGTTCGTGAAGTCCGGCAAGGTGGTCGGCGCGATGGGGCCCGGGCGGCATCGGGTCGACGCGGATGAGCTACCCGTGCTCGGCGCCCTCGTCGATACCCTCAGCGGCGGCAACTTCTATCGCGCCGAGCTGTACTTCGTCTCCACCCGGGAGTTCTCCGGGCTCAAGTTCGGCGGGCGACTGACCGATATCGTCGATCCGGCCACCGAGCAGGTGGTGACGCTGCGAGTGTTCGGGGAATTCTCGCTATCGGTGCGGGATCCGTCCGATCTGATAACCTCGCTGGCGGGCACCGTCGATCCGGCCGATCCGGGCGCCGTCCCGAGCTGGTGTGCCGACCTGCTGCTGAAATCGATGAAGGTGACAGTCGCCCAGGGGATCTCGGCCGGGGAGTGGCCGGTGCTGGGGTTGTCCGCCCAGCTGCAGCCGGTCGAGGCCGCGGTGCTGCGTCAGACCAATCTCGCGCTCTACGAGTACGGCCTGCGCATCCCGCGCCTGGGCAATTTCGACATCACGCTGGCGCCCGAGGATGCGCAGCGGCTCAAGCGACTTGCCAAGGACGTCACCTACATTCGGCTGGCCGGTGACTTCCAGCGCTATGCCGCGGGCGAGATGGCGCTCGGCGCGGGCCAGGGACTCGCCGAGGGCGGCGGGCGGGTCGAAGGCGGATTTCTGGGTGCGGCGCTGGGAGTCAACGCGATCCAGCAGCACGTCGGGAGCCCTCCCCCACCCCAGCAGCCCGCCCTCCCCGCCGGTGGGCCGTCCTGCACCGGCTGCGGCACCACCAACCCGCCGGGCGCGAAGTTCTGCATGAACTGCGGTACGCGACTGGTGAACTCGTCTCCTGCGCACTGCACCGAATGCGGCGCCGAACTGGCCCCGGGCGCCAAGTTCTGCAACTCCTGCGGCACTCCGGTCACGACGGCGGGCGGCGCATGATGACGCGCGGGAAGCCGCCCCAGACCGCGTCGGTGCGTCCGGCAAGGGTGAATCCGGCGGCCTCGACCAGCGCGCGGGTGCCTACGTAGGCCATCGTCAGGCCACCTTGGCACCGCGCGCTACGGCCCGATCGGCGACCTGTCGGTCAGAGTGTGCCGGGCGTCGATGGTTCGCTCCACCGCCCTGGACGTGGCGTTACCCGACCGCGCCGGTGGCTACCGTGGCGGTCGTCTCGCCACTGGAGACCATGCTGCGAACCTGGCGGGCGGCGACCGAGAGGGTGGCCAGGTCGTAGGAGCCGACCGCGTAGATCTCGCCGAGCGCGGCCCGGGCGCGGGTCAGGCGGGAGCGGTTGGTGGATTCCCAGTAGGCGATCTTCTCGTCGGGGCTCTCGGCCGGATCGGTCGCGGCGAGCACGTCCACCGTCAGCGAGCGCAGCGAGTCGTACAGGTCGTCGCGGACGGCGAGGCGGGCCAGGGTGCGCCAGCGGTCGCCGCGGTCGAGACCGGCGACGGCGGTGAGCAGGCGCTGGATCTCGAAATGCAGGTCCAGCGCGTAGTAGAGCGCGGCCACCTCGGCGGCGTCGCGTTCGCAGATATCGGCGATGTCGAGCACGTCCAGCAGTGGGAAACGGTGCACGAGCAGCGCCACCTCCTCCGCCAGTTCCCGCGGCGCGCCGCGCTCGATCGGACCGCCGGACCGCTGCAGCACGTCATCCGCGAGCGGGCCCGGACGCCAGGACGGCACCTTGTCGGCCAGCTCCTGAACTCCCTTGCGGTACCGGGTTATTCCGGCGCCGATCGCCAGCGGCTGCGGGCGGTTGGCCAGCAGCCACCGGGAGGCGCGGTCGAGGGTGCGCTTGGTCTCCAGCTCCAGTTCGTTGCGCACCGCGGTCGGCATCGGCGTGGTCCGGATGCGCTGCCACAGGTCGCGCAGGTCGAAGATCTCCACCGCGGCGGTGAAGGCCCGCACGGCGTCCTCGGCCGTGGCGCCGGTCTCCTCGCTCAGGCGGAAGGCATAGGTGATGCCGCCGTAGTCGACGACATCGTTGACCACCATGGTGGCCAGGATCTCGCGGCGCAGCGGGTGGCGGCCGATGGCGGCGCCGAACCGTTCGCGCAGCGGCGACGGGAAGTAGGTGGGCAGCACGGCTTCGAAGGCGGAGCTGTCCAGCAGGTCCCCGGCCAGCAGGTCGGCCTTCAGCGAAAGCTTCACGTGGGCAAGCAGGTTCGCCAGCTCCGGCGAGGTGAGCCCCCGGCCGTCTGCGATGCGCCGCTCCAGTTCGGCGTCCGACGGCAGCGCCTCCAGCCGTCGGCTGAGCCCGCGCCGGTTCTCCAGTTCGGAGATCAGGCGGCGGTGAACCACCGCCAGCGACGCGGCCTCCGCGCGCGACAACCCCATCTGGACGTTCTGGGAGATGTTGTCGCGCAGTACGAGTTCGGACACCTCGTCGGTCATCGCGGCGAGCAGCGCGTTGCGTTCGTCGACGACGAGGTCGCCGCCGGAGACCACGCCGTCCAGCAGCACCTTGATGTTGACCTCGTGGTCGGAGCAGTCGACACCCGCCGAGTTGTCCAGGGCGTCGGTGTTCATCCGACCGCCGTTGCGGCAGAATTCGATACGGCCCAGCGCGGTGAGGCCGAGGTTGCCGCCCTCCCCGATCACCTTGACCCGCAGGCTGTTCGCATCGACCCGCACCGCGTCGTTGGACTTGTCGCCCACCTCGGGGTGGGTCTCCGACGACGCCTTGACGTAGGTGCCGATGCCACCGTTCCACAGCAGGTCGACCGGAGCGAGCAGGATGGCCCGGATCAGTTCGGGCGGGGACAGTGTGATCACGCTCGGGTCCAAGTCGAGCGCCTCCCGGACCTGCGGGGTGATCGGGATGGCTTTGGCTGTGCGGTCGTAGACGCCGCCGCCCGCGCTGATCAGTGCGGTGTCGTAGTCCCGCCACGAGGAGCGCGGCAGCGCGAACATGCGCGTGCGCTCCGCAAACGACTGCGCCGCATCCGGATTCGGATCCAGGAAGATATGCCTGTGGTCGAACGCAGCAACCAACCGAATGTGCTCCGACAACAACATCCCGTTACCGAACACATCACCCGACATATCACCGACACCCACCACAGTGAACTCCTGCGACTGCGTATCGACATCCATCTCAGCGAAATGCCGCTTCACCGACTCCCAAGCACCCTTGGCCGTAATCCCCATCGCCTTGTGGTCATAACCCACCGAACCACCCGACGCGAACGCATCACCGAGCCAGAACCCATACGACCTCGCCACCTCATTGGCGATATCGGAGAACGTCGCGGTCCCCTTGTCGGCAGCAACCACGAGATAGGTGTCATCACCATCACGACGCACCACTCGTGCGGGCGGAACGACCTGACCCGTCGCATGATCCACATTGTCGGTCACATCCAGCAGGCCCGAGATGAACGTGCGATAGCACGCCACACCCTCCGCCTGCAACGCCTGACGATCGGCGGCAGGGTCGTCGGTGCTCTCCGGTGGCCGCTTGACCACGAATCCGCCCTTGGCCCCCACGGGCACGATCACCGCATTCTTCACCGCCTGCGCCTTCACCAGGCCCAGGATCTCGGTACGGAAATCCTCCAGCCGATCCGACCACCGCAACCCACCGCGCGCCACCGGACCAAACCGCAGATGCACACCCTCCACCCGAGGCGAATACACGAAGATCTCGAATTGCGGCCGCGGCCGGGGCAATTCGTTGATCGAGTGGGGATCGAACTTGAAAGACAGGTACTCCGTGGGCTGCCCGTCGGCGTCGCGCCGAAAGTAGTTGGTACGCAAGGTCGCCGTGATCAGGCCCAGCATGGCCCGCAGGATGCGGTCGGTGTCCAGACTGACGACCGCCTCGATCTCCGCCTGCAGCCGCTCCGCGATGGCGGCGGCGCGCACCGAGGCGACCGAACCGACGCCGTCGGGATCGAAGTAGGCGTCGAACAATTCGGCGAACGCGCGCGCCGTGGTCGGGTGGGTGACGAGCGCGCGGGTGATATTGCCGAAGGTGTAGGCGAACCCGGCCTGCTGCAGGTACTTCGCGTAGGCCCGCAGCATAGCGACCTGGCGCCAGTGCAGCCCGGTGCGCAGCACGAGTTCGTTCATCCCGTCGACCTCGGTGCGTCCGTGCCACATGGCGGCGACGGCTTCCGGCAGGCGGCGCCGAATGCTGGTCTCGGGCAACGACTCCGGGGCCACGGAGCGGGCCAAGTCCGCCTCGATGTCGGGATCGGTCGTGCCGCGTAGCAACGCGGCGGGCACGCGCAGGCCGAAGTCGTAGATCCACTGCCGCGAACCGTCGGCCAGGTCCAGCCGGTAGGGCCGCTCGTAGACCACCTCGACGCCGAAGCTGTGCAGGACCGGCAGCACCCGGCTCAACGAGACCTCGGCACCGGCCACGTACAGCGTGAATCGCCACTCCCCCGAGGCGGATTCGGCGCTGCGGTACAGGTTCGTCTCGATCGCGCCGTCGGACAGCCGCCGCAGCCGGCCCACATCCTCCAGTGCCTGCGCCGGCGAATACTCCTCCTGGTATCCGGCCGGGAAGGCGGCGGCGTAATCCTGTGCCGCGGTGGACAGTTCGGGGCTTCCCCCGGCCTCGGCCAGCAGCCGGTCCGACCAGGTCCGGGTGGTGGCGAACAGCAGCTCCTGGATGCGTTCGCGATTGGACTCGGTGATATCGGCCATGGGTGCGTCGGACTTGCGGTGCACCGTGAAGTAGACGACGGCCAATTCGGATTCGGTGGCACGGGCCGAGTACGCGACCTGCTCGCCGTCGAATTCCGTCTGCAGCACATCCTGCATCCGCAGCCGCACCTCGGTCGAGTAGCGGTCGCGCGGAATGTAGACCAGGCAGTAGACGGCGCCGCTGCCCGCGTCGCGGCGGATGAACAGCCGCACCTGTCGCCGCAGACCCAGATTCATGACGGCCGAGACAGTTTCGAACAACCGGCGGGCATCGGTGGAGAACAGCTCCACCCGCGGGAAGGTCTGCAGCATCTCGAGCAGGGCCTGGCCGGAGAACGAGTTCAGCGCGAAACCCGCCCATTCGATCACCTGCAGCACCCGCCGCGAGATCACCGGGATATCGAGAATGTTCTCGTGCGCGCCCGCGACGGTGAACATGCCGACGAAGACGTGCACGCCGCGCGGCGTAATCGGCCCCCCGGCGGGCAGGAACTGCTTGGGATCGGCGTCGCCGTAGTCGGCCACGCTGATGAAGTAGATATCCGGTGAGCCCGGCATCATGGCGTCGGCCGACCCGTTGGCCATCCGCAGCACGGAGTCCTCGCCGTCGAACGCCGGGACCGCGATCTCGCTGCCCGATTCGCCGCGCAGCACGCCCAGGCCGGTGCCGGACACCGGGATCGGCGCGGCCGGACCATGTTCTGCCGTACCGAGATTCGGGCTGTCGTAATATCCGTAGCCCAGCAGCGTGAAGTGGCCGTCGGCGAGCCAGCGCAGCAGCCGCGCGCATTCGGGCACCTCGGCGTCGCGCACCCACTCCGCGGTGTGGTCGAGCCGGTTCGCCAGCGCGCGGATCGCCCGGGTCATGGGCGTGGTGTCGTCGGCGACCTGCCGGATCACCCCGAGCACCGGGCGCAGGGACCGCTCGATGTTCTCGATCAGTTCGTCGCCGACATCGGGGCCCAGCTGCACGTGCATCCAGGACTCCCGGACCGCGGTGCCCGCGCCGGGCCTGGGTTTCGCGCCAGGTCGGCCGTCGCCCTCGGCGGGCGCTATGGCGCGCAACCGGCCGTGATTGTCGCGCAGCACGTCGAAGACCGGATGCACCACCTCGGTGACGACGGCGCCCAGGCGGCGCAGTGCGGCAGTCACCGAATCGACCAGCAGGGGCATATCGTCGTTGACGATCTGAATCGCCGGGCCGAAGCCGTCACCGGCCCGGTAGACACGCGTCAGCGCCTTACCCGGCCGCCGGACCGCGGCCAGCTCGAGATGCTGCCGGTAGATCAGCTCGGCGCGGCCGGTGATCGCGGGAGCGGCGGCGCCCGGCTGAATCCAACGGAAGTAGATCGCTTCCAGATCGGTGGGATCGTCACGGAATCGCTTCCATGAAATCGTCTGCTGGGTTCCCGCCACCGTTCCTCCGTGTCTCCTGCATGCACTGCCTGCCGCCCGACCCGGAGAGACCTGATTACCGTGCCGTTGTTCAGCGGTACGTTCTGATGGTAATTCGCGTGGTAAAGCCCACTCTCCCCAACACTGGGGGATCGCCGGTTAGTGGACCAGCCCCGCGCGCTGGGCGAAGGTGCGTACGCCCGCGCGGTCGCTGAAGCCCCCGGACTCGATCCGCAGCCCGCTGCGGCGGTCGGCGTACAACAGCGTCGCCGCCGGTCCGACCCCGACGAACACCGGCGTATCGGCCAGCGAGGTGGCGCCCCCGGACCGCCACCGCGCGATGGTGTCCGCCGCCTGCAGCGCGGACTCGACCTGCACCGTCAGGGTCAGGGCGCGACCGTCGGTGATGCCGCCCGCCAGCAGCGGCGAATTCGCCTCGACGACACAGCTTTCGGCGCCCGCGGCGCCGCCGGAACGGCAGGTCGAGGCATTCCGCAGCGATTCCGGCAACGACTTCGGATTCCCACCGGAGATGCCGGTCCCGGGATCGGGCAGCCCGTTGAAGGACGGCGGGGCGAAATCGCACGAGCGGAATATGAAGATCGCCAGCACCAGCAGGACGCCCAGGATGATCGACGCCGTCTTCCACGACATCGAGTCGAGGCGCTCAGCGAGGTGTTCCGCGCCGAGGGCCGTGCGCTCCGCTCGCTTCGCGACCCGGCCCGCATCCTCCGCGACGTGCTCGGCACCGGTGAGCGCCCGCTTCGCGGTCCGCTCCGCGGACTTCTCCATCGCCGAGAGCGCGGTGTGGGCGGGATGCTCCGGGTGGGGACTCGTCGGAGACGAGCTCGCGACCGGAGCCGGACTCGCCGCCGGGAGCGGTGCGCCGCAGTGTGCGCACTGCGACTCCGCGCCGCCGTTGCGGTGCGAACAGTACTGGCAGATCAGCGGCGTCACTGTCCGGTGATCACAATCGAGGAGATGGCGGTGGTGTTGACGGACGGATCGCCCTTCGACTCGAGGATGGTCAGCGTGATCTTGGAGGCGCTCACCGCCGGTGAAAGATCGGTGACCACCAGGCTGCGCTGATCCAGGGTCTGCTGGGTGTAGGTGCTCGAATTGGAATCGTTGAACTGGTAGGAGACCCTGCTGACCGTGCGGTACTTCTCCCACTGATCGGCGCCGTCGGAACCGACGCCGTCCCAGCCGGGCACGATGCCGATCGAATCCACCTTGTAGTTCTTGCCGAGATCGATGGTCAGCACCTGGCCGTCGAGCTTGTAGGCCCGCACACACGACCAGGCCTTCCCCGCCTGCCCGGCGAAGGCGTCCATCGGGTCGGTGCTGCCCGACGGGCAGTGCGCTCGTGCGGACTTCACCTGGATCACCTGCCCGGCCGCGTCCGCCTTGGACGGCTGCGGCGAGGGCGGCGCGGCGGCCACCGGCGTCACGACCACCGGCTGGTCGGACCCCTTCTCCTTGCCGCCAGTGGTGACCAGCACCAGCACCAGCAGCACCGCCAGCACTCCGGCGGCGGCCAGCGCCACCTTCGGCTTGCGTAACTGGATCAGGACATCGTTGGCGACACCGGCCGCCCCGGCCGGTCGCTGCTCCTGCGCCGGTTTCGCCCGCTCCGGTTCCGGCTCCGACTGCTCCGCCTTGGGCGGCGTGGACAGCCGATTACCGGCCGTCTCGGCGAAGTCCGAGGTGAATTCGATGCCCCCGGACCGACTGTCGGGCGACTGCCCGTTCAGCAGCGCCATGATCCGGTCGCTGGCCTTCGGGCCGCCGCTGGGACGGCGCGGGACCGACACCGGCTCGGAAACCGGGCCGCCGGTTACCGGCTCGCTCAGCTCCACACGGGTCGAGGCGACTTCGGGATCCGGCTCGGCCGCCGTCGGGGCGGACTGACCGAACGAGGGGTCGGACAGCAGGGCGTCCAGGACAGCGCCCCGGTGGCGGAGAAACACGTCCTCGTCCGGCATGGTCGGATGGTATCCGTCCAGGTCCGGGCACCGTCACGACGCTATTCCCGCTGCTGAGAAAGCCTAACCGGCACAGGACGATCCACACGCGGAGGCGGTCAGCGCCTGCTCTCGGCGGTGACGAAGTACTCGGGCGGGACGTCGAAGACCCGGGCCAGAGCGATGATCAGGTCCAGCCGGGGAATGGCCTCGCCGTGAATGAGCCGGTAGAGGCCCGACTGCGAGACCGGGACGTCCGGGTAGGCCAGTTCCAGGTGCTGCGCAAGCGAATACAGCGTCAGACCCCGCGTGGAGCCGTCCTCGGTGGACACCACCGACTCGGCGATCAAACCGGATAGTCGGCTCGAGAAGATCGCCGCCGCGGCTTGCCGGGGAGTCTGTGCGTCCTCACCGCCCTGATGCTGGAAGTCGCCGCCCTCCGACTGGGAATCCGCTACCACGTTGACCAACATTACCGTCTCGAATCTCCTAACCCACTCGACGGTCGCCGGGCGGTAGCGGCACCGTCGTCGCGACGGACTCGTAGGGCACCGAGACGCCGGATGGCGGCGGCTGGACCGGGGCATCGTAGTAGCGGGTCTCCCCGCGCGGCTCGATCAGATCCACCCGGACCGTGCGCATCGGGATATTGACGTCGACGGACGTCGCGCTGACCTGGTTGATGGCCAGATCGGCGGACCGCCGCCGCGGCGTACCCGGATCACTGATCGTCACCGTCGTATGCGCGGCGGAACCCTGCGGCGGCACCTGGTCGAAGACGGCGATCGTCGCGTGGTTGGAGGGCGGGGCCGCCGGGCCGCCGCCGTCCGGGTCGGAGGCCAGACGCAGCGAGTCCGTATCGCCGACCGCCGATACCAGCTGCGACCACCGGTGCGGCCGGGCCGAATGCACCTCGACATCCGCGCCGACGACCATGGCGCGCAGGACGATCTGCTGTGCCACAGGCAATTCCGCCTGTACGTCGACCGTGCGCCGCCTCGGGTTGTACCGCACCGGATCGAACAGCGGCAGCGCGAGCGTATGCCGCGGCTGCCCGCTGATGGTGCCGAGGATCTGCCCGTTGGGGCCGATGGCGATCGGCAGTTCCGCGAGCAGGTCGAGCGGCGCGACGTCGTTGCCGGTGTCATCGGGCGGCACGTCCTGCACCGATGTCCCCGTCGGCAGCGTCGCGAGGAGTGCGGTGGACTGTTTCCCACCCAGGCGGCGGAGGTAGTCGGGCGGATCGGTCATCGCCGCGGGGCCGACATAGCGCACTAGGCCGCGCGGCCCGAGCGCCCCGCCCGCCAGGCTCACCACCAGTGTGGTGCGGCCCCGGTTCCAGGCCCAGCAGTCGTCGAGCCCGGCGCCGGCCAGGCGGGTCCAGTCGATGGCGAAGCTGGTCACGAATCGCCCCGGGGTGGAGGGCTCGAGATGCCCCCACTTCTCCCGCAGGTCCGGCAGTTCCACGCCGGCGTGCAGCAATCGCATCGCGCCGCGAAACGCCTCCGCGGGCAACGCCTGTGCGGCGATACCGCGTTCGCGCAGCCGTCCGGCGATCCGATGCGCCGCGGTCGCGAGGGCCTTGGGCCCCGACACCTCGGCCGGGCCCCGGCGCGCCAGCGCGGACAGGTTGCGTTCCTGGTTCAGTCGGAGCACCAGCCAGGTCGACCGGTCGCCGACCACAGGATGTGAACCGATCAGCTGGTCGTAGAGCATGCTGTACCCGGTGCTCGGGCGGACCCGCTGGCCGGTGGTGACGATGTCGATGTCGACGGCGAGACCGAATTGGTCGAGCATCGGCAGCAGGTCGTCGAGCGGCACGATGTCCTCGGTGTAGACGGTCCGCTCGGCGATCACCGTGGGCAGGCCCAGGTCCGGGGCGAGCTGAACCATGGCCACCAGCGTCGATCCGGCCTCGTGGATACCGCAGACACCGGCGGCGACCGTCACGTCGCGCACCTCGGGCACCGCCGCGCGGGCCTGCGCACGGGCCTCCCGGCCGAACCGGAACTCGCCCCAGTCCAGCAGCCAGCGGACCGTGGTCCGGCCACCGACCCGGACGGTCACCGTGACCAGCAGCAGACCGACGATCGCCGGTCCGACCCAGAGCGGGGTGCGGGCCCACAGCCCGGCCACCACGAAGCTGCCGCCGATCACCACCGTGGCGACCGGACCGCGCTCGAGACTGCCGACTCGAATGCTGGGAAAGCTCACCCACGTCTCCCGATCCCATATTTCGCCCGACTGGCGATCACACCGAAGATCACGGCCGCCAGTATCACCGCCGTCGCGATCAGCGCCGGGCGCTGGTCCCGGGGACGCGCGGGCGGCTGCAGCTGCAACTCCGACGCCCGGAACAATCCGACCGGCGGCTTCGGCGGGGTCCGGTAGCTCAGTGCGGCCGCCGGATCGATCACCCCGGCGCCGACGGCGTTATCTATGCCCCGGGCCGGGGCGTGCGCGGAAGCCTGCAGGCGCGCACCGATTTCGGACGGGGTCTCGTTCGGGAACCGCGATCGCAACAGGGCGGCGACACCGCTGACGTAGGCCGCGGCGAAGGACGCGCCGCCGACCGGTACCAGCTTGCCGGGCTCGCCGATGCCGTTGATCAGTCCGCCGCCGCCCGGACCCACCGACTCGATGCCGGTGCCGGGCGCGGCCACCGAAACCCACGGCCCCGACAGCGAATCCGGCATCGGAGCACCGGTCGGCGTGGTGAACCCGACGGTCAGCACCTCGGGAGCGAACCACCCCGGCGCCGAAATCGTCTTGACCGCACCCCAATTGCGCGAATCGCGGGGGCGGCTCGGATCGATGGGCGGATTCTGTTCGCAGCCGGAGCTCCCGGTATTTCCGGCGCCCGCCACGATCAACGCGCCGCGGACGTGCACGGCGTGTCCGATGGCGGCCGACAGCATCGACTGGTCCAGGCCCGTGTCAGCCGGTACGCAGATCGGCAGCGCCACCGTGATGACCTGGGCGCCGAGATTGGCCGCGTGAGTGATCGCGCGGGCCAGCGTCCGGAGCTCGAGCGCCAGCCGCTGCGCCTGGTCGCTGCTGCCCGCACGTTCGGGACTGAACGCACCCGAGCGGTATCGGATGGAGATGATCTCGGAATCCGGTGCGACACCGGCGAATCCGTCACCGGCGTCCGGGGCGGCACCGATGATCCCGGCGATCAGCGTGCCGTGCGCGTCGCAGTCGGACAGGCCGTCGCCGCCGCTGGACACGTAGTCGCCGCCACCGGTGAGGTGGGGCAGGCGCGAACTGGGCGAGACACCGGTGTCGATCACCGCGACCTTCACCCCGGCGCCCCGGCTCAGCGCCCGCGTCCGGGTGAGATCCAGCGCGCGCTCGGGCGGAGGCGCCTGCGACAGATCGCTGTCGGGCAGCACGCCCACCGCGAGACAGCCCTTGTCCTGCTTGGTCGGCGCCTCCGGGCCGGGCGCGCCGTCCGGCGGCGCCGCACCGACGGCGACCTCCGGCGGTTCCAGCGCCGCGGCCGGCGCCGCGCCGGTGGCCAGCGCCAGCGTAGCCATCGCGACGGCCACGCCCCTGCCGAAACCCATCACAGAGCTCGCATCGCCGTGTAGATGCCCATCACCCAGCAGGCGATGATCGGCACGATGAGGATCAGCGCGTACTCGATCAGGTCGATGACCCGGCGGGTGACCGGTGACAGCCGTTTGCCCGGCAACCGCAGCGCCGCAACGCATCCCGCCCCCGCGGCCAGGGCCACCACCAGCGCGACCGCGAGCCGGGCATAGCCCGTGCCGTACGCGTCCACCAGCACGAACCCGATGCCCGCGACCGTGACCGCCGCCGCCGAGATCAGCGAGATCGCCTGCACCAGATCGGGGTACCAGCGCGCGCGCATCGCCAGGATCCCGGCCACGGCCGTGCCCATGACGATCTCGCGAATGCCGCCCGGCGC
This sequence comes from Nocardia thraciensis, assembly GCF_054782435.1. Taxonomy (NCBI): domain Bacteria; kingdom Bacillati; phylum Actinomycetota; class Actinomycetes; order Mycobacteriales; family Nocardiaceae; genus Nocardia; species Nocardia thraciensis. The sequence goes on from NZ_BAAGSM010000013.1 coordinate 121,092, forward strand.
AGTCGCCACGGAGACGATCACCGACACCGACAGCAGCACCGATACCGCGGCGATCAGCCCGCGCAGACTGGTCACGGCCAACCGGGCCCGGCCCTCGATACCGGATTCGGCCAGGGCGCGCCGCTTTTCGGACTCCTGGGTCTCGGCCTGGTCGGGATCCGCCTCCCTGGCGGATTCGGCGTCGAAGATGTCGGCCAGGGTAGCCGGGGCCACCTCGTTGCCCGGGTCGGGCAGATCGGGCGGGCGGATCCGGGCGGAGACCACGGCCAGCCGCGGCGCCGCTGTGAGCAGGATGATGCCGACGAACACCGCGCCCCCGGCCACCTGCTCCAGGGATATGTCGAGGTAGGTCAGGGGCAGCACCACGGCGCAGACGACCACGCCGAGTACCGTCACCGCCATCAGCGTGGCGATCCCCAGCCTGGTCAGGCGCAGCATCGTCGCCGCGGCGACGGCGGCCACGACCGAGCCCGCAGCCACATTCGCCGCGGCGAACGGTCCGGGCTCACCGTAGGCCGGAGGCACCAGCATGGCGCCGCCCGCGAACAGCAGCGGCAGCGCCGTCAGGGCCAAGCCGAGGCAGATGCCCGGCGCGACACGCTTGCGTCCCGCGGACAACGCGGCGGCCCAGGCGATCGCGCCCAGCAACAGCGCGGGCAGCCCGCACCACAGCAGCGAGCCGGTCTCGGTCCACGACAGCGACAGCAGCGCCGCCGTGGCGGCCGCGCCGAAACCCAAGACCGCGAGGCCGACGATAACGGCTGTGCCACTGTCGAATTCGGCGAACTCCCGCTCGTTGATGCCCGCCAGCGCGTCGGTGATGTCCTCCACCACGGGCGTGAAGACCTCGGCCGATTCGATCACCGACAGCATCAGCACGGCGCCGTCGACGACGTCGTGATCGGCCAGACTGCGCCAGCGGGGAATCGGCGGCTCCCCGGGCCGGGCCAGGCTCCACTGACCCGTCGGCGGGACGAAATCCACCGTCTCGTCGTTGATCGCGCGCGACAGCACGCCCAGCAGATCGTCGATGAAGGTCTCGATCGTGAACTTGGTGGGCACCACCACGTCCACCTGGTAGCTGCCGACCATGACGGCGATTCGCGCCCGCGCCACCTCGGCGGACGGCTGCTGCGTCGGCGCCGCGGGCGGCGGGGCCGGGGCGAACGCGGTGCTCATCGCCACCCGCCGCGATCGCCGGGCGCGCCGCCGCCCGGATGACTCGGTATACCGTCGGCCAAGGCGGCGGCGAGTTCCTCGAAGGCGAGCAGCGTGTCCTTCTCGAGCAACCGCAGATCGATCTCACCGCCCTCGGCGAGGTGGGGGTCGTAGGGCACCACCTGGGTGGGCCGCTGGGCGCTCGCGAACAGCTTCTCGATCTGGTCGACCTCCACGGTGGGCTTGACCGGCTGATGATGCACGATGGCGACGATCGACTTGGCGATCAGGTGCTGCAAACCGTGCGAGTTCAGCCAATTCAGTGTCGCCACGGCCCCTTTCACGCCGCCGACGGTTGCCGGGGTGACCACCACGACCGCGTCGCTGGTGTGCAGCACGGCCCCCGTCACCGAATCCAGCACACCGGTGCCGCAGTCGACCATCACCAGATTGTAGTGGCGCCGCAGGATTTCCACCGCCGCCGCGTACTCGTGGCCCGACAACGCCGCGGTGGCTTCGGTGTTCCACGGAGACGCGAGCACGGCGAGGTCGGAATCGTTGATCGAGGTGAACGAATGCACCGCCGAGAACGCGTCGAGATTCTGTGACTGCGCCAGGTCTCGCAGGGTCAGGCCGTACGGATGCGGGGCGGTGCGCGAGGGCAGGTCGCCGAAATCCGGGTTGCCGTCGATGGCGACGACGCGGTCGGGCCGCAGGCTCGCGAAGGTGGAGCCGAGTGCGGCGGTCACCGTGGTGCGGCCGACGCCGCCCTTCACGCTGACGACCGCGATCTGATAGGTCGAGGTGAGCTGGCGGCGGATGCGGCCGCGCCGGTTCTCCACGCGCTGCTCGGCCGGGGACAGTCCCAGGTTGAAGCCCACCTTGTTGAGGGCGCCGCGCATACCGCTCTGGGACTTCAGCTGCGCGCGGCGGGCGGCCGCGATATCGGCCAACAGGTCCGCGGAGGTGAGTGCGGCGGGGAGCACCTCCACGCGCGGGTGGTCGTAGGAGGTGCGCTCGATGCGATCGGGCACCCAGGAGGTGGCCGGTTGTCCTGTCGCCCTGGTGGTTTCGGGACTGCTGTCGGCGGATCGCCACGGGGCCGCCGTGGTCTCGGACTGCGCCTCCGCCGATTGCCAGGTGGTGCCGGAGCCTTCGCTCGACGGGCGGGCCTGGGCGTAGGACTGGGCCTGAGCCTGGCCGGACTGCGCTTGGCCCGACTGCCCCGGAGCGGGCTGCCCATGGCCGGACTGGGCTCGGCCCGACTGCCCCTGGGCAGGCTGCCCCTGGCCGGACTGGGCCTGATACGGCTGGGCCTGGGCGGACGAGTACGAACGATCCTGCCGCTGAGACTGTGCGGCCTGGGATTCGGTGGATGCCTGGGACGGACCGGCGGCGTCCGAGGGGGTCTGCGCGGCAGGCCGTGGCGCCTGCGCGGTCGCCGAGGGCGGGCTCACGGCGCCGGAAGTGGCCGGTGGCCTGTCGGATCCGTTCGCCTCGGGTGGCCGCGGCGCGCCGATCACCGGCTCGCCGTGGTCGTAGCGTGGACCAGCCTGTGCCGCAGCCGATCCCGCGGCTGTGCCCTGCCCACCGGCTCCGGCCGACTCCACCTGCTCGGCGGGTGCGAAGAACGCGTCGTACCCACCCCGAGCCCGGACTGACTCGGCGGTATGACCGTTCGTACTCGGTGCTCGGTTCATTCCCTCATCCTCTCGACGAACCCAGCGAAAACTCAACCGGTGCGGGTGGTTTCGAACCAGCTGCGGCCGGGTAATAGCTCGACCAGCGCCGCGACGCCGGAACGGATGGCAGCATCGTCGCCCGGCGCGTAGGTCGACCAGATCTCGCCGTCCATCGCGACGCTGGGGGTCACGACGATCCGGCCCGACAGGGTGTCCAGCACGCTGAGGCACACCTCGGTCTGTGCCGAACCTCCGTCACGATGTTCGATCAGCAACACCTCCGCCCGCCGCGCCACCTCGTCCAGCACACGGGTGAGCACACCCGCGGTATGCGGCTGCGCGCCCATGTCCACCAGCGCCCGCCGCCGCTCGTCCGCGTCGGAGGGCACCTCCTGGAACTGCACCAGCGGCGCGGACATCGGCTCGAACCGCAGGGCCTGTCCGGGCCCGAGCGCGGCGGTCAGGGCGTCGGCCACCGTGTCGAGCTGCTGGCCCTGCTGGAACACCGACTGGATCACGACATGATCGTCCGAACGCACCGCGAGCACATGCGTGTCACCGGCACGGACCAGCGACATCCGCAGCATGCCCCGCGGTTCGCCGTCCAGGCCGTTGTCCAATACTCGCGCGACCAGTTCCGTATCCGGCCGGTACAGGCACTGCAGCCAATGCTCGACCACCGGATGGACCCGGCCGTTGTCGAGAACGCCCACCTCGGTGAGCTGTTCCGCGACAACGGCACGAACCCGATTCAGGTCGTCGAGGCGGTAGATATTCGGCAGCAGTGCCAGGACCGGCGGATAGGAGTCGATGCCGACCAGATGCTGAAGCAACAGGGCGGCATCGACATTCAGGTCGACTGCTACGGGATCGTCTTCCACACCTTCACCAGATACGTGTTTGTCGGGCGCATCCCGGCTGCTTCGGGTACAGGACCACGGAGCAGACCGGGCGCACGACCGCTTACGGACGGGTTTCAGGAATAGAACATCTTGCCGTTGCTCGTGTCCGTTTCCTTCATCAGACCGCCGGAACCGGCGACGGAGTTGATCGCGGACTTCACACTGTTGAGTGATCCGCCGTACTGATCCATCTTCGTCTGGAGATCATTCATGACGTCCTCGTACCCGGTCGCACCCGCACCCTGGAACTTGGTCATCAGGTCGTTCTTCAGGGTCCGCAGGCTCGCCAGATTATCTTCCATCGCGCCGAGAATGCCACCGAGCTGGCCCGCTTGATAATCGACGCCATTGAAATCGTATTTCATGTTCTTCAGTCCTTACTCACTCCGGATGTCGGGCAGTATCACCAGGAAGAGGTGTCTACCTTGAATTTCGCCGCGTCCTGCATCTGTCCGTCTGACCAACTCCCCTGGCCGCCGGTCCAGTTCTCCCCGGCCGCCTCCGACCTCAGGATCTGCTGCGCGCCCTGCAAGTCGTCCGCCTCGACCTTGACGCCAGCCTGGTTCAGATCAGTGATGATCTTGCTCAGCGTCCCGGCGAGAGCCTTACCCCGTTCATGGGCATTTCCGACGGTGGTGTAGATGGCGTCACCGGCACCCTTACTGACAACGGCCGCGCGCAGCTCATCCTGCACACCGACCAGGCTCTTGAGTTGACGTTCCAGTTCATCCAGTCGATCGCTGGTCTGCTGCGCCGAGCCCTTCAGCTCGTCGGGTTCACCAACATACATTTCGTATTCCTTTCATGAATGTCTTGCTTTCGACCTCGATGCACATCACCGAGGACGCTCCGATGTTGCCGGTACTGTGTCGTCCTCGAAATTTTCGATTACGCCGACCAGAACCGACATATCGGCATCGTCGTATTCGTCGCGGCGATCATTGTCCGCGTATTCGATAACACCGACGACGGGTGGTCTCTCCAGGACCGGCACCTCCTCATGTTCGCCAGGTATGAACACCTTGGACGGTTTGTTCTCATCGTCGCGCCGCCGCCGCATGCGCGCCGTGGGCGCGACCGCACCACGCGGAGGCGTCTTGCGCGCCATGGGCGCGGGCGCTGTCTGCACCGGCGCGCCGAATGCCTTGACGGCGCCCGGATTCCAGTTGGCAGGCATCCGGAAGCCGGTCGATCCGCCCGACATCGAGCCGAGTCCGCCGTTCGCCATTCCGAGCGACGCGACGAGACCTCCGCCGCCCAATCCGGCCAGTGTCGAGGAGTACGGCGAGGTCCCGTAGAACCCCGTGCCCTCGTCACCGAGATATTGCTCGCTGAAACCGCCGTCGACGACCGGATCGGTGACCCCGTCGGGAACGGAGGTCGTCGCTTCGTCCGGAGTGAGCGACTCGCCCTGGCCGGTGGGATCCACCGGATCAGGCTTGTCCGGACCGCCGGTGTCGCCGCCGCCGTTGTCCGAGCCGCCCCCGTTGTCCGAGCCCCCCCCATTGTCCGAACCGCCACCACTGTCCGAGCCACCACCACCCGAATCCGAACCGCCACCGCCGTACTCGGGTTTGGAGTTGAAATCCACCGACGAGCGAGACGGACCCGTATCGTATGTCGGCACAGAACCCGGCCCACCGTTCGCGATCGGCGGCGCCTCCGGTGAGGGCGGCAGGGCCGCCGCGATGGCGTTCGTTGCCGCCTGGTAGGCGTACATCGTGTTGGCGGCCTGCATCCACATCCCGTAGTACACCGCCTCATTGAGCGCGATAGCCGGGGTGTTCTGCCCCATCTGGTTGGTCGCGGTCAACGCGGCGAACGAGAGCCGGTTGGCGACGATCAATGCCAGTGGAGGCATGGCGGCCCGTGCGGCGGTGTTCACCCCCGCCGCTTCGGCGGCGAGAGCGGAAGTCTGGGTCGCCACGACGGACTGCTCGCGCAGCCACATCGCGTGCCTGCGAAAGGCGGACTTGGCTTTGGTCCCGGCCTCACTCTCCCAGGCAGGTTCCATCATGTTCGTCGAGCCGTCGGATCCGCCCGCCGCCGCGGCCAAGGCGTTGGCGATGGCTCCGTAGGCCGCGGCGGTACCCATCATGGGCGCCGGTCCCGGTCCGGAGTTCAAGCGCGCGGAATTCACCTCCGGCGGGAGCGCTCCGTAGGCGCCCGTCTCCGGCGCGGTGGACAGATTTTCCGCGATCTTGCCCAGTTCGTCCAACATGGCGGCGGCGACTTCCACCGCCTCGGTCAATGAATCCATGGTGCGATTCCTACCGAATCGTCAGGAGCCGAACACATCCTGCGCCGCGACCCCCGAACCTCCCAGGAGGTCGTTCTGAAGGTAGTTGTTACTGGACTCCGGCAGTTTCGCGTTGCCGTCGTCGAATCGTCCCATCCCACGCGTGACCGCCTGATGGCACTCGTTCTTCTGGGCTTTGAATGCGCTGGCGAGTTGCCTGCTCGCCGGGTCGGCTCCGGCGGCAACCGGCACACAGGCCGCCGACGCCGCAGACATCAGATCGGATAGCGTCCCCCGGACCGCGACGTTGCTCGAGTACGCAGCCAGGACTTGATCCGAAAAATGCTGGAGAGGCATGGAAGTCTCCTATCAACGGTGCGCCGACTCTTACATCGAGCCGGTACATCAAGAACGCTAAGGCATTCCCAACCTTGGGAACCAGGCCTCGCGAAGGGCCGCGCGGCGTTATCAGTCCTGGTCCGACAGCACGGCTGCCTGCACCAGATCCTTGCGCGAATGCAGTGGCTCGACGAGAATTCCACGCCCCTGCGGCTGCTTCGTCGGCTTGACATCGCCCACGAGCATGCCGTCCATTTTCGTGCCGTCCATGACGAATCCGGAACAGTTGAGATTCTTGATCTGCCCGAGCACATTGTCGTACAGCGCCATATCCGCCTGGGCGATACTGCGCGCCGCGATGACGTGCAGTCCGGTATCCCGGCCGTCGACGATGAGGTCCTTGAGCGGGTCCAGGGGGTTCATGGCGCCACGCTGCACCACCATGTGATAGTCGTCGACCACGACGAATATTTCCGGGCCATTCCACCACGAGCGCTCTTTGAGTTGCTGCGAGGTCACGCCGTCGGGTGGGCGGCGTGAGCGCATCTTGGCGGCGAAGGGCGGCAGTCCTTCGGCCAGATCGCGTTCGCTGGTCAGGTACCCGATCAACTGCTCCTGCGGAATGGCATCCATATGCTGGCGGCGGTAGTCGACCAGCAGTACCCGGGCTTGGTCCGGGTTGAACTGGGTCCGAATCGATTCCAGCAGCGCGGCGACCACCGTCGACTTTCCGCAGCCCGACGATCCCAGCACCATCAGGTGCGTGGAAACACCGAAATCGATGGCGGCGGTGGTGAGATCGGACTCCCGGACGCCGAAGGGCACCACCAGTCGCTGCGCGAGCGTCGTGGGTTCCGGTCGCACGGCGTGGATTTCGGCCAGCGTGATGCGGTCCGGCAGCAGCTTGACCTCGGGAGCCCTGCGGCCCTGATACGTCTGGCTCAACTGCTGAACGGTGGCCGCCAACCCCGCGGCGGCGGATTCGGCGTCGCTCACACCGTCCACGCGGGGCAGCGCGGTGAGCATGTGCAGCCCCTCGGTGGACAAGCAGCGCCCGGGACGGTTCGGCGGAACCGCCGCCACCACCGACCGGTGATTGTTGAACGTGGTGTCGGTGAGGTCGCCGAGCCGCATCTCGAGCCGGGTCTGCGTCATATCCTTCACCGTCGCGCGGATCGCCGCCCACCGCGAACTGGCGATCACCAGATGGATCCCGTAGTTCAGCCCCTGTACGGCAAGCGATTCCATCACCTGGAAGTACTCGTCGTAGTACGGTCCGTTGAGCGAGAATCCGATGTCCCAGCCATCGATGACGAAGAAGACGTCGCCGTGGTTGTCGCCGTAGGCTCTCAGCTCCGCCGATTCCTCCGGTGAGTTGCGGCGCCGGCGGAACTCACGCATCGTATCGATGCCGAGTTCGGTGAACAGCGACTGCCGGGCCGCCATCAGGTTGGTGATCAGGGCGAATGTCCGTCGCACCCGGTCACCTTCGCGTGCCGAGGCCACCGAGCCGACATGGGGGAGATTGCGCAGGCCCGAAAGCCCGCCGGTAAAGTCGAGGCAGTAGAACTGCACCTGTTCGGGGGTGTGCGTGAGCGCGGCCGAAATGATCAGCGTCTGCACGGCCGTCGACTTGCCCGACTGCGGCCCGCCGACGATGGCCATATGCCCGCCCGCCGCGGACATGTCCACCGACCACACGTCCTGCCGCTGCTGGTGCGGCTTGTCCACGATGGCCAGTGGAATCTGCAGGGCGCCCGCGGTGGCCTTGGCCGTCAGCCGGTCCAGGGTGGGCGGAACGTTCAGCGGCGGCAGCCACATCTTGTGCGCCCGCCGACCGTTCCCGGCCAGCTGCTGCAGCACGGTTTCCATCAGGGTCACCGGCTCGGCGCCGGACTCCGGCTCGGGCGCCGTCAGTTCGGGCTCGACAACAACCGGTTCGGTCCGGGTGTTGGCGATGTGCGCGGCCGTGAAACGCTGCGGCGGACGATAACCGCCACCGGCCCGGCGTGCGCGCTGGGCGCTGGCCGCGGATGCCTGTGCCGGGGCCGCGTATGCGGAACCGACATAGGACGCCTGGAACCGCTGCAGATCGCCCGCGCCGACTCGCAGGTAGCCCGAGCCCGGCTTCTTCGGCAGGTGGTAGGCGTCGGCCGTGCCGATGGCATCGCGGGAGTCACTGGTCTGGTTGGTGCGCAACGCGATTCGATACGACAGGTGCGCCTCGAGCTCACCCATCCGGTTGGCGGGCACCTTCTGCGAGGCCAGCAGCAGGTGGATGCGCAGCGAGCGGCCCAGGCGGCCGATGGCCACGAATAGCTTCGAGAAGCTCGGGTGCTGTTCGAGCAGTTCGGCGAACTCGTCGAGGATGATCAGCAGCGTGGGCAGCGGTGCCAGCCGGGCGCCCTGCTCGCGGGCCCGCTCGTAGTCGGCGACGCTGGCGAAATTGCCCGCGTCGCGCAGGATGCGCTGCCGCCGGGCCATTTCGCCGTTGATCACGTCTTCCATACGGGTGACGAGATCGGCCTCCTCCTCCATGTTGGTGACCACGGCGGTGACGTGATGCAACCGGTCGAACCCGAGAAACGTCGCGCCACCCTTGAAGTCGACCAGCAGCAGGTTCAACGTATCCGGCGAGTGTGTCGCGACGGCCGAAAGCACCAGGGTACGAAGGAATTCCGACTTGCCCGACCCGGTGGCGCCGATACACATGCCGTGCGGGCCCATGCCCTCCTCGGCCGACTCCTTGATATCGAGGTAGACCACCTGCCCGGTCGGATCGTGCCCGAACGGGATGTTCAGCCGCGCCCGGTCGCTGTCGCTGCGCCGCGGCCAGTACTGCTCCACCCGGATATTGCCCGGATCGGGAATCCCGACCATGTCCTCCCAGGACGTGCCGCCACTGGCCTGCTCGGCCGCGACCGCCTCCACCACCGTCGACAGGCGATACGGGGAGATTCCGCGCGCCAGCGCGGTCATCGCGGGGACCGACATGGTGTCCGACACCCCGACCAGCCGCGGTCCCCGCGAGGACACCTCGTGCAGGTGCCGATCCTCCGAGACCGTGAACATCAGCGCCCGGGGCAGATTCTGCTCGGCGGTACCCAGACGCAGCCAGGTACAGCCGTCGATACCCGAGATATCGCGCTCGCTGGCGGGACCGCCCACATCGACGATCAACAGATAGTGCGTGCGATCCAGGGTCGGCTGGCTGTTGGCCGAGAACGGCCCGCGGTTCAACCCCGCCAGCACCTTCGCCCGCAACTCGGCCACGGTGCGATAGACCATCCGCTCCGACCCGATCGCATCGGTATCGCTGGGATGCTGGGTATGCGGCAGCCATTTCAGCCACGACCAGTGCGGCGCATCGGGATCCGACAGCACCGCCGCCACCGCCACCTGATCCGGACCGTGCAGCACCACGATCTCGGCGACCATCGCCCGCACCAGCCCCGCCACCGCGTCGGCGTCACCGTCGAACCCGACCTGCGGCGCCGACAGCAGATTGATCGCCACCGGCATGCCGCCGACCGTCGAATAGGCCTTCGCGAACCGCGTCACCTCCACCACGCCGACCGGATCCAGATCCGACGTCGGCGCCGCCTCGGGCACGATCACCCGCACTTGATTCGCGATCCGGCCGCGGCCCACCCGCACCCGCAAGAACTGCGGGCTCGCTACCTGCACCTCCCACATCCGCTTCCCGCCGACCAGCCGCGCGATCTCGGCCGGGCCCGGATGGGTGTAGCGCAGGAAGGCATGCAATTCCGTCTCGGCCGTATGCACGGTCTTACGATTGTCGGCGATCGAACGCAGATAATCCTTGCGCTCCTCGTTCAAACTCGCGGCGCCACCGGAACTGTTGCCGCTCATCGCCCCGCCCATCATCCCGAACATCGAGAACACCATCATGGCGGGGAACATCAGCATCATCGGATTCACTGCTCCGCCGCCGTTGCGGAACATCATCACCATCATCCCGCCCATACCGGCCACCATGACCACGGGCAGAATCAACTTCCACCGCGACATAGGCACCGGATTGGGCAGCTCCGTCGGCGGCTGCAAGCGCAGCTCCGTGACCGCGGGAGCCTTCGGACCGCGCACCGTCCGGGCCGGGCGGACGAAACGGCGAGTCGTCGTCACGACGTCCCACCCTCCTTGGTCGGTAATCCGATGGCGCCCTTGTCGGTCGGGATGCCGTCGTGCTGGATGCGAGCGTCTCGCTGCGACAGCGTGGGCCCGGTCGCGAACAGCGATACCACGCTCCACGGCGCGGGTATCGGGGCGCGCAGCCCCAGTGAAGTCAGCGTCGAATCGGACGTGGCGCCGGGCGCGACATCGATGCCGTAGCGCACCCCGCTGTCGGAGATCCAGAACAGCGACTCGCGGCGCGGCGAGCCGGGATCGTCCCCGGTCACCTGCACGAAACGACCGGCGGACAGCAGCGCCGCGTCGGCGGTCGCACCGCGCGAGGTCGAGGCCGTCACCAGATCGACGGCCCGGTTCTGCTGGTCGTCCGGTAGCGGCAGCTGCCGCCCGACCAGCAGATCCATGGTCGCGTTGGGGTCGTTGCCGCCGCGGGACCAGTGATAGCAGGTCACACCCGCACGCTCCGGGTCCACGAGTTCCACCCGGCGGGTCGGGTAGTCCGCCGTGCCCGGCCATGCGCCGGGTCGCAGATTCGCGGCGATCACATTCGGCCCGACCGTCGTGGTCCCCGTGGCGCCGCGCGAATCGGCATTGCGGATCATGGCGGCGAGCACGGGGCTGATCTGGACTACGCCCGACTCCGCCACCAGGTAGTAGGACAACCCCCGGTCCGGAGCGGAGGCGGTCAGCACCGATCCGATGGGCACCGCCATCCCCGAACTCAGCGTCGTGGTGCTCCCGGCGCCCGGGATATCCGGCACCCGCAGCGGCGGCGTTTCCGGGATCGCCTCGATCAGGCCCTTGGAGGCCGCGATCACCGGCGACGTCGGATCGATACCCAGCGCCAGGGTCACCGCCGAATCGGACAGGTTGATGCCCGCCCGCACGATGCCTTTGTCCTTGTCGCGGTAGACGAGCCAGGTGCTGGAGTCGGCACGCAGCAGCCGTGCCGCATTCTCACCGAGCGGTGCCGTGATATCGCCGTCGACGGTCAGCGGGCCGCCGATCGCGGTGGTGCGCACCGCCGATCCGGCCGTGGTCGGCAGGCCGGTCGCCTGATTCACCGGTGCGGCCGAACCGGTTCTCGTGGTGTCGCACACCGCCCACGACGAGTCGCGGCCACCGCTGTCGGTGATGCTGCCGGGCGCTCCCGGGATGCCGACCCACGGCCCGCGCGGAAATTTCGCCAGCTCGTCCCGCGAGACCGGCACCGGTTTATCGGGCTTCCCGGCGAGCAGCCGCGCCGAGGTGAGATTCAGGGCGGGATACATCCGGTTGTTCAGGCGCACGAACAGCGCGCCGGTGTCCTTCTCGGCGAGGATATCCGAATTGCCGACCTTCTTGGCGGGCTTGAAGAACGACAGGATCGCGGCGCCCGCGATGATCACGCACGCCAGCGCGATACCGATCGACAGCGCGGTCGAACGGCCGCGCTGCGGATCGTCGATCATCGACGCGTCGCGCCGCACCAGCGCGTGCTCGATACGGCGCAGGAGGAACCGCCACCCCGAAATCTGGTGTTTGGTCACCACCCGGAATCGCGCCACAGGCGTCAGCTCGTCGAGGCGGGCGCCAGCCCCGCCAATGCGGCGGAGATGTCGAAGGCGTCGACCGTCATCAGTTCCTCGTTCGTCATCGACGCCACATCCACGTTCTCCCGGGTGAACCGGTAGTCGCGCTCGGCCTCGGCGGCCTCGACGACATTGCGCACGAAGCGGCCGTTACCCGCCAGATCGATCAACCGGCGGCCGTTGCGCGTCTGCTCCGCCAACTGCTCACACCGGTCGTGCAGTACCTCGCGAGCCTGCTCGGACAGCACCGAATCCTTCTTGTGCGCAATATGGTCCGCGATCCGCACCAGTTCCTCGGCGCCGTAGCTGGAGAACCGGATCCGCTTGGTGAAGCGAGAGGCCAGGCCGTCGTTGGAGGCCAGGAAGCGGTCGATCTGGTCCTCGTACCCGGCGATGATCACGACCAGCTTGTCGCGATCGTTCTCCATGCGCGCCAGCAGGGTGTCGACGGCTTCCTTACCGAAGGCGTCACCGCCGGAAAGCCCTTCCTGGATCAGCGTGTACGCCTCATCGATGAACAGCACGCCGCCCAGCGCCGAGTCGATCAACGCATTGGTCTTGGGCGCGGTGTGGCCGAGGTGAGTGCCGACCATGTCGTTGCGCGAGACCTCGATGACCTCGGAGTTCTCGACGACACCCAGACCGGCGAAGATCTTGGCGATGACGCGCGCGATGGTCGTCTTACCGGTGCCGGGCGGACCCGAGAAGATCAGATGCTGCGACTTGGATTCCACGGCCAGCCCGCGCTTGGCGCGCACCTGGTCCATCAGCACGCCGGACTTGAGCCGGTCGACCTGCTCCTTGACCGAATCCATGCCGATCTGGGCCTGCAGCAGCTCGGATGCCTCGTTCAGCAGCGTTTCCCGCTCCTCGCGGGCCGCGGAGGCCGCGGCCTCGGCCGGGTCATCGCCGGACTTCGGATCCCACAGATCCGTGCGGGAGGCGATCAGCTCCGGCGTGGTGATCTCGAGCCGGTAGGTCTTGTCCTTGACCGCACGCTGCCACTCCTCGCGCTCCGGCCACAGGCCCGAACCCTGCAGCCCCTTGAGGATGCGGTCGGCGTTGTCGTGATCACCGTTGTGCCGCAACAGCATTCCCAGCAGGAAGTGCGCGTCGGCCCAAATGTAGGAGGTGTTGCCCGAGGAGCTGTCCTCGACGATGCGCTGGGCGCGCGGCAGGGCCTCGCCGAGCCGCCCCAGATGCGCCAGCGACTGGGCGGTCATCAACTCGGCCGCGATATCGAGCAGCCCGTCCTCGAGCGTCGGCTTCGCGGTGCGGGCGTCGATCACGTCGACCCATCGTTTCGTCCGGTAGTACAACGACATTCGGACGAAGTCGGCCACATCGTCGGGGGAGACCTGCGCGAGGATGGCGGCGGCCTCCTGCCACTCACCGCCCTCGGCATACGAGCAGGCCTGCGCGATCGCGATCTGATCGCGATCGGCCATGGCCACCCGCAGCCCGTACATCCCGATCTCGACCTGACACCACAGCGCGCGGTCGGACAGACCCGCCCGCTGCTGGTCGCGGTAGAGATTGTGCACGGACCGATAGGCCCCATATATCACTTCCGACGTGATCTCCCCCGCCATGGCGCGGCCCAGCCAGGCATCGCACATATCCGGATCGAGATCGGTGGCGGCCCGGAAGGCGGCCAGCGCATGCTCCGCATTGCGCACACCGCCCGCGACCAACCCCAAAGATTGAACACCTGTATAGAACGCGTCCTCGGCCGCTGACACCGACTTCCCTTCCGCCGCTCTCGCCTGCCCGAACCATAGACATTAGGGAGGAGCGGTGACGGCGGCCGATTCCCACCGTTGGGAAGACGTGACCGGAGACACCCCAGCATACGACGCTACCCAGGTGTCCGATATTGATCGCGCCGATTTCTGGCGATACCCTTCGCTTCCGGGCGCTTCCCTATCCCACACCTGCGGGCGCCCGTTGCGGCGGCCGGTCGGCAGCCCCCTCGCCGACCGGTCGCCTTCCCCCGGACACCTGCCGCCAGTCCCCTGAGCGTGCAACCTGCCATTCCCGGCGTGCCGAAACGCAGTGCCGGCACGCCGAAATACAGGACCGACACGCCGGAACGCAGGACTGGCACGCCGGAATACGGGACCGGGCACGCCGGGAGGACCGTGCAGGGCACTGACCAGCTTCTACCGAAATTGTTGGCTCGCTATTGAATGTACCGTCGTTTAGCGGTATAGTTGTTCTCGGTTCGGCAGTTCCTCATCCTGCCGAACCAACACCTCGGAGTGGCGGTCGGCGACCGTGATCCGGCCGTCGGCCGCCACGAGAGGACGGTTCTTTCCGAACCCCCGAGTCGTGCGGGATGCACCGGCCCCCTCACCGGTTGCCTCGCCCCGGCGACTCCCCAGGCGGCGGCCGGCGGAGGCCCGGCAGCCCCTCCGGTCGCTGCCTGGATCAGATCTTCCGACGCGGGCATACCCCTCGGGCACATCGGATTCCAGCGCACTCGGCGCTCACATCACACGCACCACCACGGCGTCGGGGGGCATGCGGGACCATTTCACGTGCGAGCCGGAGTAGGGCGCCTCGATCACCATGCCGTTGCCCGCCGCGAGTTGGACGTGTTCCGGCCCGCGGGAACTGAACGAACTGGCGGGGAATACCAGATCGCCGGGCCGCACATCGCTCGGGTGTACCCGCTCACCGCTGTAGATCTGGTCATAGGTGGTGCGGGGCAGCACCACCTGCCCGTCGGTCGCCTGGGCCACCGCGTACTGGGTCAGCCCGGAGCAGTCGAAGCCGCCGCCGGTAGGGCCCCCGGCACCGCCCCCGCCCCAGATGTAGGGCGCGCCGAGGTGGGCGCTGGCCGCGCTGACGGCCTTGCCACCGGCGGTCCCGTCCGACGGCACCGGGCGACGCGGCGGCCGACCGCTGCGCGAGCGAACCGACCCCGAGCGCGCCCTGCGTTTGCGGCGCGACACCGGCGTGACCCGGCCGCGCGTGCGCTGCGGTGTTCTCGGCGGCATGATCCGCGCCGCCTGCTGATGTGCCGCCGCGACATCGGAATTCACCTGCTTGGTGACATTCGTGAGGGTGCTCTGCGCGGAATCGAGCAACGCGGGACCGCTGAAGCGGGTGTCGCCGACCGTGGCGATCGCCTGCATCCTGGTCTGCAGATCGGCGATCTGATTGGAGACGTGGCCCCGGCCGTTCATCGTTCCATCACCCGAGGCCGAAACAGCCTGGTGCACAACGGAATCCCGGCTCGCATGCGCCTCCGCCGCGGCAACCTGCATGCCGCGGGCGCCGGAGTAGGCATCGGTCTTCGCGCCGACATGCTTGCTGATATCGGCCGAGATCGACGACGCCACCGTCGCCGCGGTGCCGGGGACCGGTTGCCCGTTGCCGTACAACCCGAGCAACGAGTTCAGGACCCCGTCGAGGTCAGCAGCCAGTTGCGGTGACATGGGGCCCGCCATCGCTGTTCATCGACTGCCTCTCGATCGGCCCGGACATTCGCACGCCGGCGCGCCTATCCCGAGTTCCTGGGATTCGGGAGTGAAGACGACTATGCGGCAACAACTCCGCAGGGCGAAACGCTTCCGCTTCCCAATCCCGGGAAGGCTCGACAATGGGGAAGAACTCGAGGGAGGCGGTGCCGGAGAATGGCCGAGGACGCAGCAGGGAGTAATCCCGCCAATCTTGCGGTGCTGCCGTTTTTCAGCGGGACCGGCAGTCCGGGGCTCGGCGTGCAGAGTGGCGAGATTGATTCCGTCGAGGATCCCGGCTTCCAGCATCCGATCGGTCCAGGCGAGCAGGCGGCCGGTCCCCTGTCGTTCAGCGCGGAATCCGGTAGTGAAGGGGCGATCAAGCGCAGGCAGAAGATCGCGCCCGGCGAGCCTGCTCCCACGAAACCCGGACACTATTGGGAAGTGCCGCTGGAACCGCCGCCCGGCGCATCGGCCGCGTTGCAGTCGTTCGTGAAGATGGCGGATACGGCGATACAAGCGGCCGTGAACCTGCTGGGCCGAGGGGTGCCGGTACCGCCACCGCCGGTCGACGACCTGTTGAAACCCGTGGTGATCGAGGCTCTCGGCAAGGGCCAAGCCACTGAGGACTACAAAGAAGCCCTCGCCGCGGTGGAGGCGAAGCAAACCTCCCTGCTGAGTTTCGACAGCCAGGTGGCGCAGACCGCGGTCCAGGTGGCGTCCGAAAAGGACGAGACCCTGCGCGCCATCAGGCAGATCGTCGCCGAGTTGCAATCCAAGCTGAAGGCCGCCGGTACGGGCAAGTTGAAGCCCGCGCAGGAAACCAAGCTGATGGCGCAGATCGCCGTCGCCGTGGAATCGGTGTACAAGAAGGTCGAGGCGGTCTACGAGAGCAACCAGAAATGGGCGGGCGGCAACGACGACAAGGGCGGCAGCGAGCAGGGGGGCAGCCAGGGCGGCGGCGCGGCCGGTGGCGGGGGCGCCGCCCCGGGCGCGGGCGGCGGCGGGGGCGGAATCGGCCAGCTCCTGCCCATGCTCGCGATGATGGTGCCGATGGGCATCATGTCGCTGGCGCCGCTCGGCATGCAACTGCTGCAGCAGCATCAGGAACGGCAGGAGAGGGAGCGGGAGAAGGCCGAACAGCAGAAGGCGGAGCAGGCTCTCGCCACCGGTGCTCCCCCGGCCGACCCCAACGCCGCGGGAGTGGTTCCCGCTGGTGCTCCCGGCGCACCGGCTCCGGCGGCCCCCGCGACCGCTGCTCCGCCCGCCGCCTCCGCCGTCCCGGCCGCGAACACCCCGCCACCGGCGAGCCCGGCACCGAATGGTCCCGCCGTCACCGCGGCGGCGAGCCGGATGCGCAACACCACGGCACGTCCCGCGGTGACGCACCAGGAAACCGATTCGGACGCACCGGAATCCGACGATCCGGAACAGCCGCAGCCACAGCCGGAGGACATCGCGGTCGATGTGTGAGCGGGGCGCCGCGACCACGTGTGCGGCTCGCATAGCCGAGTTCCATACCGACTTCGGCGGTTTACGGTGTGCGACACCACAAGCCGTGCACCGGATGCCGTCCGCGTTTCCCGCCGCGCTGCTCGGCTCCGGCCGACCGTTGACACTGCGCGGCGCGGGGCATTCGTGCGATGGGCAGACCGTCACCGACGGCGAATTGCTGGTCACCTACGCACCGAAATCCGTAGCGGCACAGGTGCGGGAGCTCGACGCGGATCTGGTCGAGACGCCCGCCGGCATGAGCTGGTACGGCCTGGAACGGTACCTGAACAGCCGCGGCCGCTCGTTCCCGGTACTGCCCAATTACCTGCACATGTCGATCGGCGGCACGCTGTCTGTCGGCGGCATCGGGATCGACTCGATACGGCACGGGATGCAGGTCGATCACGTGGAACGAATCCAGCTGATCGACGGAACGGGCGCCAGCCGCTGGTGCTCACGAACCGAGCACCCGGAGCTGTTCCGATTCGCGCTCGGTGGGCTCGGCACGGTCGGGCTGATCGAACGCGCCGTGCTGCGCACGGTCCCCTATCGCCGGGATACCCACCTGCACAGAACGTTTCACGTCGATCTGGCCGAACTCGCCGAGCACACCGAGGCGGTCGCACGCCGCGACGACGTCGAGGTCTACTGGGCGATGCTGCGCCGCGGCCGAATCTTCTCCGTCAGTGGGCGGCGCGGGGGCGATCGGCAACGCTGTGACGGCGAGGACAGTGCGGTCGTCTCCGATCTGCCCTTCGACGGACACCCCGACACCGACCACGCGTCCGAGAGTTTCGACCGCGCACGCCTGTGGACCGACTACGTCGTCCCGGCCGGTCGGCTCGCGCCGATGCTGGCGGCCATCGAGGCAGAGCGTCGGCGATCGCCGTTGCGGCACATCCCGACGATGGTGTACCTGCTGATCGTGCGTCGGCCGCCCGGCCGTCCGTCGTTCGCCTTCGCGCCGATCGGCGATGCCCCTGTCTCGATCGGAGTCGGTATCTATGCCTCGATCGACGGCGACCCGGCCACCGCGGCCGCCGTTCGCGGCGTGTTCGGCGAACTCCTGCGGCTCTGTTGTGAATCGGGCGGGCGTCCTTACCTTTACGGGGTCACCGATTTCGAAGAGGATCTGGCCCAACGATTTTACGGGCGGGATCTGGACGAACTGGCACGGCTACGCTCGGTACACCGTGCGGAGCACATCAACGCTCAGCTCCCCCTCGTACGGGCTGCTACTGCGCACCGGGCCAGGTAGGGGTGCCGTACACATTCAGTTTGTCGACGCCGTTCTCGGCGGAGACACCCAGTCCGAACGCCGACCAACGCCAATCCGCCCCGTGTGATCTCGCTGTCTGCGCGAGCACGTCGATCGCGTGGGTGGTGCCGTGATGCTTTGCGGCGAGTTCGTTCACCACTCCGGTCACATCGTCGAATCGTCGCGTCGCCACCGAGAGCGCGAAGGACTGGACTCCTGCGGCACGCGAAAAACAGACGAAGAAGTCGTGGTCATGCAGGCGGGCCGGATCGACGCCACATCGGGTCAGCTCGGAGAGCGCTTCCCACGCCGGGTCGCCGAAATGGCGGACCAGCTTCATCGGCACGGCAGGGTCGCGGTTTCGCGAGGTCAGGTAGACCTTGTGATTGACTTCCCCGCGCACGTCCACCTCGAGCGCGACGACGGCGTATTTGAAAAGCTCGTCGTGCTCCGATACCGGCATCAACCCTGCGAAGCCCGGCCAACCTTCGCGGAGCCTTTCGATCCCACCCGGCACGATCGACGCACTGCCGTACAACTTGAGGCGGGCGACATGATGCGGTACCGCCGCATCATGGACGACCCCGATCCATGTCGCAAAGCGCACTCGCGCAGGGACTTCCGCGGGGTCTGGGTACAGTGTCGCGACAAACGACCGGAACCGATCGACAACGGTCTCGTCGCCATTCGGCAGCAAGCCGATGAGATCCCGGATCGCGGCGAGCTGAGCGTCGACGCGCGAGTCGAACCCCGTCGCTTGGGTCGCGGCCTCGGTGAGGTAGCGAATACCGGGCACATATTCCCCACGCCCACCGGCCACGCTCACCTCGAACGGCATACCGGACAGGGTCAGTCCGCTGGCACGGCCGCCGCTCGGCCCATGGGAAACCAGTTGCCCTCCGCAAGCACGCTCCACCGCGGTGCGGACGAGCGCCGGATCGCATGCCAGGTGCAACCGATCGGCCGCCGCGACCAAATAGTCTCCGGCGGCCGCGACCATCTTCTCGGTCACACTTGCTGGGTGCCGCTCGGTGCGGCGGACCCGACGGCCTGTGGGACCGACTGAGCGGCGCCGCTACTCGGAGGACGGAAGAAGCCTTCGAATCCTTCGCCTTGCACGACGGGAACCAGCCGCTGGCCCACGATCATGCGCGGCCCGGAACCGTCGACGACGACCAATGCGCTCTGATCTCCCCATTTCACGACATCACCGGTCTTCGGCCCATCCGTCGCCTTCGGCCAGGGATGCTCCGGCGAATCGGGCGGGGCAATTCCGGAATACGCTGCGTTCGCGTCGCTCCCGTTCGGGATTTGCATAGCTTTCTGCAGCGCCTCGGCGACCCCGGACGAAACCTGATGCGGTTCGACACCCTGCATCTTCAGGTCGACGGGCGCGTTCGGATTGGGGTTGGGCGGTGGCGTCGTACCCGCCGGGGCCGCCGTGCCGCCGGGTGGCGCTTCCACGGAAGCCTGCGCGGTTGCCGCGCCTGGCGAAGGCGATCCCGCCGTACCGGACTGCGGTTGATAAAGGGCACTGTCCGCGCCGCCGCTCTCCGGTTTCATCTGGCCGCCGCCCATCATCTGCCCGAACTGATTGCCCAGCGGACCCAGAGCACCGAGAGACGAGCCGAGGGCCGGTCCGAGCGCGCCCAACGGGTTGGCGGCCGGGTTGTTCGCGGCCTGCTGAACACCCTCGTTGTTCCCGGTAGCCGATTCCTTGATGTCGTCGATCGCCTGCTGGATGCTGTCGGTTCCCGTACCTGTCGTACCGTCGGAATCTTTGCCGCTACCGGAGGTCTCGTTCCCCGTGCCGGTCCCCGTAGAATCGCCGACTTGCTCGACTGCACCGTCCTCGGTGTTCGAACCGAGTTGCGCGAGAATCTCTTTCGTCTCGGCGTCGTCACCGGTGCCGGTGTCGTTGGGTGTCTGCTGACCGTTCCCGGTCGGCGCCTGCTGACCGTTCCCGGTCGGCGGCTGCTGGCCATTCCCGGTCGGCGGCTGCTGATTTCCAGTAGGCGGCTGCTGATTTCCAGTGGGCGGTTGCTGATTTTCGGTCGGCGTCTCCTTCTCCTTGGCGGGCGGTTTACTCTTGCCGTCGCTACCGTCCGGATCCGAGGCATCCACGGTACCGGACTTTTTCCGGACGTATTCGGCCGCTGCCGCGTACGCCTTGTCCCACTCTCCGGCGGCGATATCGATCGCCTTGAGGTACTTCTGTTCCGCCGCGGGAGTCAGCTCGAATTCGCCGGTATCCTTGTTCTTTTTGAACAGGGGGTGCTCAGCGCCCATAGGGAAGCTCTTATCGGGAAGGTAATCGAGGCCCTCGACATCTTTCTTCCCAGGCTTGTATATAAGATCGTTTCCATCATTACTCTTGGTGAGGGTACCG
This sequence comes from Nocardia thraciensis, assembly GCF_054782435.1. Lineage (NCBI taxonomy): Bacteria > Bacillati > Actinomycetota > Actinomycetes > Mycobacteriales > Nocardiaceae > Nocardia > Nocardia thraciensis. The sequence goes on from NZ_BAAGSM010000013.1 coordinate 141,740, forward strand.
ATATCCTCGTTCTTTCCGTCACCCTTCGGGAAGTTCCATTCGAGGAATTGTTTCAGCTCCTTGTACACACCGGTCAGCGTGCCGAAGAGCTCCTTCCCTTTATCGTTGGATTCGAAGATGTTCTTATCGACCTCCCCCTTCCATTTCGCACGCTCGTCCTGGAGTTGCTTCAAATGATCCGTGAGGCCCGAATGGTTTTCACGTAGCTGCGACACGCCCTCCGCATTGTCGATCAGAGTGCTGTCCAGAAGTCCGGAGAAATCGGTCTCCTTCAGCGGTTTGCCCGTCCCCAGGGTATCGATAGACATCTGCATCGCATACCGCGTGTCCTTGACCGCTTTATCGAGCAAACTGTCCTTCTTGGTTCCCACCGGTGGCCACAGCTCGATACGGTAAAGATGGTCGCCTTCGTCCGCCGAATCAAAGCCTCGCGGAATCGTCGCGAACTTGATTTCAGCGTCCTTTCCTTCCGCGGCCTGCTTCTCCTTGATATACTCGCTATTAGGGTCTCCGGACCACACCGCGTTAGCGAGTTTCTGATACTTCATGTCGGTCCGGAGATCCCAGTCATTCATATCAGTGGTGAAATCGTCACGGACCATATCTTGTCTCGTGTCCGACTTCAGCTTGCCCAGGACCTCTGTCAATTCCGCAGAATTCAGCTTCTCGAGCTTGTCCATCGCCTGTTTGGCTTGATCGGAACTGAAGAAGTCGTTGTCCCAGGTTCGGTGATGAATTTCGTGAATCTCATTGACAGTCTTATCGACCTTGTCCTTATCGACCTCAACCATCAGACTCTCCTCTGCTCAACGGAGCCGTCGGCTCCCGCCGTAGCCTTCGACAACTCGGCGACGAGCGGAGGCGCTCCACCGATAGGACCGGCACTGATGGCGCCACCACTGGGCGACGCCGGGACCGAGACGGCACGCGCCGCGTCCGGCAACTGCGGATGCTCCGCGATCTGGCCGTAGGCATAGAGCACATCGCGCAGCCGGCGCCGGTCGGGCTCGCCCGCGGCGAGCAACTGCAGAATTTCATCCGCACGGCGCTCGAATGCCCTGTCGCGCAAAGATTCCGGCCCTGCTCCGCGGCCACCGGCGGCGATCTCCTCCCACCATGGCGCCGGAACGGGGAGGTCGGCGTGCAATGCGTCGATGATCCGCTGCCGCCGGGCACGCTGTGCCGTGGTGCCCGATCCGACCGCGGTGACGGCGCGGCGGACCTGCGTATCCGCCGAGCGCGCCAGCTCGAGACAGACCGCGCGGAGTTCCGATTCGGGCACCTCCGCCGCACGCCGCAGCGAATCCTCCGAGCCGCCCATCTCGAGCCGGTCCGATAGACCGATGCCAGGTGCGGAGAGATCGACCGTGCACTCGGCCGCGCGCACGTTCCCCTCGGTCGCGACGTCGTCACCGAGGGCGACACGCACGGTGTCGGAGACAGCCGACGACGATGCCAAGGCGCTGGGACGGCCGATCCCCAGCCGCCCTGCCACCAATCCGAATGCCGTCAGAATGCGGGCCGGGTCCGGATTGCCCTCGAAATCCGCCACCAGCTCTCGGCCCTGGGCGCCGAGCGGAGCATCCCACCGCCAGGGGACGAAGACCTCGGACGGCAGGAACAATCCCGGGGGGAGCCAGCCGCGGCCCTCGGTCGAGGTCACCAGTACCAACGGCCCCTCCGCGCCGCGCAGAACTCCGACTCCCCAGCCCAGGCCCGGGTGCGAGTTCCCTACTGCGGCAAGAATCGCGGCGAGTAGCGTGCGCGCGAGTTCCAAATCGTGATCGGCCCCGTCGCCCACCACCAGAGGGGGTAGCGACGTGCGATTTCCGGCCGTGGCTGTCGCCGAGAAGAATGGACCGGCCGATAGCGGCCGGGGTGGCGTGGGGCCGGTCCCCCCGCCGCCGGCCATCGCGGTCGGTGGTAGCGCGCCGGACAGCGGCGCACCGACGATGGGGGTAGCGCCCGCGGAATCGCCTACCGGCCCGGCGGAATTGTCCGCGACGGACACGGGAGCTGGGGCGGCGGAACCATCGACGGTGCCGGATCCCGATGCGTCGGTCATCGGGGCCGAGGTCACGGGGGGCGCGGATCCGTCCGCCGCGACACCTTGGTCGAATGTTCCGGCAGGTGGCGACGAGGTCGCGGAGACCGGTGATGTCAGGTCCGGCCGACCGGTCACGCCCGGCGCATCGGGCTCCCCGGGTGTGCCGATCTGCTGCCGCCCCGGCTGCGTGCCGTCCACGGGCGGCGGCGTCTCACGGGTGGCACCCGGCGGCGCCGTGGGATCGATGCCACCGTGTGGTCCCGACCCCCCGGGGGCGAACTTCTCAGGACTACCCGAGTTGGAGACCCGGCTCCCGCCGGAGTCGTCGTTCGCTTCGAGTGCCTCTGCCGATTCGAGCAGCTTGTCCCGAGTCTGTTCATGATCGCGGGCCAGACGTTCGGCCTTCCGGTGCCGCCGGTCGTAGTATTCCCGCGCGGCCACCACCATCGGCCCGCCGAAGGGCCCGCTGCTGGCCTCCAAATCGTCGAGCCACCCGTGCGGGATTTCGCCCCACTTCCGGATGTCCGCTGCGCGCCGTTCATGCTGCCCGGCCATTTCGCGCAGCTGATCCGGCTCGATGCTCATGTAGTTCGGCATACTCTGCCCATCGTCACGCCCGGCATCTCGAGATCATTCTCTCGCCTCCCCGAAGTTGGGAACCGGATTCGGATCGTTCCCGGCACGCCACTCGTCCACGATTTCCGAGATCGGCCGCGGCAGAATGCCGGGGTCGTTCATGGTGATGTCGTACTGCCTGCGTGCGTCCTGCGTGCTCTCGACGATGGCCGCCATGATGTCGGCGACCAGTTCGTCGTTGTCGAGCCGGTCGCACGTACCGGGGGCCAGATACAGATCCCGCAACCGCCCGTAGGAATCGACCTCGGGAATGACCAAGCCGCTCGGAGACGGGCGGCGCGCCACGATGGCGTCGGCGCGTTCGCGCACCTCCGCGAGTCGATGCCGCAACTCCCGCGTCACGCTGATCGCGAGCTGTACCTCGGGATGGAGTTCTCTCACTGGTCCTCACTCATCCATACAGAACGCACGGGCTCGCACCGGACATGTCGTCAGGACCGGTCGATGGTGTCGGGACCCGCACTCGGCGGCGGCGTCTGCGGCGCGGCCACCGCATTGGGCGGCGGGCCGCCCGTGACGGTGGGGGCCGATACTTGTCCCGGGGTGGCCGCCGGGCGAGCCACCCGCGTGTCCTCGGCCACCGATACCGCGGCCGGAGCCTCCTCGAACCGAGGATGTTTCACGATCTGTTCGTGCGCGTATACCGCGTCCCGCAGCTGCTGCCGGGTGGACTCCTCGCCCAGCAGCATGACCAATTCGTTGCAGCGGCGCTCGAAGACAACAGCGCGCAGGCCCGCGGTCTCCTCGTCGACGCGCAGATCTCCGAGTTCGACGCGGCCGACGTCGACGCGCTGCGACAGCATCGAGGCGGCCAACATGTCGTCGGCGTCGCGCAATTCGTCCCACCAGGACGCCGGGATATCGCGTCCGGCCTGGACGGCGGCCAGGATTCGATCGCGCAACCCACGCGAATTCTCGACATCGGGATCGGTGGCGGCGCCGCGACGCACCTTCGCGTGCGCGTCCACCGCCAGCTCCACACACCGCTCACGCACCTGCGAATCCGGTACGGCCGAGACGTGTTCCAACGATTCCACGGAACCCACCAGGCCGAGCCGGTCGGCCGTGTCGGGAGTGAACACCCGCAGGTCGACGTCGTAGGCGGGTCCGACCAATCCCTCCATCGGGACGTTGGTGAAGCGAGAGCGCAGCCCGCCGTCGATCGGCCCGGACGACACCAGCGCCGACAGGCTGGCATTGGCCTTCGCGCCCCACGCCAGGCCGAATTCCGCCAGCACGCGCGCGGGGTCCGCGACTCCCTCCCACGGCGATCCCGCGTCTCCGGACTCGCCCGCCAGGAACTCGTCCCACACCCACGGGGTGGAGACCTCACGCGGCAGGAACAGCTCGGCGGGCATCCAGCCGCGGCCTTCGTTCGAGGTGATGAATACGCCCGTACCCGCGGGGCCGCGCATGACGGCCACCGCCCAGTGCAGGCCCAGGACGGACGAATCCACCGCGGCGAGCACCGCGCTCAGCAGTGTGCGGGCTATCACCAGGTCGTCGTCGACCGCGTCGCCGACCACGTAGGCGGGCTCGGCTTCCTTCTCCTTCGCCGCGGAGACGGCGGCCGCGAACGGTGTCGGTATCGGCATCGGCGTCGGCGGCTGGTCGGTGCGACCGGTCGCGCCGGTCGGCGGCTGGGTCGTTCCGCGGTCGTCGGCCGATCCGGCAACGGGACCAGCGGGCCCTCCCGGGCCTGCGGTCACACCGGGCGGAACGACTCCGCCAGCACCCGTCGCGGTCGCCCCGGCGCCGGGTGCGGCCGATACGCCGCCGGGGCCCGCGGCGCTCCCCACCGGGGCGCCGCCGGCCACTCCGGTCGGCTGGCCTCCCGCTCCCGCCGTATCGGACGGGTCCGCGCCGTTGACACCCGGTGCGGAGCCGTTCGGTGTGGAACCACCCGGTGTGACGCCGACCGGAGTCTGACCGTCCGGGGTGCCGACATCGCCGGGCGGCCTGCCGGTGACGGGCGAATCGCCCGGGGTGATCGTCGGTCGAGGCTGCGTCGACGGCATCTGCGAATCCGGTCGCCCGTTGACGTCTTCACCCGCGCGCGAGACCTGCCTGGCGGCGTTGTCATCCGCCTCTTCGAAGTCGTTCGCGGCCTTGCGCAGCGAATCGCCGGTCCTTCTATGCTGTGCGGCGAGTGCGTATCCGGCGTTCTTTCGCGCGTTGTAGTAATCGTCGAGCGCTCGCTTGACCGGAGACGCGATCGCGCCGTAGCTGTCGATGAAGCTGTCGAGCCAGGCCTGCGGCGGTTCAGCCCAAGCCTCCGTGTCGGCGGCGACCCGATAGTGCTGTTCCGCCAATTCACGCAGGACGTCTGGGTCGATATCCATGCTGTCTGGCATGCGCGGGCCGATCCTTTCCCACCATCAACGTCGGGACTATTGTCAGCCCTTCCCAACAGTGAGAATGCGGGTCAACTGGGATTACCCGTCCGCTCAACGCGTCGGAGGCGCGGTGACGGTCGAGCGGCGCGACGGTCCCTCCGGCGGCGGCGCGGGGGCCGCCTGGCCGAACGACGGGTGATCCACCAACTGCCCGTGCGCGTAGACGGCATCGCGAAGCAGTTGCCGGGTCGGCTCTCCCGCCAGTATCGACACCAGTTCGTTGCAGCGCCGTTCGAATGTCATCGCCCGCAGGGCCGACAGGTCCGCGGCGGCGGGATTCTCCGAACGCAGTTCTCCGAGGGGAATTCGCGAGACATCCGTCCTCAGCGACAGCATCGACGCCGCCAGCAGGTCGTCACAATCGCGCAGTTCTTCCCACCACTGCGCGGGGACGTCACGCCCCTGCCGGAATGCCTGAAGTATCTGTTCCCGGAGGGCGGCGCTGCCCATCGACGCCGTCACACTCGAACCCAGTCGCGCCAGCCGCAAATGCGCACTCGCCGCGAGGTCCGCGCACCGGCCGCGGATCTGCCCGACGGGAACGCCGCGGACCCGATCCAGCAGCTGCGGTGCACCGACCAGTTCCAGTCGGTCCACCAAACCCGTTGCCGGAGCGGAGAATTGCATCGTCGGATCGGCCCCCACCGACCCCAGGGTCGATACGTTCGCCAACTGGCGCCCGAGGCCCTCGTCGATCGGCTGAGAGGAGACCAGTGCGGACAATCGGACCCCCGATTTGCCACCCCACGCCAGCGCGAACTCCGCCAGCACCCGCGCGGGGTCGGCGACGCCCTCCCAGCCCGCGCCCTCCGAGACCGACCACACCCACGGGGTCGACAGTTCCCGTGGCAGGAACAGCCCCGACGGCAGCCACCCGCGACCCTCGTTCGAGGTCACGAAGGCGCTGACGCCGTCGGAACTCCGCATCACCGCCACCGCCCACGCGGGCCCGACGACCGGGGCGGCCGCCAGCAGGCTGCTCAGCAGCGTCCGAGCGAGCACCAGATCCCCGTCCACGCGCTCACCGATCATGAAACTCGGTGCGGCGGCCGAGATCATCGCGGCGCCCACCGCATCCCGCACCAGCCCGTCGCTGCCGTGCTTGTCCTCGGAATCGCCTGGCTCCGTTGGTTTTTCACTACCGGCCGAGCCGGGCTGCTGGTCCTGCCGGATCGGCGGCGGGCCCTTGACCGGTGGGACCGCGCCCGCGGGCGCCGTGACACCGGCCGCAGGACCCGGGCCGAGCGGCCCCGGCGCCGCCGAAACCTTCGGCGCCGATACCGGGAACCGCGAGTCGGCGGCCGGTGGCGTCGTGGCGCTCACCTGCCCCGGCGACGGCGGTGGAGTAGCGGCGGCGGGCCCCGCCGACATCACGGGCTGGGGCAGCACGGTCGGTTGTTGTGCGGCGATCGCCTGTGCCGCGGCCAGCGCGCTGAAGGGGGCACCCACGCCCGGTTCGTCGGCCTCGGATTCCGAGGAACCCGCGTCGCGGCCCGATCGGGCCGCCGCACCGAAGTCTGCCTGTTCATCGAGCGAATCACCGGAATCCTCAGGCGATTCCGAATGCGTCGAGGCGTTGTCCACCGACCCGGCGACCGCCGGTTTCGAGGGTGCCGATCCGGCCTCCGTCGACCCCGGGGCCGCCCCAGCCGCCACCGATTCGCCCGGCTGCGGCGCTCCGCCCGCGATCGATTGCCCCGCCGGGTCCCCCGGCGCGGAACCGACCACCGACGTCGACGGTGGTGGCGCCCCGGGCGCGCCGGGTTCCGATGGATTCGCGGGCAGCGGCCCCGCTTCGAGCCGGCCCGGGTGAAGTTGGCCATCCGGCGGCCCGCCCGGGAACAGTCCGTCGGCAAAGCCGGGCGGGAGATGAACAAGGGGGAGATTGTGTCCCAGCCGCTCCACAAGCCTTTCCAGGCCGCGCAATTCGGGGATGGACGGGACGTAGCCCTCGCCCGGGAGACGAAGATTCGGCGGTAGCAGCCCCGGCGGCAGCTGCCGATAGGGACCGCCCTGCCGATACGGGCCGTCGTGGTGTTCGCGGGGACGGTGATCCGGCCCCGGATGCACCGGATCCCACGGCCCCGGCTGTCCCAGCAGCCGGGCGAGCAGATCCAGCTCCGGCAGCCCCTGCGGACTGATGTCCCCGAGTGCGCGGGCGACCGTCTCGGCGACCTCCGCCCTCGCCCGCTCGAGGATCCCCGCTACCCGTTCGCGATCCGCGGCCGCCTCGGCCTTCTCCGCCTCCTCGGAATCGTCCTCCGAGGAGTCCTCGCTGTAGACCTGGCGGATCTTGCGGGTGGCCTGATCGACGATATCGAGGATCCGATTGCGCGTGCGGTATACCGAATCGGAAATGCGGCCGAAGGTATCGGCAGCGGCGACCAGGGCATCGACGAATCGATGCAGGCTGCCCTCCTGGGCCAGCATCTCTTCCTTGATCGGTTCCAGCCCGGCACTGGACCGTGAGCCCTCCTCGAAGGCCCGCCGGGCACGCTCTGCCTCGTACGGATCCAGAGCGGCGGCGCCATCGCGGGCGACCCGCTCCAGTCTGCCCCACTCCCGGGGCGAGATCTCCGGCCACTTGTCACCGACAATGGCCTTCCAGTACGGACTCGTGCGCTCCGGCTCCATAGGCGATCAGGCCGACTCGGACCGCTGCACGCGCGCACCTCCGGCGATATCCGTATCGCGGTAACCGTTGTTGGTGCGGACGGTGCGCACGTAGGTGTTCCCGGCGTCCTTGTCCCGTTCGGCTATCCATCGATCGATCCACCCGGTGACCAGATCGCATACCTGGGCGTGCCGATGGTCGAGAGTCGATTGCGGACGGGTCGTCAGGACCAGGTCCCGGTTCACCGATCCGGCGCCCCCGGTGAACGAGCAGTGGGCGGTATGCCGGTGTCCCGCGGTAATATTCAGGTCGTCCGGATCATCGATATCCAACTTGTCGAATCCCACGTCGACTCCTGTCTCGCGATGAAGGGGTTCAGCGAGGTCCGCCGAGTTCGGCGATCTCCGTTGCCCGGTAAGACGATTCGGTAGGCAGATCGAACGAGTCGATGGTGTAGGGACGGGTGCCGTTGGCCTCCATCTCCGCGCGCAGCCCGACCCGGGACTTCATATGCGCCAGGCGGGCAAGCCGGACGATCTCGGTGGCCAGCCACTGGTCACCGTTGTCGCGGGCCTCGTCGGTGATGTGCAGCCCCACGATCTCGCCGTCGCGGTCGCAGGCGACGCCGAGGCTGTGATCGAGGGTGAACACCTCATAGGTCATGGCGCGCCAGTCCGGCGCCGGAGACTCCTCGTCCTCGAGGTAGTCCGCTGCTTGTGGTTCTGTCATCGGATACTCCTAAAATGTTGCGGCAGCGCCGGATTCGTACTGCGGCGAAAGAGGTTCGGCGAGTCGCTCGGCGAGTGCGTTCCACGCGCTGTCGTCGATCGTCATGACCTGACGCAGCTGCCAGAATCGGGCGCCCAGATACAACTCGCCGGTGCCGTCGGGAGCGATGTCGATATGGTCGGGCCCGTCCGCTTCGGCGTTGAGCGCGACCGTGGTGATCGGCGGAACCAGATCGTCGACGTTGATGATGGTCCCCGTGCCGCCGGGAATGAAACTGCGCCGGAAGCGATCCCCCGCCTCGATAGCCATCTCGGTGCCGTTGGTGGTGAGTGTGATCTCGGGATTCAACAGCAACTGCGTCACCCACGAGCGCGCCGCGAGTTCCGGTCGGTCGGCGTTGATCGAAATGGTGAGGGTATTGGCCAGATCCACCACCAGCACGGCGTTGGCCTGCGTGACGCCGACGATCACCAGCCGCCCGGGGGTTCCCGTGGGAAAGGGCAGGTCGTCGGCCGCGAGAGTGGTGACGTCCGACCCGCCCCCGGCGCCGGCGACCGGATGCGCGGCCACCGTACCGGTCGCGACATCGATGGTGTACGCGACGACCGGGTCCGCGGCCCGCCCGGCCACACCGGACAGCCGGATCAGACCCTCGTTGTGTAGCCACCGAACGGTGTCGGCGACCGTGACGCCGTCGTCGGCACTCACGACGCCGACTCCGAGGCCGCCGCGGCAGGTTCGGTCTCGAGCGGGTCGTTCCACGGATCCGAATCCATCAACTGCTCGTACTGGCGGGCGGCGTCGGCGGTGCTGTCCCGGACCGCGGCCATGATCTCGGCGACCAGTTCATCGCATTCGAGCCGGTCGGCGGTCCCCGGGGCGATGTAGAGGTCGGTGAGCCTGCCCATGGCATCGATCTCGGGGATCACCGCCCCGCTCGGCGACGGCCTGCGCGCCCGGATCGCATCGATCTTCTCGCGCAGATCGGCGATGCGATGCCGCAGGTCACGGGCGGCGTCCAGGGCCGCCTGCACGTCGGGGTGCATATCACTCATGCGGAACCTCCGGATTGGGTCGGTGCCTGATTGGCCTGGGACGGCGTCGGCGGCGTCACCGTCGGCGCGATCGTCGGTTTCTCGCCGATCACCGGATCGGTGTGCGGGGTGTCGTCGACGTACATGAGCCGGTCCGGGTGCCAGGCGACCACGCGGTTGCGTTCGTTGTTCCCGCCACCCGCGCCGCCCATGCCCGGCGCCATCGGCATATACGGCATCATCGGCGATCCCATTCCCGCACCGCGCCCGGCCGCGGCCGCCGACGACGAGGACAGCGGTTCGATCACCGGGGTGCGCGGCGCACCGGCGGGACCGCTGCTCGCGCTCCCGGTGCTGCCGACCATCGGCATCGGCCCGACCGTTACCGCATCGCTCCCCGAGCCCATCGCGGCGGTGATATCGCCGATCGGGGCAGCGCCACCGGCCGATCCGCCCCCACCGCCGCCGTAACCTCCGAGGCCGTAGTCGTCGTACCCGCCGTACTCCTCGAGCGCCTCGGTGGAATCTCCCAGGCCCTCCTGTCCCAGTCCCGACATGCCCGAGGATGCCAGCGAGCTCACCATCGACGGCAGCATGGACGCGAGGGCCTGCATGATCTGATCGGATTCGCCGCCGCCCCCCGAGCTCTCGCCCTGTCCGCTCTTCCCGTTGACGGTGCCCTCGTAGCCCGCGACCGTCTCCGCCGATCGCGCGTTCTGCTCCTGGGTCTTGGCCAGCGCTTCCTGGATGCCGATCTGGTCCTTGGACCGCATCGCCTTCACCAGCTGCTTGCGGGCGGCGATGATCTCCTCGGGGGTGGGGTGCTTGGCCTTGGCGGTGCTGAACGCGTCGGCGTAGTCGTCGATGCCGCCGGCCAGCTTGCCCAGGGCGGTGCCCAGCTGATCCAGCATGCTGTGGTGTCGTTTCATATGCTTCGCGGCCTCGGAACCGACCGGCACCCAGTGCTGCATGGCCTGCGACGCGGCGTTCACGCTGGAGAGCGCGGCCTGATGCGAACCGCCGAGGTAGCTGCGGATGTCCTGAGCGAATTTGCTCGCGGGGCCGGGCCCCGGACCGGCGCGCAGCTGCTGCGCGAATTGCAGAGGGTCGACCGAGGCTCCCGCCGCGGGCATCTGGAACGACGGCGGCTGCTGAAAGACCGGCTCGCCGACATCCGGCACCGGGTTGTCCAACAGCTCCGCGCCACTGCCGTTCACCTTCCGCGCACCCTCGTCATCGGCGGCTGTGTAATCGGCGGCGGAGGCCCCGACCTTGTGCGCGGTCTTGCGCACTTCGTTCAGCAAGCCGGACAAGCCGTTGAACAGATCGGCCGCCTGCTTGTTCAGTTTCGGCACGTGCTGGGCCGAGATCGGATCGGAGCCCGCGGGCAGCACCCATCCCGACGGCCGCGCGTTACCGGTGGCGTTCGCCAGCTCGGCCAGCGTCGATGCCACCTTGGCGATATCCGTCGGTTCGACTTGTAGCGCCACACCTGCCTCCTCTCACCGCGCCCTGATCAGATCGGCCCCGACACGGCGGCCTGCACCGTCTGATCTCCGGTGGGTGCACCGGGTTCGCCACCGGAGCTCTCCGATCCGGCGGCATCGACGCCACGCGGATGCAGGAACCCGGCGAATCCGCCGAACTCGCCCGTCTTGTCGGACATGGTGTTCATATCCTCGGAGCGGAGTTGCTTCAGCTGACCGGCGATGATCGCTTCCATCGGCAGACCGGCCGCCGCGTCGCCGGCGCCAGCGGCGGCGGCCATATCGCCGCCCCCGCCGTCCTGACCGTTGCCGAACACGACCACGATCGCCGAGCGGTTCTTGTCCCACATCGCGACGTCGCCCGTCTTGGCCTGCGACGGATCGACCCGATCGCCGATCTGTTTCGAATCGGTCCACTTCGCCGGGGTGTTGGCGTAGGCGGCCTGCGCGTCCGTGCCCTGGGTGTTGGCGAACGCCACGTCCAGGCCCTGCGCGACGACCAGCGGGACCTTCTGCGTACGCCCGTCGGGGAAGGAGTAGTCCACCAGGCCGTCGGCCCCGGGAACACGCGGCGGCGGACCACCCGGGGGCGGTGCGGCTGCGTTGTTGGGCGGCGCGCCGTTCTGGGCGGCGTGCGCGGCCGGAGCGGCCTGCGCGGGCTGCGGTGTCGTGGATGCCTGTACGGCCGCCGGCTGCTGCGCCCGGCGCTGCTGCTCCATCTCCTGACGGCGGCGGTCGAGATCCCGGTCGGCCATCTCGCGCCGCATCTGTTCCTGCTGCGAGTACGGATTCATGCCCATGCCGTTCATGCCGTTCATGCCGAACGGGCTCATACCGAACGGGCTCATGCCGCCGAGGGGGTTCATGCCGCCCATGCCCCCCATGCCCGAGTCCATCGGTGAGGGCGTCTGGGCCGCGGGGGTACCGGCTTTCGCCTCGTCCTTGATCTGGTTGATCGCGTCGTCCAGGGATTTGGAGGGATCGGTCGATGGATCTTTGCCGAGACCGAGCCCGCCGCTGTCGTTCTGCCCGGGCTTACTGTCGGGACTACTGCCGTCGGGCAGCCCGGTGTCGATCGGCTTGAAGGTGGAATCGCCGGCGCTGCCGCCGCCACCGCCGGGGTTCTGATTCTGGCCCAACGAAGGCGGATCCCACGACTTCTGCCCGCCATTGGGGTTGCCGGATCCCAGTTGATCTTTCAGCTTCTTGTTCTCGTCTTGCAGGGTCTTTATCGACGCATTGGCATTCTTGAGTTCTGTCTCGAGCTGGTTCAGCTTCTTGGCTTCGTCGGTGACGCCTTCGCCGTTCCTCCCCTGCGCCTTGTCCGCACCCGCGGTCGTCTTGGCGCACTCCTCCAGCCGCTTCGCGACATAACCTTGGATATGCGCGTCCATGGACAGGCCTTGCGGGAGGGTAATCGCATCGTCGTTCAGGCCGTGGATAAGGCCTTCGAGGTCCCTCTGGAATTTTTTTCGGGCCTCCTCGGTTTCCTTGACCTTCTTGGCCACCGCCAAAACGGACTCCTGCATATTGCGGTAGGCCGTGGCAAGCTTCGAAACGATCGCCCCGTATTGAGCAGCTGTCTCGGAATTTCTCAGGTCGTTCAGCTTCGCTGGGTCGACCTGCCTCAGCTCATCGCTCTTGGGAAGGCCGGATATCTCGCCGGAGCCCAGCAGACCCCAGTCCTTACTGACCATCTCGAGCAGCTTGTGGTCGACTAGTTTCTTCGTGGCCTGGGAGATCTGGAACTGCTTCAGGTCGTGCGGGTATCCGTAGCCGGCATCGTCCGGAACCTCCAAGACGGGCATATCCGGTAGGTTAGCCACAAAAACCCCCGCCGATACTCTCTATCATACGGTTTCCAGCGGCCATTGCGAATAACCGTCCTTGTAACTTCCGACAGTCGGCGACATATTTTCTTTCCCCGCCTGCTTCGCCGCCTCTTTATCGAACGGAATTTTCTGGCCATCCTGACCGGCGGGCCGAGTCGGCATACTCGCAGGAATCGGCGTAGTACCGCCGGTGGGGTTGATCCCGCTGGAGACCAGCATGGTACCCAGACCGGCGCCTGCGGCATCGGACCGAGTCGATGACATGAGGAACCGGCCCATTCGGGCCATCTTGCCGGGGTCGTCGCCTCCGAGGCCCCCCATCCTCTTGTTGAAATCACCACCCACGGCCGTCTTCAGCCTCGCATTCAGCGCGCTCCTGGCGCCATCGCCGAGCTTCGAGCTGACCGCGCGAGCCAGTCCCGCTCCACCGAACCCGGCGAGCGCACCCATGGCCGCCGCCTCCCCCACCTCGGACCACGATCCACCCCGGATCCCGGCCACGGCCGCACCGATCAATCCGCCTCCGATGGTGGTGACGATCTTGCCGCCGGGAATGAGTGCGGTGAGGCCGGCGACCGCCCCGCCGGCGACGAAGTTCAACGCCCCGTCCCCGAGGTCACTCCAGAAACCCATGGATCCGCCTGCCTTCCTCGTCACCGGAGCGGAGGGCATGACATACCCGCACATTCCTCCGCTTCGTCGAGTTCATTGTCGGGGATTCCCAGCAATGGGAACCAGCGTGACCAGCACAGCGGTCAGGATTATGGTCGGGAGACCTGGACGAGTTGTCGTGGGAGCCACGATGTTTCCCGTAGCGGAGGATCGAGGCAGGCGGGAGGACCGGTAGCTGTGACCAGTCCACCGATGTGGCAGATGGGACTGGACCCGGAGCCCATCCCCGAGGCCGACGGCACCGCACAGGAGCCGGTGACGCCCTGGTCGGGCAAGGACCCGAAGCGGAAGCCCGGGGGCGGCGTCCCGGCGATCCCCGGCCCGAATGCGCCCGGGGCGGGTCCACTGGGTGCGCCGGAACCGCCTGCCGCCCCGAAAACACCGCAGTCCGGTCAGAACGGCTCCGGCCAGGGCACAGCGGCTCTCGCTCCGCCACCCGCGCCGCCGGTGGGCCAGGTGGCGCCTCCTGGCCAGGCGCAGGCCGCGCCCGCGACCGCTCCGCCCGCGGCACCCGCCGCGCCACCCCCGGCCCCGGCGCCCGCCGCGGAGCCGGAGCCTGCGCCGCTGGTGGAGCCCGACATGGTCTCCAGTCTGGCTCCGGCCGCGTTGCAGGCGGGTGCGATGGCGGCGAGCATGCTGC
>NZ_BAAGSM010000014.1:0-124598 GCF_054782435.1 Nocardia thraciensis
CGCCGCACTCACCTGCTACAAGAAACTCACGAAGGCGAAATCAGCGACATGAGACACGGTCTTAGAGGACGGCGATCTGGTATGCGGACAAGTGCTAGAAGGCAGTGGTCGGGTGGTACAGATGTGCCGCGGTATCGGCCGTCGGACTCTTCTTCGCGGTCTGGCCGTTCGCGCCACCGCGTGTCCCACGCTGCCAGCAGTTGCTCTGGGTGACCCGGGCAAGCAATTGACGCATAGCTCGCAGTTTTGCCAGCGGCTCGGACCACTGGCGGGCTAACGTGCCCAAAGCGTCAATCGGCAGATGATACAAACAGCTGTCCCGTACAAGCGGAAACGGGGAATCGAATGGGACGGATCTACAATCCAATCCCCACCAGGTAGTTCTCCACATCGCGCTTCTTGCCCAGATTCGCGGGCCAGTCGTATGAGCCATCGCTGAGCCTCGCCACTACTGCGTTATGAAGCTCAGCGAATGGTTTCTGCCAGGGGGTTCGTTGCTGTGATATCTCCTTGAGCGCTTCGACCAGCTTGTCGATCAGGATTCTATTTTCAATATTCCAGTCTGGGCGATGCCTCATCAAGTCGTCCGGAGCGTTTGCATTATTCGCCCGGTATGAAACCTCGCGCCATGCGGTTAGATGCAATGAATGAACCTCGATTGCACGTCTCCGACTCTTGAGATACGCGTCCAAGTTAGTATCGATGGCCAGACTGCCAAAACTTCTGTGCATAAATACATCGGTGGGGAATCGACTACTCGACAGCGTGTAGAACTCCATCAAGGACCGTGCATGCACGTGAATGCTGTCCTGGATCATTGTGCCAACTTCGGGCAGTAGTTTGTTCGCATTGCCTTTGGCCGCCTCCGTACCTCCAGCGCCAACGGCGCTCCAGGCATAACCGGCCGTTGCCAAGCACCGGTAGTCGTAGATTACATGCAGAAAGGCGTCCTTGGGGTCTATTGCCATGTTCACATTATAGCCTTATCATACTTGCAAACCGGAACTCATTGGCGCACACTTCTGAAGAAGCTAATTGGAGCAACTACATATGAAATAATTCTACACACCGGCAACGAGGAGCCTCTACCACCTGGACGGTCCAGCACTTGCGGCAATTCCCCATCTCTATAGTGGAGTCATTGATACCGATGACGCTGTTCAGGCTGACGAGGATTTAGTCGAAGATGAAGTGATCCACAGAGATGGCCAAACATTAACCTTGTCTGAAATATACGCAGAAGCTCGACAGGTATTGTCTCAACCAGCATCCACAGACTCACCCATCTAGATTTTCGGCTCTTACAACCAGGCATGTCGGCATCACAATCTCAGCGCCTCCGCACTATTACGCGCTTACGCCCTTGCGCTATCCCGGTTCCATTTCCCCGTGCCCACAGAACGAGATTCGCAGCGATTCTGTCGTTATGTGTAATTGACCCTTCGGCAACGGCGAAACCGCGCAGCGCTTCGTCACGTTGGGCTACAATTGACAGCTTTTCTGCAAGCGGCGCCAGAAATGACTTCCACATGGTGTTTCGGAGTAGCAAGACGTGGTCGCGGAACCGCTCCACAAGTGCTTCTTCATCACTCGGTCCTATTGAAGTTTCGATCAGGAGCCGCAAAGCCCGCACATCGGGCTGAGCGTCGTAACAAACGACCGCATGGACATCCTCGAATCGGGGACCACGCCGATGCGCCACATGATCGTGACGCCACTCCAGAATCTCGTTGTGAAAATCGGATATGTGTGGATCGCCAGTTGCAGCGAATAGCGCCTCAAGGTCGATCTTACGCTTCTTATCGCCTTGCCCTACACGCACGTAACTGATGACAGCAGACTCCCAAAACGCTCTGCGAATAAAGGCAGTCGCTAGCGAGGCAGGAGTGCTGCGCCGTGCTTCGAGCGCTTGGCCCGACTGAATGAGATCAAACCAGGCAGAACCCCACTTGCGGAGCCTGTTGGCCTCGACAGTGGTCAGCGCTACATGTAACTCCTCGGACTCCATAGTTTTACATCCCAGCACATGCATGCCCCCGCCGCTACTCAATTTTGACACCACTGACGAGCGGGATGGCGGTATGTACGGATCACACACGAGGATCATCGCAGATCGCCGAAGAACCGGCCGTGAAAGTATTGATCCGAATGCGGATCACTTATTCGGCGGCCACGCTGCTGTATGCAGCACGCGAAATCCACTCGACGGTTTGGAGGTCGGGTTGTGGTGGAGACTCGGATCTCATTGCTACCATAAGGCATAACGCAGATATCATCAATCAAAGATAGTTCGCAGCAGATACTCAGCTGGTCAGCGACGGACCCGAGCGCCAAGAATCCGATGCGAGCAGTGAACACATTTTGTACTCGACGGATACGCGACGGTTGGGCTTGATACGCCATCACCTACTCAACCATCAGGTCCAAGCAATAAGTTATTCAATGACGTCGCTACGATTCTTCACTATGTCGGCTCCGCCGGTTCGGTGGGCCTGCGGCGACTACTTCATCCAGCCAGGCCAAGATCCGCGGCTTCGGTATTGTCCCGCAGCGCATCGCGCAGGCGGATCAACAGGCCGCCAGTCTGGTGGTAGTGATACGCCTGGTAGACCGAAGCCCATCTGCCGTACCGGGACGGCAGATGCGACCAAGGCACTGGGTGGGCGAACTTGAATCGGAGGGCATCGAGTGTGCGGCGCTTGCTATCCAGTTCGCGAGCACTGCGATCGCGGAGGCCGTGTCGGCTGCGGACATGTCCGAAGAACGGCACGAGGAGCCGCCACTCCGCATCGGTCAGGTCGGTGTGTGCTGGCCCGACGACGTACTCCCACGCGAACAGCAACTCGGCTGGCGTCAGCCTGCGGACAAGATCGTCAGCATTCGGTTGGCGGGTAGCGCCGGAGAGCATAGTGACCGGGAGCAGTTCGAAGTGGTTGGTCGCCCTGGCGAGCCCCTGCCAGTCAACGTTATCGCCGTGGGCTTCCAGCCAGGTTTCGGCGTCGAGGCGATCGTCCTCGCTCGGCCATTCCTCAAGACGACCGATCAGATCATGGAGCGTGGGGACGGCCGAGACGGCAGCGCGGCGGACGTCAAAGGCAATCTCCCACGGCTCCAAATCGGCAATGAGGCCGTCGACCGCGGCAGGTCGTTGACTCGGTTCGATCGGCCGCGCGGCATCGTCGAGGAACAATTGGTCGAGCACGGCGTCCGGACAGTGACGCAGTAGGTAGTCCTTGACTGCTTCCCGAAGTTCCGGCGTCCACGCCTGTACATCGAAGCCGACATCGCCCTCGTTGGCGACATTGTATCGGTAGATGTTGCCGAATTGTGGGTCGAGATGTCGTGCGAGGAGTTCGTATCTGGAGTATTCGTTGTCCATTCGTCTTTATTTTGACCGGATTTGGGAACCCGGTCAAGCTTTACCTTTGCGCGTGATGTTCGAGAAGGGACACAAGTGCCTCTTTGGCGGGTGCTTGTGCATCCTTCCCTATGGTTCTGTTTTAACTCTCTTCGTAGTTTCCATCAATAGGCTTTGCGAAGAAAGAGGCGTAGTTTCGTCACGACGCTTGTGTGACGTATTATCTACATTCCCTATTGATGTTCAACAGAGGTAATTATATAATTCAGACAGTAAACGGAGATCACATGTATGCCGCCAGCATCATCGAACTACAAAGCAACATCTATTGAAGCGAAGACCGTTCCAGAATTGGAGCAACACCTTCGGGGCATCAATCTCGATCAACGCCACATCACCGACGACGACCTCGGTGCGGACATCGACACTCGCGCCCTCTGGGCGGCAGATACCCTGCTGCACTACGCCAAGCGGGTTGGCGATACCCAGGAAATTGATACTGCCCTAGTTGACCTTGTCGCTGATCTACAGCACCTCACGCACGCACTAGGCAAAGACTTTCAAGCCATCCTCGCCGCGGCAGACCGACACGTCGAAGCCGAAGCAGCGGACGAGCGGTAGGGATTATCCGCTCCGGATTCCTCGGCGCGCGGAAAGCCGCCAGCGTTCCCGCGTGCCGGTTGAGCACCTGGTCGAGCGGCGTTCTAAACTGACCGCTCCGGCATTTCTGATGAAGACGAGGGGCGATACACATGGCGAAGAAGGTTACCGTCGAACTGATCGACGACTACGACGGCAAATCCAAGGCTGAGGAGACGGTGCGCTTCGGCGTCGACGGCGTTGAATACGAGATCGACTTGTCGATGAAGAACGCAGGCAAACTGCGTGAGGCGTTCGAGCAATGGACAGGTCCCGCCCGCAAGGTTGGTCGAATCCCGAGGGGCAAGAGCAAGATTAGCGGCCGCACCTCAGCCGACAAGGAGCAGACTGGCGCGATCCGGGATTGGGCCCGGAAGAACGGCTACGACGTGTCCAGCCGCGGCCGCATCTCGGCGGACGTCGTGGAGGCGTACAACAAGGCGAGCTAGCTGACCGTGACGCCAGGATTCCGCCCGGCGTGAAACAGCCGGCGGGATCGAGAGCCAGCCTGCTGGAGTCCGGCGCGAAGGGGTACCCGACTCCAGCAGGCTGGTTGCCCAGCACGGCGGAACTTCTTCGGTCCGGCCGTCAGGTATTCGGAGCGGGCAGACGCTTGGTTTGGCCGATTTCTACAGCTTCGTAAGTCCCTGGCCCGCCTTCACCACCAGGCCGATCTCCACCGCCCACCGCACCGCGGCCGGGATGGTGTCGATCTTCGGCTCGAACGCGTCCAGCTGGTCGACGGGCACCCAGGCGCAGTCCGAGTACTCGTCGTTCAGCTCGATGTCGCCGCCTGTGTACTCGGCGTAGAAGTGCGGCAGAATCATGCTGTTGCCGTCCTTCTTTTTGAACAGGACATTGTACGACAGGTCTTCGGCGATCGAGATCATGGCAGCTTTGCCGATCTCTTCTTCCTTTTCGCGGCGGATGGCATCGAGGATACTGCCGTCTGTGGTTTCCATCTTGCCGCCAATAAGCGAATAGACGCCGTCATAGTCGGCTTCGCCCTTACGGCGGGCCAGCAGAACGCTATTGGTTGCGGGGTCGACCACGACCAGCTTTTGGCAGTATTGGAAATGGGTGGTATCGCTCATGTTTCTCCTTGTGCAGTGAGGGGCTGTAGTTCTTTCGGCTGCGCGTCGCGGCTGCCGTCGACATACACCGTGACGCCGCTCATGTTGGCTTTGTAGCCCGCGCAGTAGACGTCGCGCACGTTGTCGGCCGTGGAGCCGATCGGCAGGTTGATCGTCTTAGAAATGGCCTCGTCGGTGTATTGCTGCAAGCTGGCTGCCATCGCTATATGCCCCGCCGGGCTAATTTCAGATGCAGAAGCCAAGATGTCATGAACTGGCTGTGAATGCGTCGAGGGGTCCGCGTAAATGGATTCCCGGTACCCATTTCGAACGATGCGCTCCAGCGCGGCACGCACCTCCATGTTCGCCGAGAAGGTATCGAAATGCGGCTCGATACCCGTCGAGGCGTCGATCACCAGCGCGCTGCGGCCGGTCGGCGGCAGGGCGATGGTCGACACGTGGCGCAGCATCCCTGTCGCCGCAACATGTTGAGACAGCTGGCGCCAGGCTGTGGCTGGTACCGTGCCCGATTCGAGCTGCCCGTACAGCCGCTCAAGATGCCCCGGCGTTTCCCGGTGACGGTTGCCGATCAGGCTGGTGCGCATGGCGTCGAACGGCCCGCGCTGTTCGGCCAGGCGCACCGACTCCTCCTTCGACGTGAAGTTGATGAAGGACAGTATGTCCGCCATCAGCGTGCGGGCCGCTTCGGAGTCGTACGGCAGGCCCGCCGCGCTGAGCGCGTCGGCCAGGCCGCAGAGGCCAATGCCGATCTTGCGCTTCTGGGCCAAGACGTGGCGAGCCCGCGGGCCCGCGAGCGTCCGCTGGCTGACCTCAAGGCTGTTGTCCAGGGCGCGGGTCAGCAGCCGGGTGGTGTCCGCCAGCTTCGGCGTGTCGATCGCCGCCTGCCCGAACCTGGCGGTGGCGACGAACTTTCGGATGTTGAGGTAGCCGAACTGGCAGGTCTCGCCCGCGATCAGGCCAACCTCGGCGCACGGCGCGGTCGTGGTGTACGCGCCCATGCCGGGCAAGGGGTTTCGGGCGTTCATCCGGTCGAGGAACACGATGCCCGGATCGGCGCAGGCCGCAGCGGTACTGCACAGCGTGTCGAACAGCTGGCGGGCATCGACCTGGCGGCCGTCGCGAAGTTCAACCTGCCCGCCGCGTTCCATCGCCTCCATGAAGCCGCGGTCGAGGTCAACCGAGATGTTGAACTTCCAATCGATGCCGTCCGACGCCGCGTCGACCTTGGCATGGATGAACTCATTGATCTTCGGATGGCGCACGCTCAGGATCGCCATGTTGCCGACCGGCCGATCCTCCCGGCCGCCCTCAGCGCTCTCCACCGCCACATCGTTGAGGAAACGCAGCGTGGCGACCGGGTCGTCGGTCTCATCGAGATTGAAGCCGGTGCCCATGCCTTGCTCGTGCAGCCGGATGATTTCGTCCTTGAGCTGCCGCGACCGGGCAGGATCGAAGTCGACGGTCGGCACCGTGCAGGCGGTGAGCGGCCGGTCCGGGTAGCGGCCAGCGTTGGTCATGACGGGCGTGCTCATCACGATCTCTGCGGCTGTGAGGGCCGAACCGAAAGCCTCAGCGAACTGCGCACCCGTCCGCCGATCTGAGAACTGCGTCTCCTGTCGAGCAAGCGTGTCCGTGACGCGCCGCACCATCGCGTCCGGCGTCTCCTCGACGCCAATGATTCTGCCTCTTCGAAGGACGTGCTCGGCCCGTGTGGACGGTACAAATTGCGGCATGGGGAGTGCTCATTCCTGCTGGTTCGCGACAGCACGAAACAGGAGCCTGGTCAGAACACCAGGCACCCGAGGAGCGCTGACTCGTTACTGAATTACCTAGGCGCGGCGGCGACCGGCGGTGTCGCCTGCCAGCGCTGAAGCTGTGTCGCACTGGCGAATTCGTCGGTGCTGCCGAGCACCTGGGCCTCAACCAGGTCGACGCCGAACGCGTCGGTGGACGCTTCGGTGACGGCGGCAATCATGGCCCTGGCGGTGTCGGCGATGGACTTCTTGTCGTCGACCGTCGTCCATCGCCCTACTGCCGGCACTTCGATCAGCCACCGGCTGCCGCAACAATGCACCCGGACGAGATACTGGCTCAGCGACATACGCTCCCCTCGCTCCGTGATGGGGCAGCTCGGCGCCAGGGACAAGCAAGCCAATTGCGCTGTCCCGAGCGGGCTTTCACCTGACGCCGAACTACTGCCTGTCGACGCTAAGACGGCTCGGTTCCGGGAAGCCAGCGTCTTGCACGGTCTTGCTCGGATTCGGCCAAAACTTCGGCGAGCGAGCAAGCTGGAGATAGCATCGGCCTACCGCGTGCCAGCGGCGACACACCATCTGGACAGGGGGCCTCCACCATGGATGACCTGACATTTCTGGGCAAAGCCGGTTCGCTCAACAAGGACTGCCCGACCGTCTACGCCACCGATCATGAGACGTTCGTGATCCAGGGCTGGCAGACCGACGAACCCGACACCATCGAAATCCCACACGTTCTTCTCGGGTTCATCGAGCAGGGAAGCTATGTCGGCGCGGTGCTGACCGACACCGGCCGGGGTACCTTCACACTGTCGGGTCGGGTGATCGCCGATCCGGAAACGCTCGGCCGGTTGGAGCTGGCCGAGGACGAGATGGCGATCGAAGTACCGGCGCTAGAGAGGACGTTCTTCGGTGCAGCTGCTGCCCGGTGACGAGTGGACCGACCTGTTTCAGCGGTGCACCGGCGAGGCGTTCCACCTGGAGGTCCGCGACGCCTACGCCGTGCCCGCTGAATCCGAACACTTCAGGCGGTTCCTCGACGGCGAGCCCGACGACTACGTGACCTTCCAACAGCCGTGGCTGACCCTGATGCGCGACGTCATCGCGAAAGGTGTTGCGGTACGGCGGATTCGGGTCGTGAGCGTGCCGCACAGCGACTACCACCGTTGGGTGCTGGTGGCGACGGCACCGTCAGTCGAAGCCGGTGAAGACATCCGGTACGTCCCGCGGCACGTGGCGGGCGAAGTGCCGCCCGACGACTGGTGGCTGTTCGACGACGAGCTGCTCGCCTTCAACCTGGTCGACACGAATGGCAAGCCAGCCGGGCTGGCCGTCACCACCGATCCGCAGCTCGTCGGTCACTGCCGCAGCGTGAAGCAGCGCCTGTGGGAGCTGGCGACCCCGTATGCCGACTACGCCGCGAACGCTGCCACGCACGCCGGTCAGTGACGGACTCGGTTCAACAAGCACGTGAAGCACTCGGCCTGCGGCTCAGGGAGATCCGGCGGGCGGCCGGGCTGAACGGTCGCCAGCTCGCCAGCCTGGCCGGCTGGCACGAGTCCAAGGTGTCGAAGATCGAATACGGCAAGATCAAGCCGTCCGACGCCGATCTGCGGGCCTATTGCACCCACACCGGCGCCCTCGACCAGCTGCCGGATCTGGCAGCGACCCTGCACCACATCGAGGCCGCCTACCTGGAATGGCGGCGCATCCTCAATACCGGCACCAAGCGCGTCCAGAACGAAACCGTCAAGCTGGCGCAGCAGACGAAGCTGATGCGTCTCTACCAGCCGATCATGGTGCCGGGCATCCTCCAGACAGCGGATTACGCCGCCACCGTTCTGCGCAAGAGCATCGACTTCTTCCACATCCCGGATGACCTGGAGCAAGGCGTCGCCAAACGGCTTGAGCGGCAACAAGTTCTCTACCACGGCAAGCGCCAGTTCCGAATCATCATGGGGGAGCAGGCACTGCACACCACCGTCGGCGGCGGCGACGTCATGGCCGGGCAACTGGACCGACTGATCGCCGTGATCGGATTGCCCCGCGTCCTGGTGGGTATCGTGCCTGCTGACGCCGAACTGACCATGGCCACAACCAATTTCGTCATCTACGACAACCGCATGGTTCTGGTCGAAGCGATTACGGCGGAGCTGACCATCACCCAGCCGCGAGAAATCGCGCAGTACGCCGAGGTGTTCGACACCCTCGCGCGCAGAGCGGTCTTCGGCGAGACTGCCCGCACCCTGATCGCCAAAGCGCTGGAACAGCGACGGTCACGACCCACTGGTGGACCGTGACCGCCCGTCACCAGTGATCAGGTGCTGGCCACCAGCTCCAGAAACTCGCGCACTTCGGGCACCGCCCGGTGCGGCCGCACGTCCTGCACGATGCTGTCGATGGTGGATTGCAGCCGCGTCGACGTCATGCTGGAGATCTGTTCGAAGTGGTCGATCAAGAGTTGGCAGCCCGTAGCGATCTCGCCCCCCTGAATATCGTTCTCGGCCAGCTTGATACGCCAACCGACGTTCTCCCGTGGCCAGGCAGCCGTGCCATCGACCGCCTCTTGCAGGTAGGCCGTCGCCGCACGGTGGTCGCCGATCCGCATGTATGACCATCCGGTCATGCCAGCCAACGCGGCCGGTGGCAGGTACACCCAGTCCGGGTCATGACCGCGCCCCGATTCGTAAGCGCGGTGCGCCCGGCTAATGGCGTTCACCATCGCACTGCTATCGCCTGTCGCGCTGTGGGCGCCCGCCTCGTAGATCGCGCCCACAGCGCGCAGCCTCGGGCCGCCATCACGGCGAGCAGCATTTTGCGCGGCCTCAGCGAGGTTGACGCCATCCACTGGACGTGCCTCTTTCGAAGGCTTGGATGGGCCGAAGCCGCCCTGAAAGCTCTGCATGCTGGCGTTGAGCAGGGCATGCGACGCGGCGATCCCGTCGTTCGCAGCTGCCGCCGTTTGGGCGGCTTCGGCGTAGTAACGCCGGGCCCGATCCAAATGGCCCGCATCGAAGTGCACCCACCCCGCCGCGGTCATCATTTCTGCAGCGGCGCTGGTGAGTGCCTGCCCAGCCGCTTCGGTGTAGCTGCCACTGTCGAGCAGCTGCTCGACGTAGCGCACTTCGTTGGCGGCCAGGCGGCACAGCCGGTCGCCACCAACGAGCAGATCGAGTTCGTGAATTTGGTTGGTACTGGCGGTAATCTCGGCAACCTCGGTGGCCCCGACATGGACGCTTCCGGTTGCTGAAGTTGCTGTAGCTGTGTGTCCCACGGTTCCTGCCGCCGTAGCAGTTCCGACCCCGAGGGCGCTGGCTCGTAGGAAATTGCGACGATTCACGTCCGCCTCCTCGTCCGACTCCACCACCAGTATGGCAAGCGGAACGCGAAGTGCCTTGGCGATACGGCGCAGCACCCGCACATCATGGATGGCGGCACCATCGTGTTCGAGCTGCGAAATGACCGGCTGCGTGTACCCGAGGATCGCGCCCAATTCAGCTTGCGTCATCCCGAGCGATTTCCGGATCCGGCGGATGACCTCGCCAGTTGTCATGTGCATGCTGCTGTCCCTGCTTCTTCAAGTGAACGTGCATTTGCAAGATCGTCTGGCCGCTCGGGACACGTTGCCAGGCAAAGGGTTTGGCCCTTTCTGGCACTTTATACGGTTTTCCGCATATTTCAGAGGTTTCGCGTATATGCGCCGGTAAAAGGCCTAAACCCCGCCTTACCGTCAAAGCCGCGCCCGCCATCGGGGCGCGCCTCCCCCTCGGCAGGCGCGCCGGTGGCCCTGACGAACCGAGGTCCCACCATGCACTCCCTGGCCATGCACCAGACCATCGCCCTGACCCAACAAGAAACCCATCTGGCGCCGGAGACGCCGTTCACCGTTGAGCGGGCCCACACCGTCATGCAGTTCCACGTGGCCTGCCGGGCGACGAAATGCCCGCGCAAGGCCGCCGCGCTCCAAGTTCTCGCCGATGCCGACCGCCTGGTGCCGTCGACGACCCACCCGCGGTGAGCGACATGAACGACCAGGCGGACCACGGCGTGCCAGAGGATGCGCCGTCCGGCACCAACGACTGCACGGCGGGCCCAGCCGATGCCGTAAGGAGGTCGGAGCCCGAACCCGGTGCGGCTCAGCCGATCCCGGAATGGGCGCCGCCCGAACCGTTGCCCTCCAGTGAGATGTTCCTGGCGACCTTCGCAGGCGCCCAGCCGGTAACGGCAGGCGACATCCTGAATCCGGCCTACGGCATGGTCGAGTGCCAGCGGGACTACCGGTTGGCCGTCGAGGTGCTGGCGGATACGGAGGCGGCCTACGGCGAATTGCAGGCCGCCGCCAAGACCCTGGTGTTGACGCAAGCGGACCTCGACATGCTGACGATCGTCATTGACGATGCCGTGCTGGCGCGGATTGCCTTGCAGCGCAAGGCATTGGCGCTGGCATCGTCGTCGATCCAGGCTCCGCTCGACCAGCCCCCGGAGGTGCCCACGCATACCGAGTCCGTTGGGGAGATCGCGGCCAAGCTGGCGGAGCTGTGGGAGCGGGCTGTCAGCAAGGGCGCGGATCCACAGGCCACGGCCACGGCCGAGGCGCACGAGTTGGCCGTGCTGTGCGACGGGTACGACTGCCTGGCCGCGGAGATCGAATCCGGCCAGCGAACGCTGCCGGGGATGTGATCCGGCATGCGGCCCGTCACCCCGCCTCGGCCTCCGCGGCGTCTCCGGCACATCCACATCGAGTCCGGCGCGTTGAAACTGGATTTCCAGGCTCCGGCCGAGCAGGCGCAACACGTTGCCGACGAGTTGGCGGGTGCCTTCGCCGACATGGAGCTGCGCGTCACAGTGGACGACGACGTACGGCCGGATCTACCGCCGTTGCCGTGCAGCGAGCTGTGGGACTGAGGCCCGGCCGGGCCCGCGCGCTTTTGTACAACCTTGTTTCTTCCCAACATATTTCGTGCGTTGCTGGCAACGCCACCTCCTGAAGGGATGCCCCATCCATGCCTGACGACCAGCAGGCCCCGTCCACCGACCGCCCTGTCCACCACGTCTTCTACGGCGCCGACCCAGAGCGACCCTTGGCCTTCACGCTGCCGCCGGTGGAGGCGACGCCGGAGACGCCGTTGCCGGATGCCGGAGCGTTTCTGCGAGTGTGCGCCGGGACAGAAGAACCGGGCACGGCCCTGTTCCGAGTGGCAGTGCAACTGGTCGGCAGCTGGCGGTATGTCCATGAGCAGCGGCCAAAGGACCCGAAGGATCTGGCCCAGCTCAACGAACAGCTCAACCTGACCACCTGGCTCATCGACCGTGAGGCGGGTGGTCACACCAAAGCTGTTGTGTACCAAGCAGATGCGCCACTGAGCCCCTCGAGGTACGGGCAGTGGGTGTCGTGGTTGGTCTGGAAGTACGTGCTGTATGCGCTGCGGCAGAACGATCCGAAGCACAGCGAGCGGGATGCCGCCGAACTCGGCTGGTGCATCGAATCGTTCAACGAGCTGGTGACGGCGGTACGGGATGGGCGGCTGCGGTTGCCACCGGAACAGGGGTCGGAGGGAGACGGGACGGAGTTTCCGCCGAGGCGGGTGTGGCCGGAGAGTCCGAACGGGAATGCCCGAGCGAATGGTTCGGCCCCGGCCGGTGGCTAGGCGATGCCGCCGCTGGTCTGGCTGGTGTGGTCCGCCTCGGTGGCTTTCGCCGCCGCGCTGGGCTTCCGCGTCGGGGTGTGGTGGCAGCGCATCCACCAGCCCGGCCAGCACGCCTTCCTCCCCGGTCAGCGTCACCGTGACGAAGCACGCACGGCTGCCGAGTCCCACGGCGGCGGGACGGAAGAGCCGACCGACCCGATCCCGCGACCGCCGGCCGCGCCCGGTGCTCACCGCTGGCCGAGCGGCGACGCCGACACCGAGGTCCTGCCCAAGCTCCAGGACATCCGGCCGCCGACGCGGCCGACGCCGATCCGCAAGCCGCCGTGGGTCGATCGCCCGCGGCGGCCGAGACATCGGCGGTGACGGTGATGCTGGTGTCCGAGCGGCCCGCCGAGCTACATCCGCTGACCCGCCTGACGACCTCGCTGCTGGCTTCCGCGCTGCGCCAGGCACTTCCGGCCACGGCGCTGCAGCACCTTCCCAGACTTCCTCGCCCAAGAGAGCCCATGCCATGAGCAGCAACAGCTTTGTCTCGGCGGACAGCCCGCTGGCCGAGCACATGTGCCAGGTGCAGCTGCTGGAACTGACGCGAACGCGGGCGTTCGAACTGCGCTACGCGCACCGCCATCACCATCCGGACGAGTGCCTCGTCCACCTGGCGGTGGCGATGTTCCTGCTGGACGTGGCGGACTGATTCGCGCCCGGTGCCCAGCCATCCCTATCTTCCACACCGAGACGAGAGCCCCATGTCTATGGCTGACTATCCCTGCCGCCTGATCCTGGTGCTGTACGCCACCGGCACCTACACGCTGGCGCATCTGGAAGCCACCATGGCCGACCTCGGCCTCACCTCGCGACGCACCGTCAAACCCCTCACCGACAGCACCCTCCACGAAAGACTGTCCGACCCTTACTACCTCGGGTACGTCGTCTACAAGGGCGAGATCTACCAAGGCCGCCACGAACCCATCGTCGGACAAGAACTGTTCGACCAAGTCCAAGACGTCCTCAACGCCCGAAGCGCCGCAGGCCAACGCGACCGCGTCCACCAGCACCACCTCAAAGGCGGACTGTTCTGCGGCCGCTGCCACCGCACCGGACGCACTGCCCGACTCATCTACACCGAAGTCACCGGCCGCGGCGGCCGATACGGATACTTCGTCTGCCGAGGCCGCCAAGAAGGACTCTGCGATCTGCCCTACCTGCGCGCCGAAGCCGTCGAAGACGCCATCGTCGAGTACTACCGCGAACTCCAACTACCCGACACCTTCATCACCGACGTCCGCGCACTCCTGGAAACCACACTCGGCAACGAACAAGCCGCCACCCGCACCATGCACCAAAGCCTCCAACGCAAGCTCAAAGAACTCGACACCCACGAAAACCGGCTGCTCGACCTCGCCACCCTCGACACCATGCCCACCGCCAAGATCCGCGCCAAACTCCTCCACATCTCCGCCGAACGCGAACGAGTCAACGCCCGACTCGCCACCACCGGAGCCGAACTCGGCATCGGCGCCGGAGTCCTCCGCGACGCCCTACACCTGCTCACCAACCCTTACCAGCTCTACGCCGACGCCAAGAACCCCGCACGCCGCCACCTCAACCAGACATTCTTCGAACGTTTCTACCTCGATGACACCCGAGTCGTCGAAGACCAGAAGACACCCCTGTTCCAGGAACTGGCCGAAGCCAAAGCCGTCCACCAGCAACGACAGACCACCACCGGAACCGGAATCGGCAAGATCAACGAACGTGCCAACCACACCAGGACACCCAGCCACAGAAACGCGAGAAGCCCCCGCGATGCGGAGGCTTCCAGTGTTCACCCAAAGTCGCCCACCTTGGCTGGCGTTCTTACGGACGCCGGTTCAA
Organism: Nocardia thraciensis; assembly: GCF_054782435.1. Classification (NCBI taxonomy): domain Bacteria; kingdom Bacillati; phylum Actinomycetota; class Actinomycetes; order Mycobacteriales; family Nocardiaceae; genus Nocardia; species Nocardia thraciensis. Next base: position 14,369 of record NZ_BAAGSM010000014.1, read on the forward strand.
GTAAGGCAGCTATGGTCGGGGTGACAGGATTTGAACCTGCGACCACCCGCTCCCAAAGCGGGTGCGCTACCAAGCTGCGCTACACCCCGTTGCGGGGCGGTAGACGGCCCCTGCCGGAGCGGGCGACGGGAATCGAACCCGCACCATCAGCTTGGAAGGCTGAGGTTCTACCATTGAACTACGCCCGCACGCATACGACATCAATGGGATCGCCACTATGTCGTCTGCGCCTAGGACTGTACCGAACCTCGCTTCGGAAACGCCAATCGACGGCCCCGGGTGTCCCCGGTAGGCCGCCGCACCGGACACCCCTACGCCACGGCGTGGCGGCGCGCCGATCGCGCGGGCCGGTCTCGGCGCCGCTTCTCGGGCGGTGACGGTTCGCTCCGATTCCACTGCACACGGCGTGGCGGCGCGAACACGCTGAACACGCCGCCCGCGACACGCGGACAAAGGTGTAACACCGGCCGCTCTGCACCGATCTCACAACCGATCGCCATTCGCGAGATATCGGAACAGGTTGTAAAACACCATATTTCGGTGTCGAGTGGCTTGCTAGGATCCTTTTTGCCGGACGGGGGTTTCTGGAAAGGGGGCGGTGAGCGTGCATCGAGCAAGGTGTAGCGGACCGCATAGCAGTAAGCACGATCCGGAGGGCGTGACCGGCTGGGGAGCCGGCACTGACGGCGTTCGTGTGAGGTGAGCATCGATGCCCGCCGAACTCGAGACGCAGGCCATCGCGGCCACCACCCGGGACTGGGTCCGCGCCGTCTACAGCGGCAGCGGCCTGACCGTTTCACCGGAACATCTGGAACGGGTTTTCGCCGGGATCATCGACGAACTGCTGGATCTGGCAGGCTCGGAACCGTTTCCGGTCCCGGCCGCCCGGGCCATCGGCCGCCGGCTGGCCGAGACGCCGTTCGATCGCACCCGCATGCTGGCGCCGGCCACCCGCGCGCTGCTGGGCTTCGCCCCGGGTGAACCGGGCGCCCTGGTAGCGACCCGGTGGCCGTTCGTGGCCAGCCACGCCATCGACGCCTACGCCGAGGCGCTGCAGCAGCGGGCCCTGGCCCAGCAGGAGCGCAGCCTGACCGAGGCGGTGTCGGTGCGGGTGCAGGAGATCGCCGCGCTGCAGCACCGGCTGCGCCACGAGGCCACCCACGACGCGCTCACCGACCTGGCCAATCGGTCGCTGCTGCAGGAGCGGGTCCGGCTGATGGCGACCGACCGCTCCCGGGGAGTCGGGCTGCTGCTGATCGACCTGGACGACTTCAAGCAGATCAACGACGGCCACGGCCACGCGGTCGGCGACGAGGTGCTGGTGGAGATCTCCCGTCGGCTCCGCGCGACCTGCCCGGGAGACACGGTGGTCTGCCGATACGGGGGCGACGAGTTCGTCCTCGCGCTGCCCGCTGGCCGAAATACGCTGGGCGAGTTGGCGATGCGGATCCTGGGCACCCTGCAGAATCCGGTGCCCACCAGTTGCGGACCGGTGCCGGTATCGGCCAGCGTGGGCACCGCGTACTGCCCGCCCGGTCGCTCCTGCGACTTCTCCGACCTGTTGCGCAGCGCGGACCGGGCGATGTACTCGGCGAAGACGGCGGGCAAGCGCAGGTTCGCGCTGTCGGAACTCGACGACGAGGAGCCCGAGCCCGGCGGGTACGCACCCGCCAGGCTGGCCGACCTGGACGACTACGACACCACGCTGGCGGGCTGAGCCACCCGGGAGCGGCGCTCCGCGGCGCCCGATCGGCACGCCGGCGTCCGCGTACGCTGGTCGATGTGACAACGCTTCTGATCCTCGTGGTGCTCGTACTGGCGGTGTTTCTCGCCGTGACGTACTTCGGTCGCAACGCGCAACGCAACCGGCAGGCCACGCAGCTCGCCGATGCCAAGGCCGAGGCCCGCCGCCTCACCGAGCGCCTCGGCGGGCAGGTCTACAACCTGGTCGGCAGCAACGACGCGTCCAAACAGGCCCTGGCCGACGCGGGAGAGCGGCTGAACGCGGCCGGTTCACAGATCGACCAGGCCACGACGGTCGCGCAGGCCCGCCTGGCGAAGGAGACCGCGGTGGAGGGCCTGTACTACGTGCGGGCGGCCCGCACCGCGATGAACCTGGACCCGGGTCCGCCGGTGCCCGAACTCGACGGCCAGCGCTCGGCGGGCCAGGTCACCGAGGACCGCACGGTGGACTTCGAGGGCCGCCGGATCGAGGCGTCCCCGTCACCGTCGCCGCGGACGCCCAACTACTACCCCGGCGGCCGCGTCGCCGGGCGCCCCGTGCCCGCGGGCTGGTACTCCGAGCCGTGGTGGAAGACGGCGCTGGTGGCGGGCGCCTGGGGTATCGGTTCGGTGCTGCTGTTCGACGCCCTGTTCAGCGGCATGTCCGGGGTGGCGTACGGGGCCGCGGGATTCGAGAACGGTTACGGCGAAGGCTATGACGCGGGCTTGCAGGCCGGGCAGGACAGCGGCGATGCGGGTGGCGGCGACCAAGTCGGCGGCGATCCGGGCGGATTCGACGGCGGCGGCGGATTCGATATGGGCGGCGGATTCGACGGCGGCGGATTCTGAGCTGTCACCGACCCGAGCATCCGGCGGCTGAGGGCTACGGCGGCTGCTGAACCCGACAACTTCTCAGCCCGGCGGTCGGCAACCGCGACTTCCGACCTCCCGATGCTCCGCCGGATCAGCCGGGCTGACAGGTGGGGCACCAGAACAGGTTTCGGCCCTCCAGCACCGCGTGCAGCACCGTCGAACCGCAGACGCGACAGGGCTCCCCCGCGCGCCGGTAGACATAGGTGCGGGGTTTGCCGTCGGCGTATGACGGTGCGCCACGGTCGTGTTCGCGGCGCACGACCACGATCTTGCCGCGCCGCACCCCGACCCGCATGAGCTCGACCAGATCGGCCCACAGCTCGCCCCACTCGTCCGCGGTCAGGTCGCGGCCGCGGCGCTGCGGCGAGATACCGTGCCGGAACAGCAGTTCCGCGCGATAGACATTGCCGACGCCCGCGACCACGGCCTGATCCATCAGCAGCGCGGCCAGTGGCCGGGAAGAGCGCCGGATGCGCTCCCAGGCCCGGTCCGGATCGGCGTTGCGGCGCAACGGGTCCGGGCCCAGCCGCGCGGTCAGGGCAGACACCTCCGGATCGTGCAGCACCTCGCACGCGGTGGGACCGCGCAGGTCGGTGCCGTACGCCTCGGCGGTCCGGCCGCCGCCGACCATCCGCATCCGCACCTGCCCCACCGGATCACCCAGCGGCCCGGTCGATTCGGTGAACGTACCGTAGAGGCCCAGGTGCACGTGCACGACCAGCCCCGAGTCGTAGTGGTGCAGAAGGTGTTTGCCCCACGCCTCGGCCCGCACCAGAACGCGCCCGTCCACCAGCGCGGCACCGTCGGCGAAACGCCCCTGCGGGCTCGACACCCGCACGATTCCCCCGGCGAAACGTTTCTGATGCAGCTTCGCCAGCCGATGCAGCGTATGACCTTCCGGCATCTACTGTTTCCACCTCATCGAACGATATCGGCGCCGAGCCGAACCGGCCCGCGCTCAGCTGGGGACCGCGGGGGCCTCGCCGGTCTTCTCGTACTCGGCGAGAATGTCGATGCGGCGCTGGTGGCGGGCCTCGCCGGACCACGGGGTGGCCAGGAAGGCATCGACGATGGCGAGCGCGTCCTCGGTGCTGTGCATGCGGCCGCCGATGCCCATGAGCTGGGCGTTGTTGTGCTCGCGCGCCAAGCGGGCGGTCTCGACGCTCCAGGCCAGCGCGCAGCGGGCGCCGGGCACCTTGTTGGCGGCGATCTGCTCGCCGTTCCCGCTGCCGCCGAGCACGATGCCGAGGCTGCCCGGATCGGCGACGACGCGGCGCGCGGCATCGATGCAGAACGCGGGATAGTCGTCCGCGGCGTCGTACTCGCGGGCACCGCAGTCGACGACCTCGTGGCCCGCTCGCTGCAGGTGGTCCTTGACGTCGTTCTTCAGTTCGAAACCGGCATGGTCGGCACCCAGGTATACGCGCATGGCACGCATTGTGTCAGGCGCTCGGGGGCCGTTTCGCCCGGGGCCGAGGCATGCGCGCGGGCGGCGACAGCAGGGCGAGCGATCACTGCCTAGGGTTGCAGCTATGCAGCCCGAGGACAGAACGTCGCCTCCGACAGCGCATTCGGCGCCCGCGGCGGGCCCGCCCGACCGCGGTCTCACCGATATCCCCGACTGGAATCCGCAGGACGGACCGCCCGGCTGGGCGCCGCAGACGCCGTATTCGCCACCGCATCCGCCGGTGGTCCAGCAGATCCGCGGGCTGTCGCCGTTCGGCATGCCCGCCCGGCACAGCTGGGAGATTCCGCTGCTGGTGATCGTCATCGTGGTCACCGTCCTCGGCTATCTGCTCAGCCTGCTGCTGTTGTTGGTCGGCCGGATCAACGACTACATGCTCCTCCTGCTGGCCGCGCCGCTGCTGCTGTACCTCGGCCGCGGCCTGAACTACGCGATGCAGCGGGTCAACGCGGTGCAGATGTCGCCCACCCAGTTTCCCGAGGGTTATCGGATGGTGGTGGAGGCGGCGCAGCGCTTCGGGATGGCCACCGTCCCCGACGCCTTCGTCCTGATGGGCAGCGGTCAGATCAACGCCTTCGCCTCCGGGCACGGGTTCCGCCGCTACGTCGTCGTATACAGCGACATGTTCGAGGTGGGTGGGCGGGCCCGCGACCCCGACGCGCTGGCGTTCATCGTCGGCCACGAGGTCGGGCACATCGCGGCCGGGCACGTGTCCTACTGGCGGCAGCTGGGTATGTTCCTGGTGCCGTTCCTGCCGATCCTCGGCAATTCGCTGATCCGCAGCCAGGAGTACACCGCAGACAATCACGGCTACTGCAACCGGCACCTCGGCGCACCCGGGGCGATGCGGGTCCTGGCGGGCGGCAAATGGCTGCACCCGCTGGTCGGGTTCGACGAGATGGCCGACCGGGCGGCGCGGGAGAAGGGCTTCTTCGTCTGGATCGCCAATGCCATGTCCTCGCATCCGGTGCTGACCTGGCGCATGTGGGCCCTGCGCGACCGCAGCAGGCACGGCAAGCTGTTCTGGCGCCCGAGCGCCCCCGTCCCGCCGGGCAACCAGGGCCCGCCGCCGAGCTACCCGCCGATGAGCGGTCCGGGCTACACCCAGGGCCCACTGCCCGGCGGGCAGAGCTATCAGCCAGGCGCCCCGGGACAACCGCCGAGCGGGCAGGGCTACCAGCCAGGCGCACCCGGACAACCATCCAGCACACAGGACAAGTAGCAAGAAGTTTCGCCTGGGCGGTCGGTGCCCCGGGGTGCACCCGGGGCGTCGGCCCGCGACCTCAGTCGAATTCGGGGTCCTCGGTGCGGGTGCGCTTGAGTTCGAAGAAGTGCGGGTAGGAGGCGAGGGCTACCGCGCCGTCCCAGACCTTGCCCGCATCCTCACCGCGCGGGATGCGCGACAGCACCGGGCCGAAGAAGGCGACGTCGTTGATGTGGATGGTGGGCGTGCCGACGTCCTTGCCGACCTTGTCCATCCCGGCATGGTGGCTCTCGCGCAGGGCCGCGTCGTACTCGGTGCTGTCGGCCGCCGCGGCCAGCTCGGCGGGCAGGCCCAGCTCGGCCAGGGATTCGGCGATGACCACGGCCAGCCGCTCGCCCCGGTCCTCCTGCGGGTACTCGTCGCGGCGATTGTGGATGCGGGTGCCCATCGCGGTGTAGAGCGGGGCGAGCACCTTCTCGCCGTGCTGCTGGGCGGCGGCGATCGCCACCCGGACCGGCCCCCACGCGGACTTCATCAGCTCCACGTAGATCTCCGGCAGGTCGTCGCGGTCCTCGTTCAGCACCGCCAGGCTCATCACGTGGAAGCGGGTCTCGATATCGCGGACCTTCTCGACCTCGAGGATCCAGCGGGAGGTGATCCAGCACCACGGGCACAGCGGGTCGAACCAGAAGTCCACGCGGTCCCTGGCGCCGGACGGGGTGGTCGTCATATCGCTCACGTCGGAGTCCTCTCGGGAGGTCGGGGCAGCACCGCGTCGCGCAGGTGCCGTCGACACTCATCAACGACGGAAACTTCCGGATATTTCCCGACCCGGCCCGCCGCGGGCAGTAGGGTCGGAAATGACCTGGCCGCCGTTGTACGGAGGTTCTCATGAGCACAGATTCCAGGTTCGTCATCGTCGGCGGCGGGCTGGCCGCGGCCAAGCTCGCGGAGGCGTTGCGCGGCAACGATTTCGACGGCAGGCTCACGCTGATCAGCGCGGAGGAGCAGCTGCCCTACGAGCGGCCGCCGCTGTCGAAGGAACATCTGCTGGGCAAGCAGGCGCTGGCCGACTTCACCATCGATCCCGCCCAGTGGTATCGCGACCACCACGTCGAGATCATGCTCGGCACCACCGTGACCGCGATCGACCGAGCCTCGAAAACCGTTGCCCTGCCGGATGGTTCGACACTGCCCTACGACAAGCTGGCGCTGGCTACGGGATCGCGGCCGCGGCGCCTGCCGATCCCCGGCGCCGACGCCCAGGGCGTATACGAACTGCGCACCATCGAGCAGTCCGACGCCCTGATCGCACTGTTCGGCTCGGCTCGGCGCCTGGCGGTGATCGGTGCGGGCTGGATCGGCCTGGAGGTGACGGCGGCCGCTCGCGCCGCCGGTGTCGAGGTGACGGTGCTGGAGACCGAGCAGGCGCCGCTGCAGGCCGCGCTCGGGACCGAGATGGGCAAGGTATTCGCCGAGCTGCACCGCGCGCACGGCGTCGACCTGCGCTGCGGGGTCCGGGTCGCCGAGATCACCACCTCCGGCGGCAGGGCGACGGGGGTCCGGCTCGAGGACGACACGGTCGTCGAGGCCGACGCGGTGCTGCAATCGGTGGGCGCGCGGCCGAATATCGAGCTGGCCGCCGACGCGGGCCTCGCCGTGGCGAGCGGCGTGCTGGTGGACGAGAGCCTGGCGACCGGCGATCCGGATATCGTCGCGGTCGGCGACATCTCCGATCAGCAGCATCCGGTACTCGGGCAGCGCATCCGGGTCGAGCACTGGGCGAATGCGCTCAACCAACCGGCGGTGGCGGCGCTCACGATGCTCGGCAAGCCCGCCGCTTACGACCGGCTGCCGTACTTCTTCACCGACCAGTACGACCTGGGGATGGAGTACACCGGCTACGTCGCGCCGGGCGCGGCGGCGACCGTCGTGGTGCGCGGTGATACCGGCAAGCGCGAATTCGTGGCATTCTGGCTGGATTCCGGGAATCGGGTGCTGGCGGGCATGAACGTCAACATCTGGGATGTCACCGATCGGATCAAGCAGCTGATCACGGCCGGAGATCCGGTCGACCCGCAGCGCCTGGCCGACGCCTCGGCGCCGCTGTGAGCCGCCGACCGGCCGCACGATCGCCGTCTACGAGAACGACGAGATCAACACCCGCGCGCTGGCGGAGATGTTCCGGCACATCGTCGCGACCAATCGCGCGGGCGGATGGCGAAAGGTCAAGGCGCGGAACTGATCGTGGTGGACCCCGGCCAGGTGTTCCCCGTGATCAGTTCGTAGGCCTCCATGTACTTCCGCCGGGTGGCGGCGACGATGTCGGCGGGGATCTCGGGGCCCGGGGGTTCCTTGTCCCAGCCGGTCGAGGTCGCCCAGTCGCGCACGAACTGCTTGTCGAAGGAGTGCTGCGGGCGGCCCGGCTCCCATTCGGCGGCGGGCCAGTAGCGCGAGGAGTCGGAGGTCAGCACCTCGTCGCCGAGGGTGAGAACGTCACCGTCCCAGCCGAATTCGACCTTCGTATCGGCGATGATCACGCCGCGCTCGGCGGCGTAGGCGGCGCCGCGGGAGTACACATCGAGGGTGAGATCGCGCAGGCGCTCGGCGACCGCGCGGCCCTCCTGCCGCACCACGTCGTTGAAGGTGATCGGCTCGTCGTGCCCCTCGGACGCCTTGGTGGTGGGCGTGAAGATCGGCTCGGGCAACCTGTCGCCCTCGCGCAGCCCCGGCGGCAGCGCGATACCGGATACCGAGCCGGTGCGCTCGTACTCCTTCAGGCCCGAACCGGACAGGTACCCGCGGGCGATGCACTCGACCTGCACCATCTTCAGCGGCTTGACGCGCACCGCGCGCCCGGCGAATTCATCCGGCACATCCGTGGTCGACAGCACATGGTTGGGTACATCCGAGAAATACTCGAACCACCAGTTCGACAGCTGGGTCAGCAGCGCACCCTTGTCCGGAATCGGCGTGGACAGCACCACGTCGTAGACCGACACGCGGTCGGAGGCGACCAGGAGCAGCGACCCGCCGTCCTCGTACAGATCGCGCACCTTGCCGGAGTGGATGTGCTTCAACTGTCCTCCTCGTGACTGCGGGACGGCGGCGTGACCGACGCACAGCTTACCGACGTGGCATTGTGGGTTTGGCACAGCTCTCCGAACAGCGAAGGAGTCTCCTTGTCCGCACCGAACCTCACCCGCGAACAGGCGGTCGCGCGCGCCGCGACGATCAGCGTGGAGAACTATCGCGTCGAGCTCGACCTGACCGGTCAGCCCACGAGCACCGAGGCGGTAGCGGCGGAGACATTCCATTCGCGGTCCACTGTGACGTTCACGGCCACGCCCGGATCGCAGACGTTCGTCGACATCGTCGCGGCCGGGGTGCGATCGGCGGTGCTGAACGGCGTGGCGCTGGAGATCGGCGAGTACGACGAGTCCGAGGGGCTCACGCTGACCGGGCTCGCCGAGCACAACGAGCTGACCGTGGAGGCAGACTGTGCGTACTCACACACCGGCGAGGGCCTGCACCGCTTCGTCGACCCGACCGACGACAAGGTCTATTTGTACTCGCAGTTCGAAACCGCGGACGCCAAGCGGATGTTCGCCTGCTTCGACCAGCCCGACCTCAAGGCGACCTACGACATCACCGTCACCGCCCCGGAGGACTGGGAGGTCATCTCCAACGGCGCCGCGGTCGAAACACACCAGACCGGCACAGTGGTCCGGCACGTGTTCGACACCACGCCGCGCATGAGCACCTACCTGGTGGCGCTCATCGCGGGCCCGTACGCGAAGTGGACCGACACCTACACCGACGATCACGGCAGCATCCCGCTGGGCATCTACTGCCGGGCCTCGCTCGCCGAATTCATGGACGCGGAGCGGCTTTTCACCGAGACCAAGCAGGGCTTCGGCTTCTATCACCGCAATTTCGGCGTGCCGTACGCCTTCGGCAAGTACGACCAGCTGTTCGTGCCCGAATTCAACGCGGGCGCAATGGAGAACGCGGGCGCGGTCACCTTCCTCGAGGACTACGTGTTCCGCTCCAAGGTGACGCGCGCGTCCTATGAGCGCCGCTGCGAGACGGTGCTGCACGAGATGGCGCACATGTGGTTCGGCGACCTGGTCACCATGAAGTGGTGGGACGACCTATGGCTGAACGAGTCGTTCGCCACCTTCGCCTCGGTGCTGGCCATGACCTCGGCCACCGAATACTCCAGCGCCTGGACCACTTTCGCGAATGTGGAGAAGTCGTGGGCGTACCGGCAGGACCAGCTGCCGTCCACCCATCCCATCGCCGCCGACATCCCCGATCTGGCCGCGGTCGAGGTCAACTTCGACGGAATCACCTACGCCAAGGGCGCTTCGGTGCTCAAGCAGTTGGTGGCCTATGTCGGCCTGGAGCCGTTCCTGGCGGGCCTGCGCGACTACTTCGCCCAGCACGCCTACGGCAACGCTACCTTCGACGACCTGGTGGGTGCGCTCGAAAAGTCCTCCGGCCGTGACCTTTCCGACTGGGGCGCGCAGTGGCTCAAGACCACCGGGCTCAACACCCTGCGCCCGGACTTCGACGTGGACGCCGACGGGAAGTTCACCCGGTTCGCGGTGGTCCAGGAGGGCGCGGCGCCCGGCGCGGGCGAACGGCGCGTGCACCGGCTGGCCGTCGGCGTCTATGACGACCAGGACGGAAAGCTGGTGCGCACCAAGCGAGTCGAACTGGATCTCGACGCCGCGGAGAGCACCGAGGTGCCCGATCTCGTCGGTGTCGCGCGCGGCAAGCTGGTGCTGATCAACGACGACGACCTCACCTACTGCTCGCTGCGGCTGGATCCGGATTCGCTGGACACGGTGACGGCGCGCATCGCGGATATCGCCGAATCGCTGCCGCGCACGCTGTGCTGGTCGGCGGCGTGGGAGATGACCCGGCAGGCCGAGATGCGGGCCCGCGACTTCGTCGCGCTGGTGCAGCGCGGTATCGGCGCGGAGACCGAAATCGGTGTGGTGCAACGGATTCTGATGCAGGCCCACACCGCGCTGGCCAGCTACGCCGAGCCGGAGTGGGCCGCGCGGAACGGCTGGCCGGAATTCGCCGATCGCCTGCTGGAGCTGGCGCGCGCCGCGGCGCCGGGTTCGGATCACCAGCTGGCGTTCGTCAACGCCCTGACCGGCGCGCGGCTGTCGCCACAGCATGTCGAGGTGCTGGCTGCGCTGTACGAGAGCGGCGACCCGGACCGGGTGGGCCTCGCGGGCCTGGTGGTGGACACCGACCTGCGCTGGCGGCTGGTGCAGGCGCTGGCCAAGTCGGGGGCGATCGACGCCGACGACGACGCCACCCCGGTGATCGACGCCGAGCTGGATCGCGATCCCACCGCCGCCGGTCGCCGTCAGGCCGCCGCCGCGACCGCCGCCCGGCCGCAGGCGCCGGTGAAGCAGATCGCCTGGGAGACGGTGATGAACGACGATTCGGTCCCCAACATCACCGCCCGCGCCATCGTCGGCGGATTCGCCCCGGCTGGCCAGGCGGACCTGCTGGCTCCCTACGTCGAGCGCTATTTCGCCGATGTCCCCGCCGTGTGGGAGCGCCGCTCCAGCGAGGTCGCCCAGACCGTCGTCGTCGGCCTCTACCCGCACTGGGCCATCAGTGAGGAGGCGGTCGCCATCGCCGACAAATTCCTCGACGCCGACCACCCACCAGCCCTGCGCCGCCTGGTCACCGAGGGCAAGGCGGGCATCGAACGGTCCCTGCGCGCCAGGGCTTTCGACGCCGAATAACGTCTCGTCGGGGCCAAGGGGAAGGGCGTGCCCTTCAGGCGCTCTCCTCCCCTGGCCCGTCGAGCGGGCGCCCGGTGGCCCGGAGCAGGTGGTCGATGACCGGGCCCCGGACCTCTTGCGCGCCCTCGCCGTAGGTCCAGTCCGCATCGGTGGCCGTCAGCCGCATCCCGCGAACCCGTTGCGGCGCACCGTAGAACCGGCTGCCCAGCACCTGATCGAGCGCGACGACCACCCGCTCGGGCGGAGAGTGGAGGGTGCGGCCGACCGGGCGGGCGATGTCCTGGCCGTGAACGATGATGTCCACCAGCAGATCCGCCACGCCCGCCCCCGGCGCGCGGCGGTGCAGGTCGGCCCCTTCGCGCAGTTGGGCGATCAGCTCGGCGGGGGTGAAGCGCGCGGCGCGCTCGGTGGCCTGCACGGCGGTCATCCGGTTCCAGTCGAGCCTGGCGCGCACGATTCCGGCGATGGTGCCCCACAGCGTATCCCGGTTGGACATGGTGACGTGGGCGAGGACCTCGTGCACCGTCCAGCCGTCACACAGCGATCGCCGCGACCACTCGGATTCGGGCAGGCCGTCGAGATAGTCGGCGAGAGCGAGCCGTTCGGCGCACACCCACGTCCGGATCAGGTCTGGGTCCATGGTCGATCTCCCGGTCGTAGTCACACCGATACCGACGAGTCGGCCCCGCGAAACTCATCGCACCCGCCCGGCTCGCTGCTGTGGGCAGATCTGCTCACAGCAGCGCGGGGCGGATTTCGGGGGTGCGGTCGGGCACCGTGGGGTCATGGCTGACGACAACAAGACCCCGCTTTTCAGCTGGCGCGCCCGCGAGCAACTGCTCAGCCGCCGCGTCCTGGTGCTCGACGGGGGGCTCGACGACGACAACGGCACCCTGCTGGCGACGCAGCTGCTGACCTTGGCCGCCGAGGATCCCGACTCCGGCATCTCGCTGTGGATCCACTCCCCCGGCGGGTCGGTGCCGTCGATGCTCGCGATCCGCGACGTGATGCGGCTGGTGCCCTGCGACGTCTCGACGCTGGCACTCGGATTGGCCTGCAGCGCAGGACAATTCCTGCTCTCCGCGGGCGCCCGTGGCAAGCGGTTCGCGCTGCCGCACGCGCGGATCCTCATGCATCAGGGCTCGGCCGGTATCGGCGGCAGCGCCGGTGAGGTCGAGGTGCAGGCCGACGATCTGCGGCACACCGTCAACACCGTGCTCGGCCTGATCGCCGAGGACACCGGGCAGCCGTTCGAACGGGTCTACGAGGATTCGCTGCACGACCGCTGGTTCACGGCGGAACAGGCACGGGAGTACGGCTTCATCGACGGCATCGTCGACTCGTTCCACCAGGTGATCCCGGAGCGGCAGCGCGTGGGGATCACGGCATGAGCGGACAGGTCCGGAGGCGGCAACGGAGCGTAACCACGCACAGCCCCGCTGATGCCGCAAGACGACGCATGAGCATCCATTTCTCGCGCTTTCAGGAGGCCGCGGCATGACCAGCTACACGATTCCCAATGTCATCGCGCGGGATCCGCGCGGCGAGCGGATCATGGACGTCTACTCGCACCTGCTCACCGAGCGGATCGTCTACCTCGGCACCCCGATCGATTCCGGTGTCGCCAACGCGCTCATCGCGCAACTGCTGCACCTGGACGCCGAGAGCGCGGGCCAGGAGATCAACCTCTACATCAACAGCGAGGGCGGTGACCTGCCCGCCATGCTCGCCGTGTACGACACCATGCAGCACATCTCGTCGCCGGTGGCGACGACCTGCGTCGGCCAGGCCATCGGCGTGAGCGCGGTGTTGCTCGCGGGTGGCGCGCAGGGCCGCCGCAGCGCGCTGGGCCACGCCCGGATCGTCTTGCACCAGCCCGCCGCCAGCGGCCGGGGCGCCATCCCGGACCTGATCATCCAGGCCGACGAACTGGTGCGGATGCGCGCCGAGATCGAGGCCATCCTGTCCGAGCACACGGGTCAGGAGGTGGAAACGCTGCGGCACGACACCGACCGGGACCGAGTGTTCACCGCCCAGGCCGCGATCGACTACGGCCTGGTCGACAAGATCCTCGGGGCGCGCGGCTGACCCGTCGCGGCGGTATCGGAGGCGAATATCCTGTCGTACCCCGGCGATAGCCTGTGTGGTGTGGACGAGATCGACGGTGTGGAGATCATCGCCTTCGCGACTGCCGAGGCGTTCGACGAGTGGCTGGCCGAGCACCACACGCGCCGGGAGGGTGTGTGGATCAAGGCCGCCAAGAAGTCGTCCGGCCTGGCGACGATCACCTCGGACGAGATGGTCGACGCCGGGCTGTGCTACGGCTGGATCTCCGGGCAGCGGCGCGCGCTGGACGAGCGGTACTACCTGCAGAAGTACGTGCCGCGCCGTTCCCGGAGCCTCTGGTCGCAGGTGAACGTGGACAAGGTCGCGATGCTGATGTCCGCCGGGCGAATGCGCGAGCCGGGCCTGGCCGAGGTGCGCAAGGCGCAAGAGGACGGCCGGTGGGCGGCGGCTTACAAGTCGCAGAAAACGGCGACCGTACCGCCCGACCTAGCCACGGCACTGCGGTGCGCCCCGCAGGCCGCGGCCGCCTTCGAGGCACTGGACAAGACCGGACGCTACCGGGTGATCCTGCCGCTCCTACAGGCCCGCACGCCCGAGGCCAGGCAAACCCGGCTCAGCCAGGCCCTACGGGAGTTGATGGACGCGGCCACCCGATAGGGTCGTAGCGGTCGAGCAGCTCGAAAGAGATTGGCGCACCATGGAATCGGCGAACCCTCGAGCCGTCAGCGCCATGAGCACAGGGCCGCGCGGGCATCCTGGGGCGGGCCGATGCGGTGTGAACGCGCCAAGGTTGGCGCGCCGTGGAACCCGGCGAACGCTCAGGCCGCCAGGGCCATGAGCGTCGGGCCCGTGCCGCGCTCGGGCGCGGGACGGCCCGGGGCGTCGGCGCGGGTGAGGTCGAGCCGACGACGACGCTTCCCGGCCACCTCGATGAGGTCCGCGGGAACCGGCCCGCGTGCCCCCACGAACATGGTCGGCACGGCGCTGCGGCGCTGGGCGGCCGACCGGGCCAGGGCCAGCCGACGCTGGCGGCGCAATTCGCCGGCGACCTGCTCGGTGAGTCCGCCGAGCGAGGTGCCGAGCGCACCCGCCAGCGCGGCGATCATCTCGCTGGACGGCTCCTTGCGGCCGCGCTCCACCTCGGACAGGTACTGCGGCGAAACCCCCGCGCGCCCGGCGGTTTCCGCCAGCGTCTCGCTCTGGTCCTGCCGCAGCGAGCGCAACCGCTCCCCCAGCACCTCGCGCCACAGCGGCTCCCGAACCGTTTCGTCCGGCGCCTCGGGCGACCGGTCGTCGCGTCCGCCGGGGATCGAATGAAGTCGCGGCTGCTCGGTCATACCCCGAGCGTAAGGTCCGCCCACGCCATCGCGCCCCCTGATTCCGCTCAGAGCGTAATCAGCTGGGGCGGCCGATGGCGGCTGCCATCACGCGCACGGCCGAGACCAGGCCGTCGATCAGCTCGCCCTGCCGCATCGAGCTGAGCGCGGCCGTGACCCCGAGCTGGCAGATGCGATCGTTGACCCGGTCGGCGACCTCACGTCCGGAGCGGACCTCGACGGCCCGGTCGTTCGGCGAGACGGCGATGAGCACCGAACGCTCCGCTTCAGGGGTGTGCGGGAAGAGCGCGTCGGCGCCGCTCGCGGGCTCCGGGCGCAGGTCGCCGATGTACACCGTGAAGCGCACCTTGGTCGAGCGCGTGGCCTCGGTGAGCGTGTTGTCCATGATCAGCCGCTCGGTGTCGCTGAACGGCGCCTCCTTGAACACGTCGCCGGACTCGTGCACGCCGGAGACGCGCCCGCTGCTGGTGACGGCGTATCCGCGCGGCAGGTCGGCCTCGACCACCGCGGGCCAGTTAGAACTTGCCACTTGCCCGGCCTCCGATCAGATCCGACGCGGCGGATGCGATCGCCGCATGACTGCCATGCGATCCCGCGGAAATGTCGTGACCGAACTTGGTCACCTCGTCCGTCGCGCTCCACAGCACCGGGTCGGCGGTCCACTTGTCACCGAGGTTGTAGTGGACCGGCTTCTCCCCGGGCAGCGGCTTACCGAGATACGACAATCCGGCGATCACCGCGTAGATCACCAGCGGGATGCCGACGAAGATCAGCACTGTCTCGAGAATGCTCACAGCCCAACGGTAGACGATCCGCCCGACCGGATCGCAGACCGGTGAACGTGTCGCGGATCCCTCACACCAGCCAGGCTGCGGCATTCACCGGCAGCCGGTTGCCCACGAGCGGAGCACTGGACAGCAGCACCTCCCCAGGCGGCAGCGGAATCGGCTCGTCGGAGGCGTTGAGCGCGCAGACCAGGCCGCCCGACCGCCGGAAGGCCAGGCACCCCGGCGGGCTGCCGTACCAGTCGAGTTCGTCACCGGCGAACTCCGCACGCTCGGCTCGCAGGTCGATGGCCGCCCGGTACAGCGACAGCGTCGAGTCCAGCCGTTCGAGCTGCGCCTCCACGGTGTGATCGGACCATTCCGGCGGAATCGGCAACCACGGTGTGCCCGTGGTGAATCCGAACGGCGGCCGCTGGCCCTCCCACGGCAACGGCACCCGGCAGCCGTCGCGGCCGCGCTCGGTGTGCCCGGACCGCTCCCAGGCCGGATCCTGCAGCACCTCGTCGGGCAGGTCGTCCACATCGGGCAGCCCCAGCTCGGACCCGTTGTAGACGAAAACCGCTCCCGGAAGCGCCAATTCGAGCAGGATCATCGCCCGCGCCCGATCCACCCCGGCGCTGCCGCCGCCGTACCGGGTGACCTCGCGCTCGACGTCGTGATTGGACAGCGTCCAGGTGGCGCTGGCACCGACCGCCGTCACCGAGGTCAGCGAATTATCCACGGCGGCACGGATCTTCGCGGCGTCGAAGGGGGTCTCGGCGAGGCGGAAGTTGAAGGCGAGATGCAGTTCGTCGGGGCGCACGTATTCGCCGAAGCGGGTGTTGTCCTCCACCCACACCTCACCGATCGACACCGCGTCCGGGTACTCGTCGAACACCTTGCGCAGGCGGCGGTGGATCTCGTGCACGCCGGGGTTGTTGAAGCGCGGATCGTCGTCGTCGTGTTTGAGCATCCGAATGTCGACGCGTGCCATATCGGGCAGCCCGGGCGGCTTGGCCATGCCGTGCGCCACATCGATGCGGAAGCCGTCGACCCCGCGGTCGAGCCAGAAGCGCAGCGTCTGCTCGAAGTCGGCGGCGACCTCCGGATCGTCCCAGTTCAGGTCGGGCTGTTCGGGGGCGAAGAGGTGCAGGTACCACTGGCCCGGGGTGCCGTCGGGCTCGGTCACGCGGGTCCAGGCCGGACCGCCGAAGATGCTCGGCCAGTTGTTGGGCGGCTCGGCGCCGCCGGGGCCGCGGCCGTCGCGGAAGTGGTAGCGCGCGCGTTCGGGGCTGTCGGGCCCGGCGGCCAGTGCGGCGGCGAACCACGGATGCCGGTCGCTGGTGTGATTGGGCACCAGATCCATGGTGATCTTGATTTCCCGGTCGTGCGCCTCGGCGATCAACTCGTCGAACATGGCGAGATCGCCGAATACCGGGTCGATATCGCGCGGATCGCTGACGTCGTAGCCGCCGTCGACCATCGGCGAGCGCATCACCGGGCAGATCCACAGCGCGTCGACCCCGAGCAACTCCAGGTAACCGAGTCGATCCCGCAGGCCGCCGAGATCGCCGACGCCGTCGCCGGTCGAATCCGCGAACGAGCGCGGATAGATCTGGTAGAAGACCGCCGATCGCCACCACGGCACGGCCGCGGGGTCGGTGGACGCGGCCCGCTCCCCGGGGGATGAAGGTGTCACAACGGCTAATAGTGCCAAAGATTTCCGGTTAAAGCCGCCCCTCGACGGGCGTGTTGGCGAGAACTAGCTAACCTTCAGCAGGAATCGGACATCCTCCGGTCCGGGCGCGGTTTTGCGCCATGACCTCAGAACGGCGAATTGACCAGCGAATTCGCCGCCATCTCCAGGTAATCGAGCAGCGCGCGCCGGTGCTCGTCGTCGAGCACCTCCGGTTCGAGCTCGGCGACGGCGATCCGCATGCACCGCAGCCAGGCGTCGCGCTCGATCGGGCCGATGCGGAAGGGCATGTGCCGCATCCGCAGTCGCGGGTGCCCGCGCTCGTCGGAATAGGTGCGCGGCCCGCCCCAGTACTGCTCGAGGAACATGCGCAGCCGACGCTCCGCCGGGCCCAGATCCTCCTCGGGATAGAGCGGGCGGAGCACCTCGTCGCGGGCCACCTCCCGATAGAAGGCCGCCACCAAGCGCCGGAACGTCTCCGCGCCGCCGACCGCCTCGTAGAAAGATGTCGCCGTCTGCTCTCCGGAAGTCATAACACCGCCAGCATATCCGCGCCCCGTCCCGCTTCCCACCCGCCGCCGCCCGCCGACAAGCCGACCCGACATTCACATACCGCCCCCGGGTGTAACCCGGCGTTCACGAACACCACAGCAGGAATGTGTCAAATCAGCTGGCAATGGTGGCGGTTCCATGGTCAACTGATTGGCAGTGTCTGACTCGATACCACACGAACCGGACAAATCGAATTCGGGGTTTCCATGAAGCAGCGGCACGGCGCCCGGTCACACGAGGCGCGGACACACCGACAACTCCAGCCCGCCGACGTCCACAATCGTGGGTCGGGGGCTTCTCCGCTGCATGTCCTGTCCGATAAACGTTCCGCTCCCGGTGCGTATCCGCACCGCACCGTCGAACCCGTTCCGAGCGTCGCCACCTGGGTGAAGCGCCGGGTGTTGCTTCTGAACGCCACCTACGAGCCGCTCACCGCACTGTCCGCGCGCCGCGCCGTCGTGCTCCTGATCTGCGACAAGGCCGACGCCGTCCACCACAATCCCGACGGACCCGTGGTCCACTCCGCGGGCGCGTCTGTCGCCCTGCCCTCGGTGATCCGCCTGCGCAACTACGTCCGCGTGCCCTATCGCGCCCGGGTCCCGATGACCCGCGCGGCGCTGATGCACCGCGACCGCTACCGCTGCGCGTACTGCGGCGGCAAGGCCGAGACCATCGACCACGTGATCCCGCGCAGCCGCGGCGGGCCGCACACCTGGGAGAACTGCGTCGCCTCCTGCGCCCCCTGCAACCACCGCAAGGCCGACAAACTGCTGGCCGAGCTGGGCTGGACCCTGCACCACCCGATGGTCGCTCCGAAGGGTCCACACTGGCGCCTGCTGTCGACCACCTCCGACCTGGATCCGGTGTGGTTGCAGTACCTCGGCGAGGGCGCGGCGTAGGCGAGCGCCCCGCGATTCGGCGCATCCAGCAGCGAAACCAGTTGTCCCGCGCGCCCAGCCAGCTGTGCACGGCGCCAAGCCAGATGCCCACCGCGCGCCCAGCCAGGTGCTCGCCGCGCGCCAGGGCCCGGACGACCTGCTCCACAACGTTTTTCGTGACTAGTCGAAACAACATTGCACGATCGATCGACATGAGCACAACTTCTCGGCTCTCCGGCATCGGCCACCAATAGAGAGCATTGCTCTTGACAGGGGTTCGGTGGCCGGGCATGCTTGTCCGCAGGTTGAGAGCACCGCTCTCTATAGCGAGAGGAGCACACAGATGTCCGAGATACATGTTGTCACCGGAGCGGGGCCCGTCGGCACCACCGTCGCCGAGCAACTCGCTGCCGCGGGGAAGAGCGTCCGCATACTGACGCGGTCCGGGAGCGGTCCCGAGCACCCCCTGATCGAGCGTCGGCGCGTGGATGTCACTCGGCGCGAACAGCTTTCGGCGGCCGTCGACGGCGCGGCAGCGGTCTACCACTGCACACACGGGTCGAAGTACGCCGCGCGCACCTGGTGGGCCGAGTTGCCCGCGGCCGAGCAGATCGTGCTCGAGGTAGCCGGACAGGCCGGAGCCGTGGTCGTATTCCCGGAGAGCCTGTACTCCTACGGCCCGGTGACCCGACCGATGACCGAAACCATGCCTCGCACAGCAGATTTCGGTAAACCCGCCGTGCGGGTCGCGCTGCTGCGGGCGCGTGAGGCGTCACCGACGCCGACGGTCAGCGTCGCGGCCTCGGACTTCATCGGCCCGCACGTGCGGATGTCGCACGCCGGAGAGCGCATGGTCCCGAATATCCTGGCGGGCAAGACCATTCAGATCTTCGGCAAGCCCGACGTGCCACACTCGTTCACCTACATGCCCGACCTCGCCGCGGCGATGATCTCCGCCGCGGCGGACCGCACGTTGTGGAACTCCTTCCTGCACGCCCCGACCGCCCCCGCGGTGACGATGCGCGAACTCGTCGCCACCCTGGCGGCGGCAGCGGGGGTGCGCACACCGAAGGTTTTGGCGCTCCCCGGCTGGGTCCTCCGCACGGCCGGGCTCACCAACGGCATGATGCGCGAGCTGGCCGAGATGAACTACCAGTTCGAGCGCCCTTTCGAACTGGACTCCTCGGCCAGCGAGCACAGGCTCGGCCTGCACCCGACACCGCTGGACGAGGTGGCCCGCGGCACCGTTGCATGGTGGAAATCCGTTGTTGCCCAGGGAAATAACCAGCTCGCCGCATAAGCGACGCACCGGCGACAGCGTGGACGGCGGCGTAGCCATAAACCTCGGAATACAGGATTCCGGCCAAAGCAACCCGGAAATGAAGGGCGAACCATCACGCCGGAAATGAGGAGCGACCATCGCCCCGGATGCGAAGTGGGCAACGACCGCCCCGGATCGAAGGGGCGACCACCACCCCGAAAACAAAGAGCCAACACTCACCCCGGAAACGAACAGGCGACCACCACCCCGAAAACAAAGAGGCAACACTCACCCTGGAAACGAAGAGGCGACCACCACCCAGGAAGCGAACAGGCGACCGCTGCCCCGAGAGAGAAGGTGGGCCCTTCACCCGGGAGCAGAGGGCGACCATCGTGCCGGGAGTGGAAGGTGGACCGTGTTGGGATGACGGAAGGGCATGTGCGGCACCGGGAATCAAGCGGCCACCGGGGCACGGAGTCTGTGGCTGAGGCCGGGGCAAGGTTCCGGCCTTGCGTATTCCGAGGCCGGAAGACGTCATCCGGCTCAGAGGTGTTCGCTGGCCTGGATGGCCCAGGTGCCGGGCTCGAGGGCCTCGAAGATGTGCGGGCGGTCGCCCGGGTAGCAGATGTAGTCGCCGGGGCCGAGTTCGACCGGATCGGCGGCCGGGCCGACCAGGGCACGCCCGGCGGCGAGGATCAGATGCTCGACCTCACCGCGCGAATGGGGTTCGGATCGGCGCGGCTGACCGGGCTCGGCGGAGATCCGGTAGATGTCGCGGCGGGCGTTCGGCGGACTGGCCGCCAGCAGCGCCACCTGGTAGTCGGCTTGCGAGGAGGCCAACACCGGCCCCTCGCCCGCACGGATCACCTGCACCCGCGGGCGCGGCGGGTCGAGCAGGCGGGAGAACGGGATCCCCAGCGCCACGCACAGCGCCCACAGCGTCTCGATGCTCGGATTGCCGACGCCCGATTCCAATTGGGACAGTGTCGATTTCGCAACACCCGCGCGGCGCGCAACCTCGGTGAGCGACAGACCGACACGACCCCGCTCGCGGCGGAGGGCAGCGGCGATGGCCTCCTGCGGGGGCGCGGACTGGGCGGCGTCGGGCTCGGTCATGATGGCTTCAGACAGTACCTCGCGGCGAGATTGACGAGCCTACCCGATAGCGTTCAATATAGTAGTCGTGCGTTCGATATGGCGAACACTCGATCGGAGTGACCTCACCGGTATTGCGACCATCTGCCTGGCGGTCGTGGCCATCGGCGTGTCCTACGGCGCCTCGACCGTGACCTCCGGCATGCCCGCGTGGCTGCCACTGCTCCTCAGCGTCCTGGTGCTGGCCGGGGGCGCGGAATTCCTGTTCGTCGGGATCATCGCCGCCGGTGGCGGCCCGGTCGCCGCGGTGCTGGCCGGGCTGGTTGTCAACGCCCGCCACCTACCGTACGGATTGGCGGTGCCCGATGTGGTGGGCACCGGATGGCGTCGGCTGATCGGCACGCACGTCATGAACGACGAGTCGGTGGCGCTGGCCCTGGCCGAATCCGACCGCGACCGTCGCCGCGCCGCCTTCTGGCTGTGCGGACTCGGAGTCCTGCTGGCCTGGCCGCTGGGCGCCGTGCTCGGGGTCGCGATCGGCGCCGCGGTCCCCGACCCGAACCGGTTCGGCCTCGACGCGGTGTTCCCCGCGGTCTTAGTGGCGCTGGCCCTGCCCGCGATCCGCGGCGACCGGGCAACCCGGCAAGCGGCACTGGTGGGCGCGGCGGTGGCGGCGGGGACCACGCCCTTCCTCGGCGCCGGACTCCCGGTCCTGCTGGCCCTGCCCGCTGTGCTCCTCGCCCTGGGCCGCACCGGGGATACGACCGCCGATGCCGGACCGGACCGCGCGGACGCAGAGCCTTTTCGAGACGAGAGATCATGAACACCACCCTGATCGCAGGTGCGCTCGTCCTGGCGGTGGGCACCTATGCCATCCGCTTCGCGGGCCCGGTCCTGCGCCGCCGCATCACCTTTCCCCCGCGCGTCACCCAGTTGCTCGAGGTGGGCTCGGTGGTCCTGCTGGTCGCCCTCGCGGTCACCGAACTCGTCCCCGCCGGACACCGAGCCGGATTCGCCCTCCCCGCGGGCGTTCTCGTCGCCGTCGTCCTCGCCTGGCGCCGCGCCCCGCTGATCTTCGTCGCCTTCTCCGCAGCGGTCACCACCGCCCTGCTCCGCCTCCTCGGCGCCGCCTGAGCCGGTCAACCGGAGGCTCGGCCATGGTCTCGGCCTACACACGGCGGGGCCGATGCGGCACCGAGCCGGTATTGGTGCGGTTTTTGGCGCTTGACGTGTAATGCGTCGACGATTGCTCATGAACGACTGAGAGCGCTACCAACTCCGACGCACCTCGGCCTTGGGACCGGCCACCAAGCTCCTCGCGGGCACATCGTCGGACACGACCGCTCCCGCGGCGACCACCGCGTCATGGCCGATGCTGACGCCGGGCAGGATCGTCGCCCCGGCGCCGATCCACACGTTCTCCGCCACGTCGATCGGCGCACCGGTGAGGAATCGGCGCCGCTCCTCGGGATCCACCGGGTGGCCGACGGTGATGAAGGTGGCCTGCGGGCCGATCATCACGCCCCTGCCCAACCGGATCCCGGCGTAGTCCAGGAAGGTGCACCCCTGATTGATGAATACGCGCTCGGCCAGGTCCAGGCGAAGTCCGTGATCGGTGTAGAAGGGCGGGTAGATCGTGACGCCCGCCGGAAGCGGACGACCCAGGATCTGTTCGAACAGCGCCGCCTTACCCGGCTCGTCGTCGAAGGGCAGAACGTTGAGCCGGGAGGTCAACGCGGTGACCGCCACGACCCGTTCGTGCATCGCGGTGAACTCGGCGCCGAGAACCCGTTCGCCCTGGGCCAGGAGTTCGGCATCGTGAATCAGCATGAAGTTGTCGCTCGCCATCCCGTCATCCTTGCGCTCACCGGCCGCGCGGTGCTCAGCGGGGCATGAGGGGCATGCCGGGACCACGGCGTCGGGCGACCGAGCCGTAGCGGGCGTCGAGGCGCAGCCAGGTGCGCGCGGTGCGGACGCGGACGATCTCGGTAGGGGCGATACGGCGGGCGTCGGCCTTCTCGCCGGAGTGCGGGATGAAATCCATGGCGGTGAGGGTGAATACGACCCGCATCGGAACCTCGACCCGTTCATCGCCGCCGGTGACCGTGAGCACGGTCTGGTCCAGCAGCGAGACCGGCGGGCCGAGGCCGCTGCCGTGTTCGGCGGCCACCTCCTGGCCGCGTTCGGCGAGTTCTACCAGGCTGCGTGCGGGGACGTCGTCGACATGCACGAAGCCGGTCGTGGGAGGCAGCGCGGTACGCCACGAGGAATCCATCGAAAAGCCCAGGTCGATCGGGCCACCGGCGTCCGGGCCGGTCAGCCCGGACAGGAGCGTGTCTCCACCCACGGTCACATCGTCGACACCCAGCTCGGCGACCACCGTCCGGACCGCCAACACTTCGAAACCCGTTGCCGCCCAGGCCGATACATAACGATCGCCACGGCGCCGCAACCGGATCACGGCCGCCGGATCCAGCCGCGTCGCCCGTGCGGTGAAGGTCGCCAGATTCTCCCGTTCGGCCGGGTCGGGCACCCGCAGCGCCCGCTGATCGGAATGTTCGAACCCCGGCATCATCGCCCCGCCACCCACACCTTCCGCACCGCGCCCAACAGTCGCCATCGAGGGTGCCATCGTCGCAGACGTCACCCCCCACCGCCACGCACCGCCCATCGGCGACACCAACCCACTCGGTGAGTCAGGCGGCTTCGCAGCAAGGACCATTACTCCGACACCCTTAGCGCAGGCACTGGCGTCCGGTCAGTCGGACGCCCACGGATCGAGTACTCACGCGAGGGCCGTCACCAGGCACCAGTGGCGCCGATACTCGCGGCTCCGGGGGCGGTCAGTCGGCTTCGCAGTGGACCAAGCACCCTCCCCGCTGGACGAAGCACCTGCGGCCGAGGCCACTCGGTCGGCTTCCACTGAGCCGAGTATGGCTTCCGGGGTGTCAGTCGGCCTTCCATTGGGCCAGGTAATCGCGTTCGGGGGCGGTTAGGCGGCGTAAGCGCTGGGTGTCGATGTCGAAGGCGGCCAGTTGGGTGCTGGCGATCACCGCGGGAGGCGAGTCGAGGGCGGCGCCGTTCGCGCGCACCTCGTAGCCGATGGTGAAGTCGACCGCGCGCAGCTGATCGATCCACATCGCGATGTCCAGTGGTGTGTCCTCGTGGCGGAGCTGGCTCCGGTAGCGCACGTGCAGATCGGCGAGTACGCATCCGGAGCGCAATCCGGAGGTGGGACGGTCATCGAACAGCCACGGAATCCGCGCCTCCTCGAGCAACGTCACCATCCGGGCGTGGTTGATGTGTTGAAAGACGTCCATATCCGACCAGCGGACGTCGACCTTGGCATGAAAACGCTTGGGCAGCACGGTTGTACCGGTCGTTCTCGCGAGCCCGTTCACCGAACCGACACTCGTCACACTAACCTCCGATCGGATTGCCGTTCCGCCGCGACACTGCCTCCGGAACCGATTCAGCTATCCAGTATGCCGGGTACAGCAGGTGGCGCCGGATCGGGTCACGACTGCGCCAGTGGCGTCATGCCCGATCCGGGCCGGTCAGCGGGGTATCGGAGGGCTTTCTGTGAGTTGGCACAGCGGCCGCGTCGCCCCCTACCGGCCCCTACCGGCCCCTATCGGGGACCGGTAGGGGGATCGATAGGGGGCGGGCCTGGGGACCGGTGAAAGTCCGACAGGAGGTCGGAGACGCTTGGGGATCGATAAGGTGGTCGGGAGGTGGTTGGAGATCTGTGCGTATTCAGCGGACCTCGGCTTGGGCGCCTACGCCGCTGACCATGCTGCGGACCTGGCGGGCTGCTACCGACAGGGTTGCCAGGTCGTGGGTGCCGGATTCGAACAGCTCCGCCAGGGCGGCGCGGGCGCGGCCCAGGCGGGACTGGTTCTTCGACTCCCAGTAGGCGATCTTCTCTTCGGCCGTCTCCTCCGGATCGCCGCCGGACAGCACGTCCAGCGTCAGTGAGCGCAGTGAGCCGTACATGTCGTCGCGCAGCGCCAGTCGGGCCAGCGCGTGCCAGCGGTCGCCGCGCTCGAGGTGGCTGACCGCCTGCAGCAGCCAGTCGATCTTCAGGTGCTCGTTGAGCGCGTAGTACAGCGCGCCGACCTCCTCACCACTGCGGTCGGTGATGTCAGCGATATCCACGACATCCATCAGCGGGAACAGGTTGAGCAGCCCGAACACCTCGGTCGCGAGTGCCTCGGGAACGCCGCGGTCGATATGTTTCGCCGACTGCTCCTCGAGCGAATCGACGTGGTGCCCGCGCAGCCAGCCCGGCACCTTCGGCGCCAGCTCCCGCACCGCCCCGCTGTACCGATGGATTTCGGCACCGACCGCGATCGGCTGCGGTCGGTTGCTCAGCAGCCAGCGCGAGGCCCGGTCGAGGGTGCGTTTGGTCTCCAGCTCCAGATCGTCCTTCACCGCGGTGGAGATGTCGGCCGCGCGGATGCGGCTCCAGATCGACGACAGGTCGAAGATCTCGTTGGCCGCGGCGAACGCCCGCACGGCGTCGGTGGCGCTGGCACCGATCTCCTCGTTGAGCCGATGCGCGTAGGTGATCCCGCCGAGATCCACCATCTCGTTGATCACCATGGTGGTGACGATCTCGCGGCGCAGCCGATGCCGCTTGATCGCGGCGCCGAACCGCTCGCGCAGCGGCGTTGGGAAGTACCTCGGCAGCCGGGCCGAGAAGTACGCGCTGTCGGGCAGATCCGAATCGAGCAGATCGGTTTTCAGCGACAGCTTGGCGTGCGCCATCAGATTCGCCAGCTCCGGCGAGGTGAGCCCGGCACCGGCCTCGGAGCGCCGCTTGATCTCCGGATCCGACGGCAGCGCCTCCAACTCGCGGTCCAGCCCGCGGCGGGATTCGAGGTCGGCGATCAGGCGCTTCTGCACGTTCAGCATCCGCGGCGCCTCGGCCCGCGACATACCCATCAGGAAATTCTGCGAGACGTTGTCCTGCAGCACCATGTCCGAGACCTCGTCGGTCATCGAGGCCAGCAACGCATTGCGTTCGGCGGCGGGGAGTTCACCGGCGGAGACCACCCCGTCGATCAGCACTTTGATGTTGACCTCGTGGTCGGAGCAGTCGACACCCGCCGAGTTGTCCAGGGCGTCGGTGTTGCACTTACCGCCGCTGCGGCAGAACTCGATACGGCCCAGCGCGGTGAGGCCGAGGTTGCCGCCCTCCCCGATCACCTTGACCCGCAGACTGTTCGCATCGACCCGCACCGCGTCGTTGGACTTGTCGCCCACCTCGGCGTTCGATTCCGACGACGCCTTGATGTAGGTGCCGATGCCACCGTTCCACAGCAGCCCGACCGGCGCCCGCAGTATCGCCCGGATCAGCTCCGGCGGCGACAGCGACGTGACGTCGTCGTCCAGCCCGAGAGCGGCCCGGGCCTGCGGGCTGATCGGCACCGACTTGACGGTCCGATCCCACACTCCGCCGCCCGTGCTGATCAGCGACGTGTCGTAATCCCGCCACGAGGAGCGCGGCAGCGCGAACATACGCTCCCGCTCCGCAAACGACTGCGCCGCATCCGGATTCGGATCCAGGAAGATATGCCTATGGTCGAACGCGGCCACCAACCGAATGTGCTCCGACAACAACATCCCGTTACCGAACACATCACCCGACATATCACCGACACCCACCACAGTGAACTCCTGCGACTGCGTATCGACATCCATCTCGGCGAAATGCCGCTTCACCGACTCCCAAGCACCCTTGGCCGTGATCCCCATCGCCTTGTGGTCATAACCCACCGAACCACCCGACGCGAACGCATCACCGAGCCAGAACCCATACGACCTCGCCACCTCATTGGCGATATCGGAGAACGTCGCGGTCCCCTTGTCGGCAGCAACCACGAGATAGGTGTCGTCACCATCGCGACGGACCACTCGTGCGGGCGGCAACACCTGACCCGTCGCCTGATCCACGTTATCGGTCACATCCAGCAGGCCGGAAATAAACGTGCGATAGCACGCAACACCCTCCGCCTGCAGCGCCTGACGATCCGCCGCCGGATCACCGGTCGTCGCAGGCGGATGCTTCACCACGAATCCACCCTTGGCACCCACCGGCACGATCACCGCATTCTTCACCGCCTGCGCCTTCACCAAACCCAGGATCTCGGTACGGAAATCCTCCAGCCGATCCGACCACCGCAACCCGCCGCGCGCCACCGGACCGAACCGCAGATGCACACCCTCCACCCGAGGCGAATACACGAAGATCTCGAATTGCGGCCGCGGCTTGGGCAATTCGTCGATCTCACCCGGCTCGACCTTCAGCGACAGGTACTCGCGCGACGCGCCGTGCTCGTCGGTCCGGTAGTAGTTGGTGCGCAGCGTCGCCCGCATCAGGCTCAGAATGGCGCGCAGGATGCGGTCGGCATCCAGGCTCACCACCTCGTTGATGCGCTCGGCGACCGCGGCCTCCAGTTCCGCCGCGCGGTCGGGCGAGGCCGAATCCGGATCGAACAGCGCCGCGAAGAGGTCCACGAACAGCCGCGACGCATCGGGCGAAACCAGGAGCACCCGGGCGATATTGGCCTGACTGTAAGGAAAGTCGGCCTGCTGCAAGTACTTCGAGTACGCGCGCAGGATCGACACTGTGCGCCAGTCCAGGCCCGCACGCAGCACCAGCTCGTTCAGCGCGTCGGCCTCCGCGCGCCCGTACCACAGCGCGTCGAACGCGGCGGTGAACCGTTCGCGCAGCCCGCGCTCCTGCGCGTGGAGCGCGTCCAGCCGATCCGAGGTCTCCACCAGCTCGGCGTCCATGTTGCGGTCCAGCGACACTCGCAACAGGTCGGGCCGCGCCTGCAGGCCGAAGTCGTAGATCCAGACCTCGCGGCCGTTCTCGAACTGCAGCTTGTACGGCCGCTCGTCGACGACCTCCACGCCCAGGCTCTGCAGCAGCGGCAGCACCTGGCTCAGCGAGATGCCGCCACCGATGTAGAGGGTGAAACGCCATGAGCCGGGGGCGGATTCGGGACGCCGGTACAGGTGCTGGTCGATCTGGCCGGGCGCCAGCCGCTCCAGCCGCACGATATCTGCGAGGGCGCGACCGGCCCGGAAGTCCTCCTTGTAGGCGTCCGGCAGGGCGGAGGTATAACGCTGCACCACGGCCGGATCCAGCACCGTCGAGGCGGCGACCTCGTCGCGCAGGTGATCGTCCCAGGTGCGGCTGGCCTCGGCGAGCAGTGCCTGGATGCGCAGCCGGTTCGGCTCGGACACATCCACCGGCGTGCCCGGCTCCGGCAGGCGCACCGTGAAATACACGCTGGCGAGCTCGCTTTCGGAGACCCGGGCCGAGTAATCGATCGAGACGCCACCCAGCTCGCGCACCAGGATGTCCTGGATCTCCAGCCGGACCCGGGTGGTGTAGCGGTCACGCGGCAGATAGACCATGCAGGCCACGAATCTGCCGTAGGAATCCGAGCGCAGGAACAGCCGCACCTGCCGCCGCAACCCGACGTTGAGCACCGCACCGGCGGTGTGGCGCATCGTCTCCACGTCCGCGGAGAACAGCTCGGTGCGCGGGAAGGACTGGATCACCTCCAGCATCGCCTGCCCGGAATACGATTCCAGCTCGTGGCCGCTCTGCTCGACCACCGCGCGCACGCGCCGTTCGATCACCGGGATGTCGAGCACGTTCTCGTGCATCGCGGCGACGGTGAACACGCCGATGAACAGGTGCTCACCGGTGATCGCGCCACTGGTGTCGAATTCGGCGACGCCGACGAAGTACGGATACACCGAGCGATGTACGGTCGCCGGGACCAGCCCCTGGGTGAGCAGCAGCAGCGGGCGGTCGCCGCCGTCGACCGGGACGCGGAAGTCGGTGCCCACGTCCAGGCGCAGCACGCCGAGGCAACTGTCCGGATCCACAACGGATTTCGCCTGCACCCCGCCCGCGGCGGGGCGCTGGTAGCGCGCGTAGCCGAGCACGGTGAAATGTCCGTCCGCCAGCCAGCGCAACAGATTCGCGCAGTCGACGAGATCGGTCGGCGAGAACGGCGGGGTGCCCTCCTTGGCCGCGAGCTCGAGCATCTCGGCCAGCCCGTCCTGCACGCCGCGCATGGCCTTGGTGTCGCCGATGACCTGGCGCACGTCGGTGAGCACGTCGGAGACGCCGGTCTCGAGCTCGGCGAGCAGCGCGGGGCTGGTCGACGGGTGCAACTGCACGTGGATCCAGGATTCCCGCAGAGAGCCCGCGCCGTTGCCGGCGACCTCGTGCGGAACGGCCGATTCCAGAGCGCCCTCGGCGTCGCGGGTCGACTCGAGAATCGGGTGGATCACCTCGCTGATGCTGACGCCGTGCCGACTGAGATACGCCGTGACCGACTCCACCAGCAGCGGCATATCGTCGGTGACCATCTGCACGGCCGCCCCGAGACCGGCGCCGTCGTCCGGGTGGTACACCCGCACCCGCGCCTGCCCGGGCGGGCGGTGCATGCCCAGCTCGAGGTGTCGTCGGAACACGAGGCTCGAACCGCCCGTGATCGCGACGTCCACATCGCCGGCGTCCACGTGGCGGAAGTACGCCTCCTCGAGGTTCGCCAGTTCGCCGCGCAGCTGCGCCGGCAAACCAGCGGCCCACGCCGCGCTGGACATTTCGGACGAGACCGTCATTTTCTTCGCCAACTCCTCGGATTCGGTTCCGCAACAAAGTGACGCCGGAGTCGAGAGTAGCTGGACGCCCGAGGCGCCGCCGAGGAATCCTCCCAAACCGGCGGCGCCGCCGGACAGTCCGAACGGCACGGTTGGTACGACCGCACCAGCACGCCACCCGAAC
The DNA here is from genome assembly GCF_054782435.1 of Nocardia thraciensis. Taxonomy (NCBI): domain Bacteria; kingdom Bacillati; phylum Actinomycetota; class Actinomycetes; order Mycobacteriales; family Nocardiaceae; genus Nocardia; species Nocardia thraciensis. The sequence continues at coordinate 43,878 of NZ_BAAGSM010000014.1, forward strand.
TTCCAGGTAGCGCGCGACAGACGTTGCGCCAGTTGTTATTTGACGCCCGTCCCACTATGACGAATCACACTGTTTGCTTGTCGATAACCCGCGAGTAACCGCGGCGCGGGCCCTAGTCGCGAGTGAGCTTGCGGTGGGTGACCCGGTGCGGACGTGCCGCCTCCGGCCCCAGCCGCTCGATCTTGTTGGCCTCGTAGGCCTCGAAGTTGCCCTCGAACCAGAACCAGGCGGCCTCGTTGTCGTCGTTGCCCTCCCACGCGAGGATGTGCGTGCAGGTGCGGTCGAGGAACCAGCGGTCGTGGGAGATGACCACCGAACAGCCCGCGAACTGCTCGAGCGCGTTCTCCAGCGACGACAGGGTCTCGACGTCGAGGTCGTTGGTGGGCTCGTCGAGCAGGATCAGGTTGCCGCCCTGCTTCAGCGTCATCGCCAGGTTCAGGCGGTTGCGCTCACCACCGGACAGCACACCCGCGGGCTTCTGCTGATCCGGGCCCTTGAAGCCGAAAGCGGACACATAAGCGCGTGACGGCATTTCCTGGCTGCCGACGTGGATGAAATCCAGTCCCTCGGAAACGACCTGCCACACCGTCTTGTTCGGGTCGATGCCCGCGCGGTTCTGGTCGACATAGCTCAGCTTGACCGTGTCGCCGATCTTCACCGTGCCGCTGTCGGCCTGCTCGAGCCCGACGATGGTCTTGAACAGCGTCGACTTGCCGACACCGTTGGGGCCGATGACGCCGACAATGCCATTGCGCGGCAACGTGAACGACAGATCCTTGATCAGCTGCCGGTCGCCGAAGCCCTTGTCGAGGTGCTCGACCTCGACGACCACATTGCCCAGGCGCGGACCGGCCGGAATCTGGATCTCCTCGAAGTCCAGCTTCCGCATCTTCTCGGCCTCGGCCGCCATCTCCTCGTACCGGCCGAGGCGGGCCTTGTTCTTGGCCTGCCGCGCCTTGGCGCCGGAACGCACCCACGCCAGCTCGTCCTTCAGCCGCTTCTGCAGCTTCTGGTCCTTCTTGCCCTGCACCTCCAGGCGCTCGGCCTTCTTTTCCAGGTAGGTGGAGTAGTTGCCCTCATAGGGGTAGGTGCGGCCGCGATCCAGCTCGAGGATCCAGCCCGCGACATTGTCGAGGAAGTACCGGTCGTGGGTCACGGCCAGAACGGCGCCCGCGTACTGGGCCAAGAACTGCTCCAGCCACAGCACCGACTCGGCGTCGAGATGGTTGGTGGGCTCGTCGAGCAGCAGCAGGTCGGGCTTGCTCAGCAGCAGCTTGCACAGCGCGACGCGGCGGCGCTCACCACCGGACAGGTTGGTGACCGGCTCCTCCGGCGGCGGGCAGCGCAGCGCGTCCATCGCCTGCTCCAGCTGGGAGTCGAGATCCCAGGCGTCGGCGTGGTCGAGGTCCTCCTGCAGCTTGCCCATCTCTTCCATGAGCTCGTCGGAGTAGTCGGTGGCCATCAGCTCGGCGATCTCGTTGAAGCGGTCCAGCTTCACCTTGATCTCGCCGAGGCCCTCCTCGACGTTGCCGCGAACCGTCTTCTCCTCGTTCAGGGGCGGCTCCTGCTGCAGGATGCCGACGGTCGCGCCGGGGGCGAGCCAGGCGTCGCCGTTGTTCGGCTGATCCAGCCCCGCCATGATCTTCAGCACGCTCGATTTACCGGCGCCGTTCGGACCGACCACGCCGATCTTGGCGCCGGGGAGGAAGTTCAAGTTCACGTCATCGAGGACGACCTTGTCTCCGTGCGCCTTGCGAACCTTGCGCATTTGGTAAATGAACTCTGCCATGTGCATCACCCTAGTAGTTCCGAAGCGATCGACTTTACCCGGCTGGCGAATTCCCCCAGGTAGTCAACGAGTTTGAGCGGCTCCGGCCCCCTGTCGGCCGGGGTCGGCCGGGGCGGCGGCGAGAGGCTCCCCGGCGACGGGCTCGACCGGTCCACCGTCGGCCGCAGGCTCAACGGCCGGGAACTCGGCGGAGTTCCCGGATCGGCGGCGCGTCACGGTGGCCGAGCAGCGGCCCAGATCCGGGCCGACCGCGCTGGCCCGCATCTCCAGATCGTGCCGCTCCGCCCCGTCCCGGGTGCGGTACTCGTTGGTGCGCAGCTGCCCGTAGGCGATGACCGGATCGCCCCGGCGCAGCGAGGCGTCCACGCCCTCGACCAGGCGCCGCCAGCAGCTGATCGTGATGAACAGGCTGCCGTTGTCGACCCATTCGCCGCGGTCGCGGTCGAAGCGCCGGGCGGTGCTGGCCACCCGGAAGGTGACCACCTGCTCCCCGCCGGGCAGGCTCCGCCGCACCGGATGCGTGACCACCGTGCCGATGACGGCCGTATTCGCCTCGTACATGATTCCACCCCTCGACAAGTCGGCCGAATCGGCCATTCGGACCCCGGCGACCTCGAATCCCGGCCGCCCCCTCCGTTCCGGAAGCACCTCCAGCCTGCTCGATCCGCCGCCCGCGCGACAGCCCGAATCCGGTTCTGGGGATGGAATTCCGGATTGTGAATACCCGATGTTCCGGTTGCTCGGGTCGCGCTACATCGTCGCCAGGTCCGTGTTGGCCCCGCACAGGACGATCACCGGCCGCTCCCCCGGCTCCGGCACGTACGCCCCGCTCTGGATCGCGGCCAGCGCCGTCGCGCCCGCCGGTTCCACCACGATCCGGAACTCCCGCCACAGGTATTCGCGCGCCATCGCGATCGCATCGTCGGTCACCAGCACCGAGCCCATCGAATACCGGGTCGCGACCTCCAGCGCGATATCGCCGATCCTGGTGGCGCCCAAGGCATCCGCGGCGATGCTGTTGACGTGCACGTCCACCGGTCGCCCCGCGGCCAGCGCGGCGTGCAGGGTGGGCGCGCCCTTCGGTTCGACGCCGACCACCCGCCCGCGCAGCCCCTGCGCCGCCGCGATCCCGGCGGCCAGCCCGCCGCCGCCCACGGCCACCAGCACCGGCGGCCGCCCGCGCACCTGCCGCTCGATCTCCAGCCCCACCACACCGGCCCCGGCCACCACGGCGGGCAGGTCGTAGGCGTGCAGCTGCAGCGCCCCGCGCTCGGCGACGAGGGCGTCGGCGAATCCCCTCGCATCGGCGTAAGTCGTTCCGTGCCACAGCACTTCGGCGCCGTAGGCCCACATCGCGGCCACCTTGGTGTGCGGCGCCGACTCCGGCACCACCACCGTGCACGCGCGGCCCTGCACGGCGCAGGCCAGCGCCGCGGCGATACCGGCGTTCCCGCCGGAGGCGATGACGACGCCGCGCCCGTCGTCGGGGACGTCCAGCAGCGCGTTCAGGCTGCCCCGCACCTTGAAGGTGCCGCCGTGCTGCAGGTACTCGAGCTTGAACGTCACCTTGACCGGCCCGTGCGGACCGGTCACCTCGGTGTGGAACACCGGCGTGACGCGGACCCGGCGGCCCAGGCGCAGCCGGGCGTTCCGCACGTCGGACCGGTACAGCCGCTTCACTTTTCGCGTCGGCGACGCCTCGGTCACGGCTTGACCTCCCGGTCCCGCCGCGCCAGCTCGGCGTACATGGCATTGTGCGCGGCGAGATCGGCGTCGTGATCGCGCTCGGCGGCCCGGTCCAGCCGCTTGGCCATCCGATCGTCGCTGCGCGACCACTGGATCAGCAGCGCCAGCATCACCAGCACCAGCGGAATTTCGCCGCTTGCCCAGGCCAAGCTGCCGCCGGTGCGCTGATCGCCGAGCAGATCGGTGTTCCAGTTCAGGCCCAGCGAGCGGTAGAACCAGGCGCCGAGCACGGTCGTCATGCTCATCAGCGCGACGCCGAAGAAGGCGTGGAACGGCAGCGAGCCGAACACCATGCCCACCTTGGTCAGCGGCTGCACCTGCCGCGGCTTGGGGTCGATGCCGAGCACCACCCAGTAGAACAGGTAGCCCGACAACAGGAAGTGCACGTTCATCGCCAGATGCGCGCCGTGCGAATCGACCACCGCGCCGAAGATGCCGCCCAGATACAGCGCGTAGAAGCCGATGACGAAGAACGCCGTCGCCACCGCGGGCTGGGTCATGAACCGCGACACCGGATTGTGCACGGCGGCGAGGATCCACTCGCGCGGTCCGGGCGCGGAATCGCGACCCGACGCGGGCAGCGCCCGCAGCGCCAGCAGGACCGGGCCGCCGAGGGCGAACAGGATCGGCGCCAGCATCGACAGCAGCATGTGCTGGGCCATATGCACGCTGAACATCGCCGGTGCGTACCGGCCCACCCCCGAGCTGGTGGCGAAAAGCAGTGTCGCGCAACCGGACAGCCACGCCGCCGTCCGGCCGACCGGCCAGGTGTCACCACGGGCGCGCAGCCGCCGCACCCCGCCGAGATAAAGCACAGCAAGCACGATGGCAAGGGTCCCGAAGATCAGGTCGAAGCGCCAGTCGAACAGGATCCGCGCGGCCGTCGGCGGCCCGGCCAGGTGGTATCCGAGCTCCACCTCGGCAGGCGACGGAATCTGTTTCAGGTCCGGCGGCGGGGTGCGGCCCAGGCCCACGGCGAGTCCGACGGTGGCCGCGAAGACCAGCGCCTCCACCCCGGCGTAGCGGATCAGCGCGGCGCGGTCGCGCGGGTCGGCCCGCAGCGCCGGGACCGCGATGCGCCGCTGGAAGAACCCGATCACGCCGAGCGCGCACAGCGCGACGGTCTTGGCGATCACCAACTGCCCGTAGGTGGTGGTGAACAGGTCGCCCCACGGCACGCGCACCCACGCGTTGATCACGCCACTCACCGCGACCACCGCGAACGCACCCGTCGCCACCAGCGAGTACCGATGCGCGGCCAGGCCCGTGTGGGTACCGCCGCGCACGGCGTAGGCGAGCACCGCGAACAGACCGCCCACCCACAGTGACATCGCCACCAGATGCAGGATCAGGCTGTTGGTGGCGACATCGTGCGAGCCGCCGGAAGAGGAGTGCCCGGTGAGCGCGACCGGCAGTAGGCACAGCACCGCCCAGCCGAACAGCGGCGGCGTCCAGCCCCAGCGCAGCGCGAGGCGGCACCCGACCGCGAGCGCCACCGCCATGCAAGCCGTTGCCCGCCAGGATCCCGCGACCTCGACCTGGGAGATGGAATGCCAGACCTGCTCCGGCCGCAGCACCGCGCGCACGGGTTGCCCGGTGGTGTCCGACAGCGTCAGCGGCACCAGCAGCAGCGCCGCGCCCGCCCACCCCAGCGCCGCGATCCCGGCCCGATGCAGCGCCCGGTACCCGCCCACGTCCAGCAGTCCACTACGCTGCGGCGGCGTGAGGAATGCCGCGAACAGCAGCGACCCGATCGCCACCGCCGCGCTCAGATCGGCGATCGCGCGGACCACCGGCAGACCGTAGGTGGTCAGCGGCCCCGGATCGGGAATGCCGAGCAGCGTCAGCGCCTGAGCTGCGGACAGGCTCACCACCAGGGGCGCGACGAGCGCGGCCAGCGCCGTGGCGACGGCGGTCAACACCGGGAGCATCGCCACCGACTCCGACCGCACGGCCTGGGAATCAGGTTCGGCGGACGGGTCCTGCGGCGACGACATGCGGCCCAGCCTAGTTCGATTCCCCCACCCCCGACCGCCCCGCCCCGACGCCCGCACCGGCCGCTGTGACGCTGCTGACATGCCCGCGAGTTGCCCGTCGGCTGCCGAGACCCCTTCTGGACGCTCGCTATACTGAACTCGCTGGACACCGTGCGGCGAACGCGGCATGGTGTGTGGTGCCTGCAATGCCTCCGTAGCTCAGTTGGATAGAGCAAGGGCCTTCTAATCCCTAGGTCGCAGGTTCGATTCCTGCCGGGGGCACATCGAACATGGGAACGGCACCGCCGCGCGCTGTGTGGCGTGGCGGTGTTGTTTTGTGTTGGCGGGTTGTGTGGTTGTTGCGGGTGAGCGGGATGACTACTGCATCGTGTGCGCTGCGGTGTGCGGCGGCGATGGTCTGGCTGGTGAGGGTGATGCGGTAGGTCACGCGGTTGTGGGTTTTGTTGTAGCGGATCTCCAGTCGTAGGGCTTCGAACAGCGCTCGGGCGAGGTGGTCGGGAAGTTGCTCCACCCTCGTGTACCCAGTCGGCAGGGAGTCAATCAGTGCCGGGTTCGGGGTGAGCATCTGTTCGGCTTCCAGCTCGGCGAGACGGTTGCGGAGCTGGGCTTGCTGGTCGCGGAGTTCAGCGCGACGTTCGTTGATGTCGCGGATGAGTTCCTGGTCGGGTTCGTCGACCAATTCGAGGCTGCGAATCAGCCGTTTGCCCTTGGTTTCGATGTCGGCGATATCGCGGTGCAGAGCGGCCAGTTGCTGGCAGCGGTCGCGGCGGGTTGTGGCATCGATGTCGCTGGTCGTGAGAAGGGTCCGGCGGTAGTCGCCGAAGACGTGCTGGTTGAGGAAGGTGTTGAGGTGTTCGGTCACGGCGTCTTCGCGGACGAAGAACGATCCGCCGGTGGGGTGCCCGTCGGGAATGTAGCCCTTCTTGGGGGCACACACGTAGTAGGCGGACACGCGGCGGGTTTTGCCGAACATGCGGCGGTCGCAGTGGTCGCAGCTCAGGTAGGAGCGGTACAGGTAGGAGCGTTTCGTTTGCGGGTGCGAGTTGAGCCCGGAGGTGCGCCGTGACGGGTCGCGGCGGGTGCGGCTTTGCTGCACGGCCAGGAAGGTCTCGATGGTGATGAGGGGGTCGTGGACGGGGCGTTCGGACCACACCCATTCGGTGGGTGGGTTGTATTTGCCGCCGTTGCTCTTGCGGGCCCGGCGGTTCCACACCATGTGGCCGGTGTACTTCGGGTTGCCCAGGATCTCGCGCACGTTGGAGATGGTCCAGCGGCCGACGGCTCGACCGGGATCGACCGGGACCGGGGGCGGATTCAGTGATAGGTCGAGGTTGAGACGGTCGGCGATGGCTTGGAACGACAGCCGTTCCTCGACCCGCCACTGGTAGATGCGCTGCACCACGGGTGCTTGGTCGGGGTGGGGTTCGAGCAGTGTCTTCTTCTGTCCTTTGGCGCGTTTGGCCGGGACCGGGTGGGGGGCGAGTTTGGCGCGGTAGCCGTAGCAGGCTTTGCCGACGTTGTACCCGGCTTCGGTGTGCACGGCGAACCCGTCCCAGGACTTCTCCAGCATCTCCAGCACGTAGAACTCGGCGATGCCCTGCTTCACCCGCCGCGTCAACACCTGGGTCGCGAGCTTCTCCTTGCGGCTACCAGGACGGGTGAGACGGAACGGTTCGTCGGCGGCCAGCAGCCGCACACCGGCGCGCTCGAGCCGATGCTCGATATCGGTGCCGGTGTGGGTGCGGCGGGCGATGCGTTCGATCGACTCGCACATGACGTAATCGAAACGGCGGTCGGGCCGTTCGGCCTCAGCGAGCAGATCCTGGATGCCGCCATCGCGTGGGACCGAGATGTCGAACTGTTCGTGACTGGCCGAATGCCCGCGATCGTCGAGATCCATTCGGCCGGATTCGACGTCCCAGAACGCGGCAGTAATGGCCCCACCGTCGGGCACCGCGAGTTGACTATTCGAATACTGGCGCGGGATCGACAGCGTCGGGTCCTGCAAGTCCGCGGTGGAGGTGCGGCCCGCGAACGCGATCCGATACGTCTCTCCTCCACCGTCGAGACGGGAGCGGGTTACGCCGCTTCGTCCTGCCCATTCGCGGAATTGCTCTGGGCCATTTGCCATTTGGTGACCTCCCACAGTACCCGCGCTTGCAGACCGGCAAGCATCTCGCCTTCCGATCCATCCGCGATCCGAATCTCGATGTCCGCGTCGGGAACTGCCGCATCGAAAGACGACGACCCAGTGACACTCCGGTTCAGCGAATCCAAATCGACCGGGGCCGAGGCGGATTCGCGCGACGTGTCAGCCATTGCCACTCCTTCCGGAACTGTCCGCGTCGATATCCCGATGACCGTGCCCGTACGCCGGTCTATCAACGCTCCCTACACATCGAGTCGTCAAGCGGACCTCCTCTGGTCTGTCCGGTAGCCCGGTGCCGGAGGCATCGGATCGGTTCCCCCAGCTGGCGGAGGTGCCCGGTCCCCGGCGGTACCGGGGCTCACGGTCGGCCGCTACGCCACCAGCGCACCAGGGCAAGGGTTCACCGTGCGAACCGCCGCGAAAATCGGCAATCGCCACCGTCGGGGGCCCGCAATGGCGGCCCTGTCACCGGGATGGCGACCCCGCCGCTGCCGACCGGGATTCGGCCGCAGCGACTCCATCCCGGATTCGGCCGGACCCGACAGTGGTTCGCGCACCCGCGCACCGATGCGCGGGTGCGCCCGTGCGGCTCATGCCGCCAGGTCCCCAGGATGCTTGCCAACCCACGGGTCCACGTCCGAGAATGAAGCCGATTCATCCTTGGGTTCCCGCTGAAGATGCCTCAGATTCCTTGAACCCGAACGCTTCTCATGCTTCTGCAGGATGATCACGTCTTCATGCGCTATCAGGTGGACCGGCAGCCCTGCGTGGCGGCGTTTGACGATGAAGTCGCGTTGGAAGAAGCTGCTGCGGGCGACGAGGTCGTTGTCCGTGAGTCGTCCCAGTAGTGCGACGCATCGCTCGACCGGGACGAGTCCGGCCAGCCCGCCGCAGGCGATGAGGTGCGAGGGTAGGTCGACCAGTTCGGAGTGCTGGCGCCAGGGCCGCGCGGTGATCACTACAAGTCCGCCGGGTTTCAGGAATTCGGCGGCGCCGGTGAGGATCTTGGTGAATCCGCTCAGCAGTCGGCCGATGCCGACGTTGGCGAGGTTGCCGCGGTCGAGGACGGCCCCGTACCGGTGGTCGAATTTGCGGACGGGTTCACCGGCGCCGACCTTCACGTGGCCGTGGACGGAGTCTCCGTACGGGGGCGAGGTGATCACTAAATCCACCTGACCGCGCAGTTCGGCGGGCAGGAGCGCGAGGAGTTTGCGGGCGTCGCCGGTGTAGACGGCGGCATCGAGATCGATGCCGGTTTCGCGGGCGAGTTCGATGTTGGCGCGGGCGAGGTCGGCCCAGCGGGTCTCGTATTCCACGCCGACCGCGCGGCGCCCGGCGTGGAGGGCCTCGACGAGGGTGGTGCCGATGCCGCACATGGGGTCGAGTACGAGGTCGCCGGGCTGGGTGTATGCCTCGATGGCGTGGGTGACGATGGCGGGCAGCATTTTCGCCGGGTGTTTGGTGCTGTCGGTGTGGTAGCGGCCGGAGCGTTGTTTCGCGGGTGCGGATTGGGCGGTCGCCCACACTGACACGGCGGGTGCGTCGCCGGTGGTGGGGGTGTCGGGGTGGTCGGGGGCGGCGGTCACGGTGAGGCCCCTTTCGTTCTTGGTGGGGTGGGTGGGTCCGGCATCGAGGTGCGGGTGCGGGCGGAGGCGAGTCACGCGGCGAGGTCGGCGGTGTCGCCGGGCTCGTAGGTGCATTTCATGAGCACGAGCACGTCGGTGTGCACGACGGCGTGGTGTGGCCGCCCGGTGACGTCGTCGGCAGCGTCAACGGTGGTGCTGTCGGCAACGGTGTCGCCGGTGATGGGTGCGGCGACGATGTGCTGGAGGAATAACAGGTCGGCGGCCTGGGCGGCGGTCACGACCGCGCCGGTGGGGTCGAGCAGCGTCCCGTCGGGGGTGTGGGTGCAGCGGGTGAATACGACGAGTAGTCCGCCGCCGGTCAGTCGTGCCGCGGCGAGGTCGGCGATCCGGGCGCCAGCCCCGGCGGGGTCGTCACAGTCCGGTAAGAGGCTGGCCAGGACGAGGGCGGAGTCCTCGGCCGCCGGGGGTGTGCCGCTGTCGCTGCCGGGGTGGTCGAGCAAGGCGTGCCGGTCGAGGCTGTCGATGACTGTGAGCGCGGCGTCGGAGCCGGCGGGCAGTACCCGCAGTCGTTTGCCGGTGGCGGGCAGGGCGAGCAGGACTTGGTCGCCGGGGCGGGAGAACTCGTGCACGGCGCGGGTGAGGAGCGGGTGCGGCCAGCGGCTGGTAGGCGGGATCGGGTCGGGTCCGGCTGCCCAGAGGGTCGACGGGATGTCGGCGGCCGGGGAGGCGGTGCGGTGGCGCGGGGCGCGGGCGGGCTGTGGCATGGGCGGTCGCTCCTGATCCGGTGGCGGGCAGAGAATGTGTGTGCTACCGATATCCGGTTTCAGGCCGCTTTTTCGGCACGCGGTCGGGACAATTTTTCGGGGCAGCAATACGGCGAGGGTGATCACGGATGGAACTGCGCCGTCGTCTCGGGTAGCACAGTAGGGTGCGGGGAGTTTTTTCGGATTTCTTTTGTAGCGGTTTCGCCGTCGCGGTGTCACGTCCGTGTAGCGCTCCGCCGGAAGCACACTGCCGATGACTATGCGCAGGTAAATAACACTTCTTGGTGAGGTGTGGTGTGTGGGCGCGGGCGGATGGGGACGGTGTTGTCGCGGTCGTGTGGCGTTCCAGTTGTGTGCGGTGTGGCGTTTGTGTGCGCTTTTTGTAGCGTTTGTGTAGCGCCCGTTCGTGTGTCCTTTCTCGGTCGGATTCATCCCCTATCGAGCAAAGGAGTCGAACAATGGATTCACGCGGCGGGTTTTATTCTCAGAGCTGGGATCGGCGTCGGCATTCGGCGTTGGATGCGGTGCGGGTGGCGTTCGATCGCCTCGCTGATCGGCCGGTGTTCGTGCCGCCGGACGCGGTGCCGGGGCTGGCCGAGCCGCTCACCTCATGGGGACGGTTCAAGGAGACACTGCTCGATCCGCAGTTGCCGCCCGCGACGGGCGACGCGGGGTGGGTGTGGCTGATCGAACGGTTCCGCAGCGACGTGGCGGACGCGGCGGTGGTGTGTGCCGGAACGGCGTGGCCGGTGCTGGTCTCGGTGGCGTCCTGGCTCACCGCGCGGTGCCCGGATGCTGCGGAGGATATCGACGCCGAGGTGGTGGCGGGTTTTCTGGCCGAGTTGCCACGTATCGACCTGCACCGGTCGCGTGTGGTGTACCGGCTGCGGTGGACGGTGTTTCGCCACGGGCTCGCCTACCTCAAACAGGAGCTCGAAGCGCCCGTACCGGTCGGCCTGATCGACGATCCGGACAGCATCGCGCTGCTGGACTCGCTGGGCACCCACGACAGCCCGGGGCAGCAGGAGCTCCGCGAGCAGTCGCTCGATCCGGAATCTCTGCTGGCCGTGGCGGTCGCCGAGGGGGTGATCAGCGACGAAGCCGCCGAGCTGATCGTGGCCACCCGGCTGCAGGGCCGGACGGTGACCGAGATCGCGGCCGAGCGGGACGAGCAGTACAAGCGATTGCACAGTGTTCGGCAGCGTGCCGAACGGCGACTGGCGGCGTGGTTGGCGGACCGCGTCGAGGAGATGGACCCGGCCCGCACCAGCGAGGTCGAAATCCATGCCCTGAGCGCGGCCGACGCACCGTCTCCGGAGCCCTGGATCGCGCCGCCGGAGAAAAAAGTTGGGCAGCGTGTGCCGAAAAGCGGCGGAAATTCCGGATATCGGTCACACGGGGTCGCACCAGACCCCCGCACGCCGTCGTCGCCTCCCGAGGAGGACCGCAAATGCGCATGACCCCGCCCCCTGTCTCGTGTCCTGGTCTCGCCCGGCCCGTAGAGGCCCGGCCGAGGCACCCCCGGCGTCATCCTGGCCGGTTTGTTGCTCGGCTGCTGTTCGTGGTGGCCGCGACCGCCGGTCTGGGCTGGGCGGTCGCTGGTGTGGCGGCGGCGGAGCCGGTGTCGGTTCTTGCGGTGGCGAAGTCGATCGGTGAGGTGCTCGACAACTTGCGGAACTGGCTGATTGGGATCCTGGCCGCCATCGCGACCGTGTGCTTGACCGTCGCCGGCGTCCGGTATCTGGTGTGTGCCGGTGATCCGAGCGAGGTCGAACGCGCCAAGACCGCACTGAAGGGTGCGGCGATCGGGTACGCGCTGGCGATGCTGGCGCCGGTCGTGGTCGAGGTCCTCAAGTCGATCGTCGGGGGCTGACCATGCCCAGCCCCCGCCTGTTCCCGCCCGCCCCGGGCAGGCATCGGCCGCTGTTGTGGCGGCTGATGTCGGTCCTGGTGGTGGTCGCGGCGGTGATTGGGCTCGGTGTCGGCGGCAGCCTGGTGGCTGCCGCCGACCCACCGGCCCCGCCTCCTCCGCCACCGGTCGCGACCACGCCGACAACGCCGCAGCCTGCTCCTACCGGGCCGACTCCCACTGCCCCAGCCACACCGGCAAACCCGGCCACACCGGCGATACCCACCACGCCATCGGCCCCGGGCAGTCCCTCACCGGCCAGCCCCGGCGGGACGGCCCCGGCCGAGCCGTCCGAGACCGCGGATCCCGAGTGCGGGGTCCGCAACATCTCCGGCTGCGTGGCGAAGGCGATCGACGGGTTCTTCCAGCGCCTGGTCGACTCCGCGCTGAACCCGCTGCTCGACCTGTTGTCGCGCACCCTGCTCACCACTCCCGAGCCCGGCGAACTGCCGCGGGTGGGTGAGTTGTGGCAGTCGTCGTGGCAGCTGGTCCTCGCGATGTACGGGCTGCTGGTGATGGCCGCCGGGGTCTTGCTGATGGTCCGCGAGACCCTGCAGGACCGGTGGTCACCGCGCGAGCTGGCGCCCCGGCTTGTCGTCGGCTTCCTCGCCGGGGCGATGAGCATGGTCATCGCGACCCAGGCGATCAGGTTCGCCAACGCCTTCGCCTACGCGCTAGCCGGAGACGGTGTCGACTCGGACTCCGCCACCACCGCGCTGCGCGAGCTGGCCGACACCGGCCCGGCCTCGGCGATCTTCCTCATCCTGCTGAAGGTCGCCCTCGAAGTGCTGCTACTCCTGCTACTCATCGCCTACGTCATCCGGGTCGCGATCACCGTGATCCTCGTCGTCGCCGCACCGCTGGCACTGATGTGCCACGCTCTGCCCGGCCTCGATCAGGTGGCTCGCTGGTGGTGGCGTGCGTTCGCGGCCTGCCTCGCGATCCAGGTGGTGCAGTCGCTGGTGCTGGTCACCAGCGTGCGGGTGTTCCTCACTCCCGGGGGCTGGAATATGTTCGGCCCCAACGCCGACGGCATCGTGAACCTGATCATCGGGCTCGCCCTGGTGGGGGTGCTGGTCAAGACCCCGTTCTGGCTGCTGGGCGCGCTGCGCATCAACCAGGGCCGCAGCTTTGCCGGATCGATCGCCCGCGGCTACCTCACCTACAAGACCTTCGGGCTGCTGCGCGGCGGGGAGAAGGCCGCCACGGCGGCGCTGAGCCGGGGCAAGTCCCGGCAGACCGCAGTGGGTGCTTCCCCGCCGCGGCCGGAACCAGATCCGTACGCACGAGCCCCGCGGGCGACCCGGGATGGGCAGTTGATGCTGCCGCTGAAGGGCGTGCGAAGCGTCAAGCGTCAGCAGCCGCCACCGCCACCGGCGACTCCGCCGAAACCGGCTGCTGACCGAGCCGGTGGTGAGCAACTGATGCTGCCGCTGCCGCAATGGCACCGCGTCGACCTCGGCCCCAAGCCCCGCCTGGGCCGCGACGGCCAATACCGGCTGCCGATCACGGTGACCAGAGTCCCCAAGACCCGGCACCCGGCCGCCCGCCCAGTCACGGCACCACGACCCGGCGTTGGGGCAGCACCGGTTCCGCCACCGCCGCGCCGGGGCCGCCAGCTGGCCCTGGACTTCCGGACCACCGACACCGATCCGGACCCATACACGACGGTCCGGCCCATGCGGGACGGGCAGTACCCACTGCCGATCCCCGTCCGCCGCCGCGTGAAAGCACCGCCACCCACACCGCCCGCTGCCGGTGCCGCACCGCCACCCCCACCCACACCGCCGGTGTCGCGGCCGTCGGGTCGGCAGTTGCATCTGCCGCTGCCTGACCTTCCTGTCAAACGCCGTCGCCGCCCCAGCGATCCGCCTCGAGGAGGCTCCCGATGACCAGCCCCGCCCCGACCCGCATTCCCGCCGACGTCGATCGCCCCGACCGTCTGATCGGCCCGTTCACCGCCCGCCAGCTCGCGATCCTGACCGCCCTCGGTGCGGTCGTGTATCTGGCGTGGATCGCCACCCGCACTGTGATCGCGCCGCCGGTGTTCGTGGCGGTCACGGTCCCGGTCGCGACCACGGTCGCGGTGCTCGCGCTGACCACCCGCCACGGCCTGTCCGGCGACCAGCTCCTGCTCGCCGCCGTCCGGCACCGGCTGCGTGCCCGGCACCTCGTCGCCGCGCCCGAGGGCTTGGCGAAGGTCCCCCGCTGGCTCGCCCGCGCCGCCCGGCGACCCACGCCCCCGGCGCCGAGGGCGCTGACCCGCGACACGATGCCGCTGCCGCGCTCCGTCACCGATGGCACCAGCGGCGAGGTCGGCGTGGTCGATCTCGGCCCGGACGGCCTCGCGGTGATCGCCGCGGTCGGCACCGTGAACCTCGCCCTGCACACCGCTGAGGAGCAGGACAGTCTCGTCGCGCAGCTCGGACATTGGCTGCACTCCCTGTCCCAGCCGGTGCAGATTCTCATCCGCTCGACCCGCCTGGACCTCACCGGGCATGTCACCGGCCTGCGCACCGCCGCGGAATCGATGTCGCCGGAGCTGGCGGTCGCCGCGACCGATCACGCGGATCATCTCGCGGGGTTGGCGAGCGAGGAGCAGCTGCTTCGCCGCCAGGTGTTGCTGGTGTGGCGCGAGGCGCCCGACCTGGCCACTGCGTCCGCGGGCGGCGGGCTGGGTGGGCCGTCGGCTACCGCGCTGGCCGCATCGGTGCTGGGCGGACGGCGCCGCGCTCGCCGTCACCTGACCGCGGCGGCGCGGCGGGCCGCGGAGTCCCGGCTGCTGTGGCGGGTGCACGAGGCCAGCGAACTGCTCGCCCCGCTCGGAGTGACGGTCACCGCGCTCGACCATGCGCAGGCCACCGCGGTCCTGACCAGCGCGACCCATCCCGGCCGGTTGATCCCCGAGACCGCCGACACCGCCGCACCCACGGCAGTTGTCACCACCAGTGGCGGCGACGAGAGCGAGCGTCTCGGAGATTGGGTCGGCGCCGATGGAGGGCCCGGCATCGATCCCACCGACAGCACGCCGGTCTCCGGACAGGCTGAAACGCGCCGCCGCCGGTGGCGCCTCCGCCGCTCTCCGGCCGGGGATGCGGGCGCGTTCGCACCGCATGCGGTGACGATCGGCGCCCGGCATGTCGAGGTGGACTCGGCGTGGGTGGCCACGCTCGCGGTGACCGGATACCCGCGGGAGGTCGGCCCGGCGTGGCTGGCGCCGCTGCTGTCGCACCCCGGCCGGATCGACGTCGCCGTCCACGTCGAACCGGTCGATTCCGTCACCGCTGCGGCACGCCTGCGCAAGCAGCTGGCCCGCATGGAGTCGTCCCGCGCGCACGACGCCGGCCGAGGCCGTCTCGCCGACCCGCAGGTCGACGTCGCCGTCGAGGACGCCGCCGACCTGTCCGCGCGAGTCGCCCGTGGGCACGGCCGCCTTTTCCGCACCGCGATCTACCTCACCGTGCACGCCGATTCCGAAGAGGAACTGGGCGAACAGGTCGCGGCGGTGCGGGCGTTGGCGGCGAGCCTGCTGATCGACACCAGCCCGCTGACCTACCGTGCCGCCGAGGGCTGGGCCGCGACCCTGCCCCTCGGGCTGGATCCGGTGCGGCTGCGGCGCACCTTCGACACCGACGCCCTCGCCGCGGCGTTCCCGTTCACCTCCCCGCAGCTCACGGTCGGTGACCCGGCCGAGATCACCCGCCCCACCGGGGTCCTGCTCGGCCGCGACGCGGGCGGCGGGCTGATGTTCTGGGACCGGTTCGCCGACACCGTCGACAACCACAACCAGGTGGTACTCGGACGGTCGGGCTCCGGTAAGTCCTACCTGCTGAAGGCGGACCTGCTGCGGTCGCTGTACCGCGGGATCGAAGGCATCGTCATCGACCCCGAGGACGAATACCGGCGCCTCGTCGACGCCGTCGGCGGCACCTACCTCCATTTGGGTGCACCGGGCGTGCGGCTCAACCCGTTCGACCTGGAAATCCACACCCGCCCTGACGGCCGCCGTGCCGCGCCCCCGGACGCGCTGACGCGGCGGAAGTTGTTCCTGCACACGGTGATCGGGGTGCTGCTCGGGGAGCAGACTCCCGCGCAGCGGGCAGTGCTCGACACCGCGCTGACCGCCGCCTACGCCGTGGCGGGGATCACCGACGACCCCGCTACCTGGGGCAATACGGCACCGACGTTGAGTGTGCTGCGGGACCAGCTCATCGAGTGCGGTAGCCCGGTCGGCGGCGAACTCGCCGCCGGGCTGGCGCCGTTCACCGGTGCGGGGGCGTTCGCCGGGCTCCTGGATGGGCCGACCACCACCGTGCCCGACGGTGGGCTGGTGGTGTTCTCGCTGCGGGAGCTGCCCGAGGAGCTGAAACCCGCCGGGATCCTCCTCGCCCTGGACGCCACCTGGCGGCGCGTCGCCAACCCCGCTACCCGCCGTCCCCGCCTGGTGGTGGTGCACGAGGCATGGCTGCTGATGCGGCACACCATCGGCGCGGAGTTCCTGCTCAAGGCAGCGAAGTCGTTCCGGAAGCTGTGGGCCGGATTAACGATCGAGACCCAGGACTGCGCCGATGTGCTGTCCACCAAGATCGGCAAGGCCATTGTCTCCAACGCCGCCACCCAGATCCTGCTGCGGCAAGCCCCGCAGGCCATCGACGAGGTCGCGGCAGCGTTCAAACTGTCCGACGGCGAACGCGCCCTGCTGCTGTCCGCACGCCGCGGGCTCGGCCTCTTGTCGACCGGCAGCCACCGGGCCGTATTCGCGGCCTTCGCCTCGGAACTCGAACACGGCCTGATCACCAGCGACCCCCGCGAGCTCGCCGCAACCAGCAGCGAGGGCCGTATCGCCGGTGCCGACGCCGATGTCGATGACGACGGGTGCGTAGCCCTGCCCGAGAACACCACGACCGATATCGGTCTCGGCGCGGCCATTTCCGGCAGCGACGACGACCACGAGACCGACGGCAGCGAGGACGAAAGCCCCGACCTCGAGGACGAGGACGACGAGGGTGAGGGGTTTGTCGAGCTGCCGGAGGCAGAGTGATGTCGCCGTACTGGCTTGCTGAACACGACGGCTACCTGGGGTTGTGCCGGTGGTGCGGCAAACGGTCGTTCGATACCCGCAAGCACGTCAAGAAGTATGCGCGGCACCGCTACCCCGGCAGCGGGCTGCGCGCCTACCGGTGCCGCCACGACCGCCGGTTCTGGCACGTCGGCCACCTCGCCCCCGCAGTGAAGTCCGGCCGCCTGTCCCGCGACGCCTTCTACGCCACCACCCCGTACCCGGACGGGGCGCAACCCGAATACGCAGACACCGATCGGAGGTGGGCAGCATGATCGCAGCCCCCGACCCGCACCACAGCCTGCTCGGCACCCTCCTGCTCGACCCCGGCCAGCTGTGGCGCGAGATCACCGCCACCACCGCCGGACTGCTCGGATCCGGCCCCGCGCTCACCACTCTCGCCGTCGCCGGCGCGATCGTGCTCGCGGCCGGTGGGCTCGCCCGAGCCCGCCGACGCCGGCGGGCCCGCGGCATCGCGCGGGAGGTCACCGTGCTCGTGCCGCCCACCGTGGACGCGAAGGGTGCGCGTGGATTGTGGGCGCACCTGACCGGGCTGCTCGGCCCGGCCTGGAAACGGGCACTGTTCGGGCAACCGCACGTCGCATTCGAGTACAGCGTCACCCCGGAGGCGGGGGCGGTGATCCGGATCTGGGTGCCCGGCACGGTGCCGCCAGGGCTGGTCGAACGCGCCGTCACCTCCGCGTGGCCGGGCGCGCGCACCCGCACCACCAGCCCGGCCGGGCCGCCCCTGCCCGCCCCGGCCGCCGGGATGCAGCGCGTAGTCGCCGGGGGCGAGTTACGGCTGGGCCGCCGCGAAAGCCTCCCGATCCAGGCCGAACCCCTCGGCGGCGACCCCATCCGCGACCTCCTCACCGCCGCCGAAGATCTCGATACCGGGCAAGCCGCCTGCGTGCAGATCCTCGCCCGCCCGGTCACCGGCCGCCGCGTCCGCCGCACCGCCAAGCACCCCGGCCTCGGCATACTCGGACTTCTCGGATCGGTCACGTCCGAACTGCTCGACCTGGTCACACCCGGCCCGGCCCGACGCACACACCGCCCCACCCAGCACACCCCGCACGCACCGGGTGATCGGCAGGCCGCGCTGGAATACTCGGCGGCGGCGCGGGCCGAGGCAGCGAAATCCCGTGGCGCGCACTGGGAAACCCGAGTCCGCTACGCCGCCTCCGTGGATGTGGCCGTCGGCGCCGACCCCGACGCCCTCCGTGTTGCGCGCGCTGTGGCGCGCGGGCGGGCACATGCGCTGGCGACGGTATTCGGGGCGTTCAGCGACCACAACTACTACCGCCGCAAGCGCCGCCCGCTCATTGCTCGCGCACTCGGACAACGGCGGCTCGGCCGCGGAGACCTGCTGTCGATCCCGGAACTGGCCGCGATCGCCCGGCTCCCCCTCGACAGCGATCTACCCGGCCTGGACCGGGCCGGTGCCCGCGCTCTCGCCCCCGCCGCGGTCATCCCGGCTGGGGGTGAGCACACCAAACCGCTGGGTGTGGCCGACTCCGGTGGTGAGCGGCCGGTCGCGGTGCGGGTCGCTGACGGCCGCCATCATTTCCACGTGCTGGGCCCGACCGGCACCGGGAAGTCGAATCTGTTGGGGCAGTGGATCCTCGACGACGTCGACGCCGGCCGCGGCGTGGTGGTTGTCGACCCCAAGGGCGACCTCGTCGCCGACATTCTGGCAAGGCTGCCACGCTGCGCGGCCGACCGGATCGTGCTGTTCGACTCCTACTCGCGCGCCAACCCGCCGTGCGTGAACCCCCTGGACACCGATCCCGCGACCGCGGACCTGGCGGTGGACAACCTGGTCACCATCTTCCGCCGCATCTACTCCCAGCACTGGGGCCCGCGCACCGACGACCTGCTGCGCTCGAGCCTGTTCACCCTCTGCACCCAGCCCAGCACCGCGACCCTCGCCGACGTGCCGCGCCTGTTGACCGAACCCGCCTACCGCGCCCGCCTCACCAGTGGTGTCACCGACCCGGAGGCCCGCGGGTTCTGGACCTGGTACGAAGCACTGTCCGACGCCGGGCGCAGCGAAGTCAACGGGCCCCTGCTGAACAAGCTGCGGCCGTTGTTGATGGGGCGCCCGTTCGTGCGTAATGCGATCGCCGCTGGCCGCTCCACCGTCGACCTCGCCGACGTCCTCGACCACGGCGGCATCTGCCTGGCCCGCCTAGCCAAAGGCGCCCTCGGCGAAGAGACCGTCCGATTGATCGGGTCTCTGCTCGTGGCACGCACCTGGCATACCGCCGCTGCCCGCGCGCGCACCCCGTCCGAGCAGCGTGCCGACGCGTCGCTGATTCTCGATGAGGCCCACAACTTCCTCAACCTGTCCACCCCGGTCGAGGACATGCTCGCCGAAGCCCGCGGACTGCGACTGTCGCTGGTGCTGGCGCATCAGAACCTCGGACAGCTGCCGAAAGAGTTGCGGGACGGGATCTCGGCCAACGCCCGCAACAAGCTGATCTTCTCCGCCTCGCCCGAGGATGCGAAGGATCTCGCCCGGCACACCCAGCCCTGGCTCGGTGAGCACGACCTGACCCACCTCGACGCCTTCCACGCCGCCGCCCGCCTCCTCGTGAACGGGCAGCAGGCCCCGCCGTTCACCGTGGCCACCCGCAAACTGCCGCCCGCGATCCCCGGCCGCGCCCGCGAACTCCGCGCCGCCGCCCGCGCCCGCCTCAACCCACCCACCGCCACCGAGACCCCCGGCCCCGGCACGCCGCCGCAACCCCGCGAGCCCCGGCCACCGGCCCGCGACCCACGCCGGTAACCACCCAACCCGGAACGCGCTGTAGACGCGCGTATTCGGTTGCCGTTCAACGATTCCCGGTTGTCATCCCGTGAAGAGAGGTGGTGTCGGCGATGCCCGACTTCGCGCCGCCGCTTCGGCAGAAAGACCTGCGGGCCACCCGGCACCGCAAACCCGACCCGCCCGATCTCCCCGACCTCGCCGTCCGATTGACCCCGCGGGACCGGTGGCTGTTGCGGATGCTGTACGAGCACCGGGTCCTGACCAGCCACCAGATCGCCGACCTCGCCTTCGGCACGCCCCGCGTCGCCCGCCGCCGTCTGCTCGATCTCTACCGGTACGGGGTCATCTCCCGCTTCACGCCCTACCGGCATTCGGGCACCTGGCCCGCCCACTACATCCTCGCCCCCGCCGGGGCCCAGGTCCTCGCCGCTGAGGAGGGCCTCGATGTCACCGCGCTGCGGTGGCGCTACGACCGTGCGATCGCGGTCGCCGCCGGAATCCAGCTCGCCCACGCCGTCGGCGTCGGCACCTGGTTCATCGCCCTGGTCCGCCACGCCCGCCGCCACCGCGACCGCGAACTGCAGGCATGGTGGTCCCAGACCCGCTGCCAACGCCTGTGGGGCGACCTCGTCCGGCCCGACGCCTACGGCCGCTGGACCGCCGACGGTGCGGGGATCGAGTTCTTCCTCGAATACGACCTCGGCACCGAGAGCCTCACCCAGGTCACCCGCAAACTCGACGGCTACGCACGCCTCGCCGATGCCACCGCCATCACCACCCCGATCCTGCTGTGGCTACCCACCCACCACCGCGAAACCCATGCCCGCGAGCAGCTCCGCACCGCCTGGCGCACGCTCGCTGACCCCACCACCGTCCCGGTCGCCACCGCCGCCGCCGACCTCCTCGACCACTCGGCTGCCGAACCGAGCCCCGCCGATACCGTCTGGCAGCCCCTCGACACCACCGGCACCGACCGCCTCGCCCTGCACCAACTCCCCGCCGCCTGGCCCCGCTACACCCCGCCCGCGGCACATGCCCCCAGCACCAGCGCTGCCGCCGACCCCGCCGATGGGACGGCGCCGCCGACGGTCCTGCCCGCGCCCGCACCCAACCCACCGTCCGAGGCGGGTGAGTCGTGATGCTGACCAAAGCGCTCAGTGTCAGCGGTGCCGCGGTGGTGTTCTGCTCGGTCGTTATCGCCGCGGTCGTCGCCACCGTCGTCGTGTTCGACCGCAGCCTTCCCGTCCCCGGGCCCGCGCCCGGCGGCGGCAGCACGCCGAGCCCGGAAGCCGTCACCGACATCCCGCCCGAACAGCTGGTGCTCTATCAACAGGCCGCTCCCGTCTGTCCCGGCCTGGACTGGTCGATCCTCGCCGGGATCGGCAAGATCGAGACCGACCACGGTCGCTCCGAACTCCCCGGTGTGCATTCCGGCGAGAACAGCGCGGGCGCCGCCGGACCCATGCAGTTCCTCGCCCCCACCTTCGACAGCGTCACCTCCCGCCACCCACTACCGGCAGGCGGCGCGAACCCGCCCTCGCGCTACAACCCCAGCGACGCCATCCACACCGCCGCCCACTACCTGTGCGACTCCGGCGCACCCGGCGACCTCCACTCCGCGATCTTCGCCTACAACCACGCCGACTGGTACGTGGATCAAGTTCTCGACCAGGCCGCCCGCTACCGCCTCACGCCACCGCCGGGCAGCGACGACTGCCGTGCTCAGCAGGCCGCCAGTCCCGCCGCGCTACAAATGATCTCGCTCGCCTGCGCGCAGCTCGGGCAACCCTACGTATGGGGCGGCGACGGCCCCAGCGAGGGCGGCTGGGACTGCTCCGGACTCACCAAAGCCGCCTACGCCACCGTCGGCATCGAGCTGCCCCGCACCACGCACGAGCAAATTCACATCGGCCCACGCATTTCCGAAGACCAACTCCAACCGGGAGATCTCGTGTTCTACGGCACCGACGCCGACGTGCATCATGTCGGCCTTTATCTCGGCGGCGGGAAAAAAGTGCACGCCCCGACATTCGGAATGCCTGTCCAGGTGGGTGATCTCCGATACCCGGGAGATGACTATTACGGGGCGACCCGTCCCGCCGCAATTCCGCCCTCGACGCCGGGTGCCAATCCGCAAACCTGACCCCGAATTCAGGATCTCGCCTCGACAGTAGCACCTCGAATACACAGAAGAAGGAGTCCCGCCATGGCCACCACCGCCCGGAAAACGATCAGCGCGCTCGTCGACTCCCCGTACCAGCCGACCGGCAGCACGCACCTCGCCCACCACATCGAACAGACAGAGATCCCCCTTGCCGCAACCCGAGCTGACTGCCGACACCAAGACACCCTCTGCCTCGACTGCGTCGCACTGTGGCTCCAGGACCACCTGTTCACCGAACCACTCCCGTGGGACAGCACCCACCCCACCGACACCGACACATAGACCCCCGCGCAGGACAATCGGGCCGCGGTGGAAAAGCAAACCGCGAAAAGCCCGCGAAACCCGGACCGGAATTCCGGTGTGTTCCTTCTCGAGCCAAGTCGGCCTGTGTTGATGAAAGGCCGCCGGTCAGTCAGGGGAATCGGTGCCACGCCAGGGCCGCCCGCCCCACCACCGTTCCCCGTTGTGGCACTCAGGACACCGCGGGTACCACTCATTGTGGACCACCAACATCGCGGCCAGCACGGCCGACTCGATCGGGCCGGGCCTGTCGACGGAGTGACCCCCGAGCGGTGCCTGCATCAGACGCTCCGCGACTCGAGCTCGACGGCAGACGCGGACCCGCAACCATCGCCGGTGCGCGACCCACACCATGAGCGGACGTCCGGAGTTGTCGCGGTGATGGTCTGCGGTCATGATAATCACCTCAATTCGGACTCATGGACATAGCATCTCCGTCGCGGAATACGAGAATCCCGAGAGGTGCTGATGCCGTGTCCTGGACAGGACGGCCCACCGGTGACGCAAGACCATCATTCCAAGAATCCGGGAGCCACATACATGGACGCTCGATACCGCGTGAATGTCAAGCCGATACCGCTGGATTCGGTCAACTTCGCTTGTGCATCGCATTTCATCCACAAGACAAATGTCTTGTTTCATGATCCGCTTGACATCGACGGGTATATCGAGCGTCCATAGATGCGGGCACCCTGCAATCCGGGAAACGCAACAATCCCGGGGGGTGCCCGTCCCGGCCGGGACATGACGAACCGAAACCACCATCAATACGCATGGGAGACGTCATGTCCATCACAACCGAAAACACCGGAAACAACACACGCAGCGCCACCGAAGACGCCCTGTGGACCGCCTTGCACACCACCGGGGACACCCCGGTCACTGCCGCGGCACTGGCCGAACAGTCCGGGATCGGTGCCTCCACCGCCCGCAAAATCCTGGCCCGCTGGGCGATCGACGGCATCACCGTGCGCCACGACGACGGCAACCCACGCGCCGCCGTCCGCTGGACCCTCGCCACCACCGTCCCGGACACAGCGTCTGCATCGGACACAGTCGACGCCGCCGCCGACACCGGCACCACGACGCCAGCCGACACCGGGTCCGCCAACACCCCGGCTGCGCCCGACCCCACGACACCGCAGCCGCCCGACACCGACACCGACACACTCACCAGCGAGAACCCGGACACACCAGAAGGCGCCGCCGATGGCGATCCGGAACCGGTCGCGCCGCCTGACACAGCCGCCGAACCCGACGGGGACGCGCCCGCCAAGCCGGACAAGCTGCCACCCGGCGCGCTCCGCGGCATGGTCGAGGACCACCTGCGCGACCACCCGAGCGAGGAGTTCACCCCGCACCAGATCGGCAAAGCCCTCGGCCATTCCAGCGGCGCGGTCCACAACGCGCTCGTCCGCCTCAGCGATACCGGTGCCGCCGAGAAGACCAGCGACGCCCCCAAGAAATTCACCCTCGCCGCACAAACCGAATCCTAACCATCCCCCGGCCCCACAGGGGATCGTGCGGCCCCCGGTCCTCCCGGTGCGCGTTCCCCTGCCCGGCCATCTGGCCGAGGCCAACCCGATCAACAAGGGAAGACCGATGAACTCGACAAACGACATCGACAGCCACGACACCGGCAGCGCAGCCGAACCCATCCACGACGACCGCACATCCGACACCCGTCCCCAGAAGTGCTGGGGGCCATACCGCGACACGACGATTCACGACGAAGAGGGCGCGGTGAAACACGGCGCGAGTCTCAGCAGCTGGACCTACGTACCGGTCCAGCTCCGCGACTACCAGGGCACACCCGACCCGGTACTCGTGAAACCGCGCCACCGGTGCAACCACGGCGTCACCATCTGCCGCGACTGCGCCGACAGCTGGGCGCTGGACCACATCATCCACTACGAACGCACCAAGGCAGGCCGCCAGCTCCTCGACCAGGTCAACACCGACCAGAAACAACGGGCGACAACACCGAACCAGCCCACCGAAACCACCCCCGGCAGCGACACGGCGACCACCGGCTCCCCGGAACATCG
The DNA here is from genome assembly GCF_054782435.1 of Nocardia thraciensis. NCBI lineage: Bacteria > Bacillati > Actinomycetota > Actinomycetes > Mycobacteriales > Nocardiaceae > Nocardia > Nocardia thraciensis. The sequence continues at coordinate 68,162 of NZ_BAAGSM010000014.1, forward strand.
CCCGCCCTCACCCGGCCTCGAGGCCGACAACCCGCACGCCCGCGGCGAACGCTGAGCGACAGGTGGGAATCGGCCGGAGCACCGTTGCGGCGCCCCGCAATCCACCGCCCGGATAGACCCCATAGATGGGCCTGAACCGCGGCGAAACCTCCTGACGGAAGGACTATCGATGGACCCCGAACCTCGGCCGTACCTGGTGCGGATCGAACCGGTCCCCGACTGGGACGACACCCTGTACGACGTTTTCGCGATCACGATCGACGGCCGGAAAGTACCGATAGGCAAGGTAGTCACCGACGACGGCCAGTTCTGGCGGCGGCTCGACACCACCACCCACCAGCCGACCGGCGACGAATACAGCACCGCCGACCAGGCCGCCGACGCCCTGGCGGACGCCGCCTACACCGCATGGAAGAAGGCGTGGGACGGCATCCCACACACCACCGACACTGCCGAGTAGATCGGTACCCCCGGCCCGGTGACCTGATCGGTCACCGGGCCCCATCGCGTCTATCTGTTCGCGGGTTACCCGCAGGTCGGAGGACCTGTTCGAGCGGCCGGAACAACAACCGTGCAAACCACGGCACTTCGGCCCTGAGAACCCCGATTCACCGTCATGGCCCGTCACGGCACGGGTGCGCCGTCACCTCACCGACCCGAGAGTCTCCCGCGCGGGTTGCCGCCATTTCCCGAGAAAAACCAAAAATTTCTGGTGCTCGGCTGCCGAATTCGGGCCCGAAATCCGGATTAGGGAGGTGCGCGGAATCTACACCCCGCGCCCCAGGAAGAACCACCCTTTCCGGAGGCTCGCCGTGCCACTCACCCCCCGCCACCCCTCGCGAACCATCCACCTCACCGCAACCGGTCCCTCACCCCGTCGCCGCATATCCGCTGTCGCCAGCGCCGCCTGCGCCACCACCATCGCCCTCGCTGCCACCGCCGCCACCGCCGGTGTGGCAGCCGCCGACCCCAACCCCGCTGCGCCGGGATGTCCGCGCTGGACGGCGCTGCTGGTGCCAGGCACCGGGGAAACCCACCCGGCCGCCGACCCCACCCACACCGTCGGGATGCTGGCCCCGATCGGGGACGGCCTGCGCGCCCGCTACGGGCCCGACATCGACGTCCGCACCGTCGGCTACACCGCTGCCCCCGCCCCCTACGCACCCTCGGAAACCGCCGGGGTGCAAGCCCTCACGTCCACCCTGAGCGGCTTGTGTGAGTCCACCCGCGTGGTGATGGCCGGATACAGCCAGGGCGCCGACGTCGTCGGCGACACCACCGCCGCGATCGGGCACGGGCAAGGCCCGCTGCCCGCCGACCGCGTCGTCGCGGTCGGGTTGATCTCCGACCCACGCCGCGACCCCAGCACCCCGCAACTCGGTCCCGCCGTAGCCGGTGAGGGCATGGCCGGGCCCCGAGCCCAGGACTTCGGGGCACTCGCCGGCCGAGTCCGCACCGTATGCGCCGAGGGCGACATCTACTGCGCCACCTCACCCGACGCGTCACCCGCCTTGGCGGCGGTCGGGCGCGCGTTCACCGGCAACCCCACCCTCCTCGACGACGACCCCAGCCAAGACTCCGCGGCCTCGACCGGGACACCAGGCAGCCTGGATCCGTCGTCGGTGACCCGGCAGGTCGTCAACGTCCTCGCCGGTCTCGCCGGATTCACCGCCAACGTGCCCGCGATCGTGGGCGACCTCGCGCAGCTACCGCCGCTCATCGCGGTCGGCGACATCCCCGGCCTGCACCGGGTATCCGGGGACCTCAACAACCTGTTCAACCCATTGGTACGGATGGCCGACAAGGCCGACCTGCACCTCGTCGCGCGAGCCCTGTCCATGGCCGCACCCCTCGACACGTCCGGCTGGACCGCGGTCGCGGCACAGATCGTCGACATCCTCGCCAACGTGGACGTCGGCCGCGTCGCCACCGACATCGGGCAGGCACAGGAAATCGCCTGGCGCGCAGTCGAAAAACTCACGATCGGGGACCCGATCGGCGGCGGCCTCGAACTCGTCGGGTTCATCCCGGTCGCCGCCGACCTCGCCGCCGCCACGGCCTCGGCGTTGTCCGGCGACGCCGGCGCGCAGCTGTCCGGACTCGCGCAAACCTTCACCGGCAGCACCGATCCCGCCACCGCCGCACTCACCGACCTCGCTCGCCAAGGCGGGGACGCCGCACAGTTCGCGGCCAGCGGAGTGCACCAGAACGGCTACAGCGATGCCGTCCGCCAGGTGCTCGAGTGGCTGACCAGCCAGCTCGACGGCGCCCGGTAAACCCGCCCACACACGCCCACAGCGCAGTGCAGGGCCAGGCCCGCGAAACCTGTTGCCCTGCACCTTCAATGAAGGGAGTTCGCGATGATCGGAACCACGCGCGCCGCGATCGTACTACTGGCCGCCGGGCTGAGCCTGGGCCTCGGCGCCGGGACCGCCTCGGCCGGATGGTGGAACCCCGACGGCTCCTACACCTGGGACGACGGATCCCGGACCGAACCCGACGGCAGCCACACCCCGTCACCACGCGCCAGCCGCCCCTGCTGCATGGACCCCAACTGCAACGCCACCCCCATCGGCCCCTGCGACCCGCACAACCTTCCGGCACAACAGCACTGACCGCACCACCCCACAAATGGCAGAGCCGCCAGGCTGGAATACTGGCGGCTTCGCCATGGCTGTGCGCTAGCGAATGTCCTTGGCAGCGTCCACGCCGCAGACGCTGGATCGGGCAGTGAAAGACCGAGCCGTGGTCGACTGGCGACACGGCCCGGTCCCGCACGTGTCCCGCGGGCGTGCGAGACACGACCAGCATAGCGATCTGTCAGCAATCCTCCGGTGATTCGGTAAAGACCACAGGGCTCGTCTGGTGGCACAGAGGTGCGCCGCCGTCGGCAACCGGAGCGGCTCGTGGTGCTCGGCGGTTACCGGCGGCGGCTGTACCCGAGAAAGTGCGCGGCGGACACCCCGCCGAGCACCATCCAGTATTCGGAACCGTCCACATTTCGGACGGGCTTGCGGATCAGGCCGCAGTCCGGGCGCCTGGCTCGCGGCGTGGTCGAGCCCGAAGCGCGGACGAAGGGCTCGGCGGCCCCGAGCGGCGGTTCAGACGGCGGGATTCGCCCATCGCTCGGCGGCGGAGAGTGGGAGGGGGCCGATATCGTCGCCGGTGGCCTGCTGGTGTCCGTTCGGGGTGATCAGCGAGGCCACCCATCCGGCCGGTTGGGTGTAGTGGAGCAGCAGGTCTACTCCCGGGGTGCGTTCGAGTCGGTCGGCGGCGTCGTGCTGGGCCGTCGTGAGACCCAGGAGCATGTCCGGAGTGAGGTCGGTCATCGCGCGTTGCCTCCGTTTTCCTGATGGCGATCTTGCCCGGGCGTGGGCCGGGGCCGATGGACTACCTTCGGTGGTCGGCCACGGCAGTCGGTCATGGTTCGAATACGTCTGGGGCGGACCGGAATTCGATCGGTTTACTCAAGGAGAACCCGGCGATCATGTCGGCCCTCCCGTGGTCGGCTCGGTCGCCGTCAACACCGCGTCGGTGACCGGCCGCTCCGTGACCGATGCGGCGAGGTGGACCTCGAGTTCGTCGGCGGTGAAGAGGCCGGCCTCGAGGATGTCTGTGCGGTACTGCGCTATCCGCCGCACTTCCTCATCGAGGTCGGTGGCGGCGAACTCCAGCGGTGAATAATCGGGAGGGCACGGGTGCGGCCTGCACACAGCTCGGTGGTGATCGTGGTGGCTCGTTCGGTGAGCGCGACGACGCGGTGCAGGACATCACGCTGCAGTTCCCGCATCCGGTACACCACGCGATCGCGTTGCACGGTCAGGAAATGCTGCATCCGCAGGTCCCAGTCGACCGGATCGATGGCGGCATCGGCCGTCGCCAACGCCCACGGGTGCGTGAAATACGTGGCGCCGCAGTGTGTTTGCACTGTGCAGACGGTGATCGCGTTGTCGGTGTAGACACGTAGGACCCGGCCGGGGGCGTCCGGGGCGTGGCGGGGTGCCACCTCGTCACCGGCGCGAACTGGGCATTCGGTGTCCCCGGGCCATGCCGCCTGGGTCGGTGTTGACTGGTTCGTCATCGCAGGAAGTCCTCTCGAGTACAGGAGCGTCGGTGGTGTTGCGGGTGCGGCGCTTCGGGCGGTGGGTCCGTCCCGGATTCAGTTGGCGTTCGGGTCGGAGGGCGGGTAGGTGACGGTGGGCGCGGTGGCGCGTATCGCGTCGGGGTCGAGGTTGGTGCTGGTGATCAGCAGGATGTCCATGTCGGCGGCGAGGTCGTCGCTGGTGAACTCGGTGTCGGTGTCGGCGTGTGCCCACGCCCATTCGGCGACCACTTTCTCTTGTTCGGCTCGGGAGGCGAGCGCTGCGTCCGGCCCGACCGGCTGGGCTGTACGCCCGCTGTCGAGGGCCTGCCAGCAGGCGTGTAGGTAGACATCGGCGTGGCGAGCACCCGCGCGCGTTCGCAGTGCCGCACGAACGCGGTGCGGGCCACCGGGTCGTCCGGGGAGAAGTCGGTGGCCCGGCGGGCGCGGGCGGTCAGGATGTCGGCGGCCGTGCGGAGCTGGCCGGGCGGTGTCCGGTCGTCGGGGCCGGTGGTTGCGTCGTCGGTCATCGCACGAGTCCCTTCGGGAGGCGGGGCCGGTTCACCAGGAGTTCTCCTCGGGTGGCGGATGCTGGTGGATCGGGTAGCCGAGTGCGATCAGCCGGTCGAGGTCGATCACCGGCTGCATCTCGGCCCAGCGCAGGCGCCGCCAGAACCAGCCGCACCGGCACATCGCCGATGCCAGCTCCGACCCGTCGCGATGGGCGGGGTCGGCGCACCCGAACGGCGCGCCTTCCCAGCAGCCGAACGGCGGGCAGTCGATCACGACATCGTCGGCGGGCACGGCCGGACCCACCGCGGCATTCCTCGCGTGGGACCAGGTCGGCACCGTCCCGTCCGCGGCCACCAGCCCGCGTTCGGAGGTCTCGATCCACTGGTGCGCCAGCCACGCCCGCCGTTTCGCCTCGGTCATGGTGTCGGCGTCGATCACGTAGCAGGACGGGTTCACACCCTCGTGCCGTCCGGAACCGGCCACCCAGACCGTCCACACCCGCCGGGCGGCGGCGTCTGCCTGATAGTCGGCCTGCCGGGTCATGACCGCGCCTCCGCCTGTGTCCATGCGGTCGGGAGTGGCCCGCCTGCCTCGATAGCGTCGACCAGGTGCCCGGCCGCTTCCGCGATCGCGGCGTACAGGTCGTCGCGCCGCTGGTAGTAGGTGGTGCCGACCTCGGGGTGGGCGCGGTAGTCGGTCTCGTCCTGGTCGTCGAGGCCGTATTCGCGGCACACCGTCCGATACAACTCGCGCTCGTCCCGGCGTTTGTGGTGGAAGTCGGCCAGCCACCGATCGGCGTCGACCGGCGTCCCCGCATTCCCGGCAGGTGCCAGGGCCGCGGCTGTGGGGGCCGGTACGGCGAGGTGGACCGCGAGCTCGTCGGCGGTGAACAGTCCGGCGGCCTCGACGGCGGTCGCGCAGTACTCGGCCAGTTGGCGGAGTTCGCCGTCGAGTTCGGTGGCGGTGAACTCGGTCGGCGGATGGTCGGCACTGTCGGTGGCGTCGGCCCACGGGTCGGGGATATGCCCGGTGCGGAGCGTGGTCACGATCGTCTCGGCGTGGCGGACCAGCGTGATCGCCTGCTGAACGACTTGGCGTTGCCGCTGCTGCATCCGGCGGAGCACGCGCTGGCGTTGCCCGTCGCGGAATCGCTGCATCCGCAGTTCCCACTCGGCCGTGTCGTGGTCGGGATCGGCGGGAACCAGATGCGACGGGTACGTGAGAATCCGTGCGCCGTCCGGTGTTTGCACGGCGCACTCGGTGATCTCGTCATCATCGAGGACAGCCAGCACCCGCCCCGCCGGTAGGTGCGGCGCATGCCGGAGCACCACCTCGTCACCGATCCGGACGGGGCAATCGAGGCTACCGGCGGGCATCGGATCGGCCGCCGGGCCGTGCGGTGTGGTCTCGGGTGTTGTGTTCGTCATGACGAGCGCTCTTTCCCTGTCCGGGTGTGCCGAATTCGGTTGGTGCTGTGGCTGTCCCGGCCGCTCCGTCGTGTGCGCGGGGCCGGGGTGGTGCAGTCGTCGCAGACGCCGATCAGGCGGTTGAGGATCAGGTTCTGTGCCGGGATGGTGACGGTTGTGACTTTCCGGCATTTCTCGCAATATCCAATGGTGCGCACGGTCGGTAATCCTTTCTCGTGCAGCTCGTTTCGATCGTTCGCGGCGAATATCGGGGTGAAGCCGCACGCCGGGCTATTGCCGGTCTGCGCGCGCGGCGGTGTGCAGGTCGAGACGGAACACCCCGTACGCCGTGCGGGTCATTCCGGCGATGTCGGGTGAGCGCAGGTCGGTGTTCCACTGGGCGAGGTCGCCGGCGAGGCTCGTATCGCAGATCTCGGCGCCGGTGCCGTCGCGTACCGCGGTGAGGTCGAGTCCGCCGTAGGCGGCCCAGTCGAACTCGGCGGACCGAGCGTGCGGGTGTCGGTCGCGAATCGCGGCGGTGATCGCGGCAACCAGCAGCTCGGTGATCCGCCGTTCGCGGTCGGCACCACCGGGCATCGCGTGCGCTGCGGCCAGCAGCGGTGCAGGCGATGCGGTGGCCGGACTGGCCGGGCCTGGGTGGGGTGTGGGACCGGTGGGTGTCATGGCTGGCTGGCTCCTTTCGTGCAGGTGGTCCAGGCGGCCGGAGGTCGGCCTCCGGCCGTGAGGTGGGTGTCGAGGGCGGCCATGAGGTCGCTGGCCTGCTGGTACAACTCGGCGAGCCGGTCGTGGTGATCGGCCGCTTCGTCGGCCGGGACGACCCGGTCCTCGTCGGCGGTGTAGTGCGCGATCTCGGTGGCGATATCGCCTTGCAGCGCACGGAAACCGGCGAGCAGCTCGTCGGGATCGTCGCCGCCGGATACCGATGCTGGGACTATCGGCGCGGTGCCGGGGATGTGCCGCTGTTTTCTGCCCGGTGGCGGGATGTGCGGGCGGATCCGCGGGCGTGCCCCGGTCCCCGCCGCAGGCGCGGCCGGTCGACCCGCCGGTGGTGTGGGTGGGGCAGGCGGGGACGGGCAGGTCCCCGCGTCTCGGTCGATGAACCAGAGTTCTCCGCCGACACGGGCGGTCGGTCCGCCGGAATGGCTGGCTCGGGGCTTGTCTCCGGCGGTGAGCTGGGTGGCGGTGCGGGGGAATCCCAGGGCGCGCGGGTGTGTGGTCTCGGGGGTGAGGGGCCGCGCGATCCATCCGCCGACGATGACGTAGATGCCTTCGGAGTCCTGTCGTACGAGTGCCATCGGAGCCTCACTCCTCGGTGTCGGTTGCCGGTCGGGTGGGGGCGGGGTAGCGCCACAGGAACCGCCCGGCCGGGGTCGGGTACATGTGCACCGGCCCGGACCGCAGGCGCGGCGGGGTGGGTCCGTCGTAGGCGTGCCGTACCGCGTCGGGGGTGGCGTGGCCGGTTTGGGTGGTCAGCTGGCAGGCGCCGCTGTCGATGTAGTTCGTGTGGCAGCCGCACAGGTCCCCGGCGCTGCCGCAGTTCGCGCACACTTGGCGGCATCGGCTACCGCGCGCGGCGCGACAGGTGAACCGCAGCCGTTCCTTGCCGTGCGTGTCTGTCATCAGTTCGGCGTAATGGCTATGGGGGACAACGATGCTCGCGTGGCAGGGCCGGGTGAATCGGCCGCCGGTCGTGGAGACGATTTCCATGCTGATGATGTCGTCGGGGTCGGTGTCGTGGTCCTCGTACGAGGTCATGTCGTAGATCTCGTGTTCACCGAACCAGTCCCCCACCTGGAGGTCACTGACACGGACACGGGTACCGATCTCGTAGCGGCGGGGTGTGGCGCGGAACATGCGAACCTCCCTGGTTTCCAACGGTTTCCGCACCGGGGCCGTGTGGCACGCGGCCCTGGTGCGGTGGTCAGGCGGCGCGGACGGCGGTGGTGGCGGCGCGGGCGATGGCGGCGGCGGTGGCGGCGGGGTCGGTCATCACGTGCACAGTGGCCCCCGCGAGCGGGTCGCGGCGGTAGCTGTCGGGGGTCAGCCACAGCACCGCGCAGCCGGACGCGCGGAGCCGGTCGATGCGCTGCTGCCCCTGGTCGCGGTGATCGTCGTGGTACTTGCCGTCGGAAATGATCACCAGCAGGCGGGTGTTTTCCGGCCGGGACAGCCCGAGGGCGCCGTCGAGTGCGTCGATCGCGCCGTCGATGTTGTGGTCACCGGCGGGGCAGGTGAAGTCGGTGACCCGGGCGGGTGCGGTGCCCGGGTAGGTGATCGCCTTGACCCGCTCGCCGAAGGTCACTGTGGCGGTGGCGGCGGGCATGGTGGCCAGTTCGGCGGCTTGGGCGATGATCCATGCGGCCGATGCGACCGGGGCGGCGTAGCTGCTCATCGATCCGGAGATGTCGCAGGCGATGCCGACCCGCAACGGTGGGATCGGGGTCGCGCGGCGGGTGGTGCGGGTGAACGGTTCGGCGGTCGGGATCGCCCCGGCGGCGCGCTGCGCTTCCCGCACCATCGCCCCGCGCATCCGCAACCGGCCCGGTGGCAGCGCCGAGGTGGTTTTCACCATGGCGCGTTCACGCTGGCTGGCGGTATTCAACGCGCGGGCCAGGACACGGGCGGCGGTGCGTTCGTCGGCGCGGGGTGGACGGGTGCGCCGCGCCGACGCGGTGGTGGGGCCGCCGCTGCCGAACACGCGCCGGGCTGTGCGTTGTGTGGTGGCGGTGTGCTGTGCGGCGGCGCGTGCCGCTGCCCGCGCGAGGTCGGCGGGGTCGTCCGGAACCTGTTGCGCGGCAACCGCGTTGGCGATATTCGTGACGGTTGCGCCGATCGCGGCCGACAGTATCGAGTGCGGGTCGGGATCGGCGTGCGGGTCGGGGCCGACGATATCGAGCCATTGCTGCCCGAGTTCGAGCATGGTTGCGCCGTCGTTGTCGGCAACGGTCTGCGCTTTCTGCCAAATCGCCTGCAACTGTGTCAGTTTCGCGGCACCGAGCACCGTTTCGATAGCGGCGGCGGCCGGGGCGCATTCCCCGGGTTCGAGGATGCCGCCGTCCACCCGGCCCAGCAGCAGGGCGGCGTTCTGGGCGGCGGCGTACGGCGTGGGCGGGATCTGCGCGGCGGCGGAGGCGCCGCCGTTGTCGCCGATCACGATCTCGGTCGCCGAGGCGCGCAGCCAATGGCGGTCGTCGGGGCGGCGGCGGATGTGGGCGGCCTCGATCCGGGACTCTTCGAGCAGCATGGCGGCCTCGACCACGGCCGGGTTCGCCAACGGGGGCGGGTCCCAGCGGCTGTGCTGGGCGTGGCCGCATTCGTGGGTGAACGCACCCCACACGGCGGCGTAGCGGGCGCGGTCGCTGGCGCGGTCCGGTTGCGCGGTGGCCGGGTCGATACCCAGGCGGGTGCCGTCGATTTCGATCGCGGCACTGTGCGGGAAGAACACCGCCGGGTGCCCGTGCGCCGCGCCGGGCGCGATGGTGACGATCACGTCGTCCCGGTCGGCGATCGGCGGGGCCTCCTCGGTCAACGCGGCCGACAGCGCCTCCCACCCCCGGGCGGCGGGCGGCACGGCCGGGGTGGCGGTCGGGTCGGCGATCACGTGGCTACACATCACGGAATTCCTTTCCAGGACAGCCGCACCCGGTGCGCGGGTAACGGGGCTGTTAGAGGCGGGGGCCGAGGGTGAGGGGCTGGTATTCGGTGCCGAACACGGTTTTGACCACGGTGACGACGACGGGGCGGTCGTCTTCGGGGGCGTTGCCGATCAGGTTCGCGGCGGCCGTCGCTACGTCGGTAGCGGTGGCGATCTTCTGGAACGCCAGCAGTTCCCGCAGTTGCGGAGCCCACCCGATCTCCCCCTGAGTGCGGCGGGTCGCGAGGTTGCGGGCCACTTTCACCGCACGGGGGTCGACCCCCAACTGCCCGGCCAGGTCGTAGTCGCTGCCGACCTGCACCTGAAACGCGAACCGGGACGCCAACGCATCGGACAGGATCGCGCCGTGCACGCCGGGGTTGTGTCCCGCGACAACGAAGAACCCGGGTTCGGCGGTGACGATTTCGCCGCTGTTGGCTTTGATCGCGATCTCTTTGCGGCCGTCCATCGCGCCGTAGATGCACGACAGCACGGTCGGCGGAATCAGCGTCGCGTCGTCGACGAACAGCACCCGGCCCTCGCGCATCGCCCGCACCAGCGGCCCGTGCACGAACGCGAACGTGCCGTCCGGGTTTTGGGTGTACTCGCCGACGAAATCGGCGACCGTGGTGTCGCAATCGCCCTGCACGGTCAGCAAATCGCCGTAAGCAGCCTCGATCAGTGACGTTTTGCCGGTGCCGGGCGGGCCGTACAAAAGCACCGGGACCTCGGCGGCGCGCATCGTTTGCAGGACCTCCACATCCGAACGGCCCGCCAGCTTCCGCACGTGGTACGCCTGCCCGTTCGGCCGCGTCACGGTCGCGCCCGGCGCAGCGGGCACCGGCGCCGCAGCGGGTTTCCGGGTGCTGTTGCGGGTGCGGGTGGCTGCCCGCGTGGCTGCCGGTTTCGGGGCGGCGGCGGCCGATTTCGCGGGGGTGGGCGCGGCCGGTGGCCGGGTGGGGGCGGGTGCCCCGGCCGCTGCGGCGGCGGTGTCACCGGTGGCGCGGTAGCGGCCCGGTTTGGCGTTGGTCTGTTCGGCCTGCCCGGCCCCGGTGAGCCGTTTCAGCGCGTTACCGATCGCCCCGGACGAATGCCCGGTCAGATTCGCGATCTGGCGCGGCGTGTAATCGGTGCCGGGGTTGTCGGCCAGTACGCGCGCCACCATGCGGCGCAATTCACCATTGCCGAGCCGGGTACCGGACGCGGCGGGGGCGGGTGTCGAGCTCATCGGGGGCCTTCCTTTCAGCAGATCAGGCAGCGGGCGGGGCGGGGCGGTCAGTCGGGCAGCTGACTACGCAGCGGTTCGGGCGCGGTATTCGCGACGTGCACGCCCCCGGCCGTGGCGGGCGGGTAGCGGCGCAGGGCGTGCACCGCGCCGTGGGCGTACGCGGCCAGGTGGTCGGTACCGGCGACCACATGCAGGCGCGGGGTATGCGGCCACGTGCCGTTCCCGCCGGGGTGATGCGCCACGATGTACAGCTCCTCCCCGTCGTCGTAGTCGCTGCACGCGCAGAACGGCGGGGTCGTGTAAATGACGAACTGGCTACCGTTACCGGTGTTCTTCGCCTCGTAGATCGGGACCAGCGCGTCCGTGTCGGCGGCGGGGGCGGGGTGTGCAGTCATCGCGGGACTCCTACCGGGTCAGCAATCGGGGCCGGGGTGTGGTTGAGGGCCGGGCGGGGCGGGCATGTGCGGCCCGCCCCGGAACGTGCGGCGTGGCCGGGGGTGGTCACAGCCCGTGCCGCTGGGTGGGTTGCGGGTAGCTGTCCCAATCGAACGGGCCGTCGTGCTGCCAGATCACCGCTCCAGTTGCGGTGTCCCACGTGGCGCGGCCCACCGTGTTGCCGTCATCGAGCGCCCAGAAATCGACCGCGAAGTCGTCACGCCCGACGCATGCCACGTTCGCGTGGAATTCGCACGCGGTGCCGCCTTCTTCGGTGGATTCCCGGACCTGGTCTTCCGCGTGGCCGCGCGCCGCGTCCAGCGTTTCGAACGGAACCTCGTCGTACGTTGTCCGTTCGCCATCCGGGGTGACACCGGAAAGCGAAACAACATACACCCAGTAGTTCGGCGATGCGGTGTCAGCGGCGGCGTTCATGATCGTCTCCAATCGGTTGCGTTCGATGCGGTGGCGGGACGGCTATGGGTGGATCCTGGCATACGGGTGGCGCGGCCGTCATTCGGGATTCGGATTGCTTCCCGTTTTTCGGGAACACATCGACGTTATCTCGATATGTCACCCGAATTCAAGCTATTCGCGACAACTTTTTCGCCGAATTTCCGTGAATTCACGGGCAACGCAGCGCACAAACAAGCAGGTCGCCGCGCTGAAGGTGTTTGCAGTTCAGGGGAATGGGCCGCGGGCTGGCGAAAATGAATAGATGAATAACGACGGAGACAGAAAGCGAAACACCCGACGAGCACCCCGCGCGTAGCCTTGACACCCTCCGGATCCGGTCACGGTCCGCCCTGCCCGCCGCACCGCCAATCTATGTCTCCATGCCCTGGGGGCAGTGGTAGCCTGGGCAACCCAGAGGGCGAAAAGGCGGTTTTGAGCTGGGGTTATGCCGAACTGACCCGGTCCTGTTAAGCGGACCCCCGTCGGGACCTCCGGGTGGTCCCCCGGATGGAGCGCCTGCTGGCGACCAGGCTCCCCTGGTGCGTCGCGGGCGGCAGTTCACCCTGGAGTCCACGTCCAGAGCATTCGGGGATTGTCGACGGCGCGCACATAAAATGACCATCGCGGAAAATGACTTAACCGTCACTTTCTGTGGCGATATTCATTCGGATCAAGTATTCCAGGGTAATTCTATCGCGCAATACGCTGCAGGCTAGCCGGTCATGACGTTTTCCGGGACGGCACTACAGCGGAGGCCGGGGCCTTGCTGCTTCGGCGGGACACGGGTTGCGTAACATGAGACTCATCTCTTTCTCCCGATGGAGGGGCGCCGGCTTTGCAGAGATGTAGAACACCGAGTCCAGATCTCTCCCGGCCTGGTTTCTGGGGCTTTCTGCTGGTGTTGTGTTATTCATTGCTGCTGTCTCCGGGTGCGCGGGTACGGCTCTCTGGTGTTCTGTTCGGGTTCTGCTCCTATTTCTGCGAGGCGGCGGGTCAGGAGTGTCAAGGTGCGTTCGGCGGCGGCGGGTTCTCCGAGGCGGGTGTGGAGGCGGAGAATTGCCTGCCAGAGTTGTTCATCGTGGGGGTTGTGGCGTGCCACGTTTTCGAGCAGTTCGAGGGCGCGTCGGGGATCATTGTCGGCGTAGTGGTGACCAAGGGCGATGTGCGCGTTGACGGTGTCGCGGCGGGCAGCTTCGCGGATTTCCTCGATCCACGTCGCGTGAAGGTCGGCGGCCAGCACCCTGCCGCGTGTGGTGTCGGCGATGTCGCGGCGGGCAGCGAGACGGTCGGCGTCGGTGGTGGCGGCCCAGCGGGCCGAAACCGCGGCGGTGAAGCTCCAGTAGTCGACGGTGACCCGCGCCGGGTCGAGGCGGTACCGGAGCCGGTCGGTGGCGAGGATGTCGGTCAGGCCGCCGTCGGTCGCCGCGGCCAGGTCGGCGCGCAGCCGCCCGCGCACGGTGCGGATCGTGTTGGCGGGGTCGCGGAGGTTCTGGTCGCTCCACAGTGTCTCCACCAGTGTCTGGCGGGTCATACCGTCCGGGTGCGCGGCTAGCGCCATCAGCAGATCGCGGCTGCGTTCCCTCAGCAGGCCGGTGATATCCACACCCTCGTGTCCGGGTTCGTCCGGGCCGGGTTCATCCCCCCGCTGAGGAGGCCGCCAGGTGACGCGCAGCGGCCCGAACATCTCGATGACGAGCATCCCCGCCCTGGCACCGGGGTCGCCCGTGACCGTGCCGTGCAGCGGCCTTGGCGGGCGCGCCGACTCGGCGACCGGATCCGGCCCAACGTGACCACTGGCTGGCGCGGCATGTGCCTCTCGCAAGGAGGTTTCCGGTGCCGTGTCGGTGTCATCGGCCGCGTAAGGCAACTGAAGCGGTGGGGGGTCGACGGGTGCCGGTGGCGGGCAGCACTCCGATCCGGGCGGATCGGACTGAGCCAGCGCTTCGCGGTCGGCGGCCACCGGAACCGTCCCGGTCGTGTCCGCGACGGCGTCGGTGGTGTCCCGGTGGGTGGTGGGGACGCTGAGCCGGTATACCGCCGGATCCTGCGCGCGGGTACACCCGGCGGTCCGGCCTCGCCACCACGGTCGACGACGCCCCGACGGCCGCGGCAGGGGTGGCACACACTCGGCGAGTACCTCCGCCAGTTGCACGTACATGTCCTCGGCGATATCCCGGGCTGCCGACCGCACGGGGTTGCGATCGAAGCGGGGCCGGGGACGGCTGTGCAGGACAGCGGTCGCGGCGCGCCGATCCACGGGGAGCTGCCCGAGAATCGGCACCCCGAGATGATCGGCGAACCCGGGGTGACCGCCGATGAGGATCACCGCGTGGGTATCGGCGTGCTCGGTGATCTCGCTGATTCGGCGGCTGGCCAGCTCCGGGTCGGCGAGGTCGGCGCGCACGACGACCACGAGGACATCGGGGCCCGCAGTCAGCGGCGAGGCAGGCGAGTCGGGGTTGGTTTTGCCACAGTCGGCGAACACCACCAGATCCGACAACCCGGCCTCGCTGGTGTCGGTGACCGTCATCGGCGCCGACAACGTCGCACACACATCCTGCGGGCTCGACGGCGCGGCCAGGTACAGCACCCCCGACGGCAATACCTGCACGTGATCGAGCACGCGGACGGTGGCCGGCGAATCCGGCGTCCCATGGGCCGCGGACGCGGCGAGGCTGGCCAAACCGAGGCCAGGATCGGCGCCCGTGACCTCCGCGAGGCGGCCGCCGGCGGGATTGGCCTCGACCACCACGGCGGGCTCGGGGCCCGGCCACGCGGCAGCAAGAGCAACTGCGGTTGTGGTCACCCCGGTCTGGGAACCGAGGCCGGTGAGTGCGATCAGCACGATCACCACCCCCTTCTCGTGAACGGAACTTCGTTGATGATTGATGGATGAGATAGCTGTAGATGGCGCACCGGCTGGTGCGTGGCCTACTCGGGCGTGATAGCGGTGATCACCGCGCGCCCGTCCACATGTGTGGTCGAGATCCGTTGCCGCCATGTGACTTCCGGTTCGCCAGGGCGGAACTCGGTGACCTCGACCGCGGACAGGCCCGCAGCGAGGGCCCGGGTCCGCGCACAGTAGGTGGTGCCGGCGGGGATGGAGTCGATGCCCACCTGGATCTCGGAGGCGGCCGGTATCGCCGAACCCGCCGCGACGACCTCGCGAGCCAGGTGTGCGTCACGGGCGTGGTAATAGGCGGCCTCGAACACAGCGACGGCGTCCTCACCAGCGCCCGGCATCGGCGGGCGGGCCCCGGCCAGCACCGCAGCAGCCTCGACCGCACCGGGCCCGCAGCCCACCGCATTCCCGGTCACACGAATGGAAGCGTCGGGCCGCCCGGTCGGCGCCGATGTCGTCGCCGTCACCGGTGCGGCATTGATCGACGAGGGCTCCTGGCCGGGCCGGATGAGCATCACGAGGGAGACGACGGCTGCCACGGCCACCGCAGCAGCCGACAGAAGTCGCACCGTCCGGAAGTCGCGGCGCGCCCGCCGGTCATGCTCACGCAACGATCCGTGCCGTCGCGGATCCAGCCGACGGTGCACCGGACTGATCCTCGTCGTGGACAGCCACGCCGCCAATTCCCCTGTGCGGCTGCGCCGTTGGCCCTGCACACCGTTGGCTTTCACGGGTGTCTCGATGTCCATCACCAGTCACCTCCCGCCATTCACCCGACCGGCAGACCGGACTGCAGCAGCACCGATTCCACGGCCTGTGCGATCTGCGGCACGATCTCTCCAGCCATCGCCGCCACCGGCTCGGGCACCTCGACCGGCAGGTCCAGCGGGACGGGGTCGGGCAGCACGGCCGCGACGTGCTCCCATTCCGACGGCATCGGCGCGGGCTCGTCCTCGCCGGTGACTCCCAGAACGGTGTCGGAGGCCGCGCTGGACAATCCGGCCTGATCAAGAACCGACGCGGCCTCGTCGGTCAGGAAGTCGTTCCAGTGGCGTTCCTGCGCGGCCACCTCGACCGGCAGCCACTCCGGTCGCGGCACCTCGACTCCGCCCAGGCGCACCACGTCGTGCTCGGGAACCGGGCTCAGCGGATCGTCGACGAACCCCTCGTCGACGGCGGTGATGTCGCTGTCAGCGGATGATTCCGGGCCGGGCCGCCCGGACGACGGCGAAGCCACGAAGATCTCCACGGCAACCTGACCCGCGGCCGACTGTGCAGTGGTTGATTGCTCGACAGCCGGAGGAGAGATGGCCAGCGATTCGGGCTCGGTCTCCAGTGTGCTGGCCCGAGACTCGTCGAGGTTCGGATCAGGGACCGGTCGGCTGATCGGAGCGGAATCTACCGGGCCGATCGGCAGCACAGGCGCAGTCACACCCGCTTGACCCGGCTGCGGCGGCGGGCTCACGCCCGGCTGACCGGCCGGACCCGCGTACGCGACCGGAAGTGCGAACATCAGCGCGGCCAGCGGCGCGATCGCGGCACCCAGCATCCGCCACCCGACACCAAGTCCGGGTAGCCAGCCGTGACGGCGAGGCACGCCGGGTCTTGGCGAGGCCGGGACCGTACCGGCGATCGCGGTGCCTCGCAACGACGTCCACATCGCGCCCTCGTGCAGCGCGTGCACGTGTACCGGACGAACCCGCAGGCCCCGCGTGTCGAGGTAGTCGGCGATCACGTTCACCCGCTCGACCACCGGCCATGCCACCCGCAACGGTGCGACAGCGGCCACCACCGCCCCATCCGCGTGGGGCGGCACCGACACCGGCATCTCGCAGTCCAGCCGGGTCACCGACTCGCACCCCAGCACCCGCCTGCCCCGCATCCAGACCACCCAGATACTCACCGTCGTGTGCCGGCCGTCGGCCGCCTCCACGGCCGCGGCCAGCGCGGTCCTGACTACACGATCGGAATCGGAACGGTTCTCGACATACACACTCATGGCACATCCCTCGCTTCCTGTTCGGTCACGACCGGGCGGCCACTGCTCCCACCTGGCGTGAGATACGTCACTCCAAGCTAGGCGGATTTTGCGATGTTTTCAAGATGAAAAGTCTGAGAATCTGGTGGTACTGTATTTGTTGCGAACATTTCAGGGACTTCAGTACAGTTTTCATGTAGCATTCAGTGACATGGGAGCCCACGACGAGTACTTCGCCCGGGTAGTGCGTGAGCGGCGCAAACAGCGGGGGCTGACAATGCCGGAGGTCCACGACCTCGGCGGCCCCGCGGTTCAGGCCCAGAGTTACGCCGAGCGTGGCGAGTTGCCGGAGAATGTGCGGCCCAGCACCTTCCGCAAGTTCGACACCGGTCTCGGCTGGGTTCCCGGGTCGGCCCGAGCCGCCTACTACGAAGGCCGCGAACCGCGCGTGGTCGACAGCGATGGCCGACAGCCCTTCGAGCTCGGCGCGACGAGCACGTCGCTAGATCTCGAGCAGCTGCTCCCGCTGTTGGAGGCGCAGCGCATGCTGCATACCGCTGCGGTCGCCGAGCTACCCGACGCGATCGCCCGCCTCGACGAGGCTGTCAGCGGCATCATCGGCCCGTTCGTCACCGACATCCTCGAACGCAACCGCGGCACCCAGGTGCACCCCCTGGTCGAGATCGCCTTCGGCGAGGCGCTGGCCGTCCCGGTCTCCCCGGACGACCCCCAGGCTGCCGAGCGACTGTACCGGCGCTGGCTGATCGACCGTGCCGACGACCTCGACGACACGCTCCGGCAGGAATTCGAACAGCGATACCAATCACGAGCGAGCCGATAGCTCCGGTGAGCCGGTGTGACAGCACCCGCCGCGGACGATCGAGCACCGGTGATCGACAGGCGGTGCAGTGCCGGATGGAGATCTTGTGGGATGCTGAGAACTACGGTCCGGCTCGACACCAACGACCAGGCACAGCGGGGTGTTTCAATTGAGCGCTTCCCACGACAACGCCGAAATATCGGCTCGGCAGACTGCCGTACGCGAGGCGGCCGCGCCGTACTCGGTGGCGTTCCTGACCGTCTACGACGTCTGGGTCATCCGGCTCAGCAACCGATATGGATGGCGCTGCGACGCGCACACCATGCTCGAGCCCTACCATCAGCACGTCGGACAGCGGCACCTCGAGGTCGGTCCCGGCTCGGGCTGGTACCTGTCCCACACACGGTTCCCGGACGGGCCAGCGCAGATCACCCTGATGGACCTGAACCCGACGCCCCTGGCGTTCACCGCGCGGCGGCTGCGCAAGGCGGGACATTCCGTGGACGAGGTTGTCGGAAGCGTTCTCGATCCGGTGCCGGCCGCAGCGGGAATCGGATACGACTCGATCGGCCTCAACTTCGTAATGCACTGCATCCCAGGAAATTTCACCGAGAAAGGCGCCGCGTTCCGACACCTGGCAAAGGTACTCGCCGATAACGGCGTGCTGTTCGGGTCCACCATCCTCGGCCGCGACCGCACACCGCGGACCCTGTTCGGGCGATTCCTCACCACCGCATACAGCAGGGCGGGCGCGTTCAATAACAGCGACGACGACCGCGATGATCTCGAGGCAGCGCTGGACGCCGCGTTCGACGAGCACACCGTCACCGACGTCGGTGACGTAACGCTATTCTCCGCGCGCCGACCACGGCGGAAAACGTTGACTGAAACCGATTAGTCCGGCTCACCCGCGCAACTTCCCCTACTGAGAGCTCTGGGCAACAAAGGTCTGTACACCGAGCGTATCCCGCTCGCAGGTTGCTCCCAGCGTCTCTGCCGTGGACGACGAGACTGGCTCAACAACCGATTCGAGATTCGTGTGAGTACGCATTGGCCAAATAAATGCCGGTGGCTCTTTCGAGCGGGAAGCCGACGGCTACACGGGCGAATGCGTCACACCAACCTCGAACGTTACAACTGGCACACGGCCGATCAAGAGAGCTTCTCTTCGACCTCGATGTAGAACTCCAGCAGCTTGATTAGCTCGTGGGCCTGAGCGGGATCGAGAAAAAGATCGATGGTCGTGGATGGTTCTCGGCTTCCAGCCTGGTGAGCGTTGATGGACACCTTGCGGCCACGAGGCAGTACCCCACTGTCTCGGGTGCTGGCGCTTCCGCTGCTGATCTTCGTCGGCGCAGATTGGAAAACGTACATGTTGAGGTCCTTGATCTGCTGCTCACCGACGAGCACTTCCCATCCAGACACGCCTTCGGGACTGTGGCAGACCCAGGAGGCCCCCGCACCGACCGCGGCCCCGTGCGACTGACACAAAGCCACCTCCATCGGGAAGCTGGCCCACCCGCCGACCTTGTCGGGATCGAGGTTCCGAACAGTTGCGGCACCGTTCGAACAGTCTTTTACCTGGCAGGACATGCACAGATTCTCGTTACCGAATGTATGCTCAACGAGAGCCAATTGGGACTAATAGCGAGTACTCCATGCTCTTGACTGCCCGTTCCTATCGTGCTCAAAAGGTAGCTGGCTCTTCCTTCCTGAGGTGGGGGTGGGTGAGTCCGCCGCCGATGAGGAGCATGCGTAGTCAGTAGTCGCGGTTGCGGAAGCTGGCGGGCGATGCGGCGGTGGAGTTCGACAAGTGACCAGGTGTCGGCAACTTCTGAAGACTGACCCCTTAGCGAATTCGCATGGGGGTCAGCCTTCGCGAGTTGTTGACACCAGGGAATTCGGCGGCCGGGAGATCGAAGATGCGTAGATGTGGATGCGTCATCCGATCCCGCCATGATCGTCATACTGCCGTGCTGCGGACAAGGCGGAGCGGGAACCCTGCTGGTTTGATGGTGATTTGCTCGGCAACGTCGAGTTCGTAGCCGGGGTCGGTGTGGAGGTCGTACTGGTGGAGGATGTGGGCGAGGGTGAGCAGGATTTCGTGGTAGGCGAATTGTCGGCCGAGGCAGGCTCGGTGTCCGGTGCCGAAGGGTTTGTACACCTGCTGCCGGCCGAGTTCGCGGTGCCGTTCCGGCAACCACCGGTCCGGGTCGAACCGGTCGGCGTCCGGCCCCCATGTCGAGGGGTCGCGGTGCGCGTGCAGGGTGAGGACGAGTACCCAATCACCTTGCCGGAAGCGGTATTTCCCGTCGCCGATGGTGACGTCGTGGCGAGCTTCCCGGAAATAGCCGGGTGCGATCGGCCACAGCCGCAGTGTTTCGTCCACCACTCGCCGCAGGTACCGCAGCCTCGCCACGTCCTCGTAGGCGATCGCTGGCCGGCCGGGCCCTGGGAAGCGCTCACGGACCTCGGTGCGAGCCTGTGCGGCGATGTCGGGGTGGCGGGCGAGTTCGTAGAGGGCGAACGCGAGTGCGCCGGCGCTGGTTTCGTGTCCGGCGACGAGGAAGGTGAGGATCTGGTTGCGAATATTGTTGGCGTCCAGTCGTTCTCCGGTGTCGGGGTCCGCGGTGGTGAGCATGCGGTCGAGCAGGTCGGTGTGTTCG
The DNA here is from genome assembly GCF_054782435.1 of Nocardia thraciensis. NCBI lineage: Bacteria > Bacillati > Actinomycetota > Actinomycetes > Mycobacteriales > Nocardiaceae > Nocardia > Nocardia thraciensis. Next base: position 88,302 of record NZ_BAAGSM010000014.1, read on the forward strand.
CCGACGGTGCCGCTGGCCTGCCGGGCTGCGATGACGTCGTCGACGGTGCGGTGCATGAACGCGATGTCTCGGCGATGCTGGTGGGCTGCGCGCCGCCCCAGAGTCTTCTGCAGTAGCGGTGGGAGGTTGGCGTTGCGGTTGATGTAGGTCAGCCCGCGCAGCATGGCCTCGACGAACGGGTGCGGTTGGTCGGAGGGGCGGGAGAACGAGTCGAACGAGAACGCGAATCCGGTGCGGGCGATGATCTCCAGGGTGAGCCGGTTCATTTCTTCGGCCACGTCGATCCACCGCTCGTCGCCCCAGGTATCCAGGAGTTCGCCGATGGTGCCGGTCATGGTGTGGTGGTAGGAGCGCATGGACGCCTGGGTGAAGGCGGGAGCGAGGATGTTGTGGGCTTTGGCCCAGTTCGGCTCGTGGTTGTAGGCGGTGAACAGCCCGTCGCGGGCGACGGGGCGGATCTTTTTGAACAGCACTCCGACGTGTTTGGTCCAGGCGCGTTCGTCGTTGATCTCGGCGATGAGGTCGGCGCCGGAGACGACGATCATCGGCCAGGTGACGATGCGCCGCTCGAAGATCGGCCCCAGCTGCTGTGCGTCCCGCAGTGAGGTCTGGGTCGGTTTGGCCAGGTTCATGGTGAGCAGATCCCCGAGCACCGGCAGCCGCCACCGCGGATGAGGCAGCCGCGAACCCGGGCCGGAGATCAGAGTGGGGCTCATCGCCATGGGTGGTCTCCTGCTAGTCGCGGTCAATGTCATGCGGACGGTGGGTGCCATCGGCTGCGGCGAGGCGGCGGGCGTGTGGCCACACCTTGGCGAGGTCGAGTAGTTGCCGGAGGTCGGAGGTGAGGTCACGCGCGCCGAGACGGATGGGCTGCAGCGTCGGGTTTGCCGGGGTGGCGGGGATGTGGCCCGCGTTCTTGGCGTCGATGGCCTTGGCGACGGTCACAGCGTAGGGCAGCGTGCCTGCCGATTCGGCCGGGTCGATGTCCGGGTCGCCGCCGTAGCGGCGGAGGTGCAGGAGGCTGTCGCGGATTTCGATGATCATCCGGTGCAGCCGGGTGGCGGGCTCGACCCGCCCGCGATCGTCGAGAGGTCCGAGGACGATTTCGGGGACGCTGGCGGTGAGGTCACGCCACACCGGCTGTAGGCGCCGGCAGTAGCGGCCGGTGCGGTCCCAGCCGGTTCGGGTGAGGATCGTGCTGACCAGCGGCACCGCCACCACGGCCCCGGCGCTCACGGTGGCCAGGAAGAAGATCCAGCCTTTGCGGCTCATGTCCGGATCTTGCGCGGGTCGATCGTGCATGACCTCGAACGCGGTCAGGATCGGCGTGGCCACGGAATCCAGTCCGATCGCGAGCGCGATGCCGAGCACCCCGAGCGACAGGACGCGTTCACGCCAGGTCGCCTCACCGCGTAGTTCGCGGATGCTGACGCGGCCGACCACCATCGCGGCCGCTCCGATCGGCGCGTAGAACGCCATCCACGCGATCACTGCGGGCCATCCCATGTGCTGGTCGATCAGCTGCCCTGCGTGCCGGGCAGGGGTACCGGCGGCCAGGATGACGACGGTCGCGACGACGGCGACGAGATCGTAGCCGCGTTGGCGGCGCCAGGTAGTACCCGGATCCGCGCCGTCCCATAGCTTCGCGATGCCGTAGATGGCGGAGACGCTCAGCAGGATCGAGCCGAACGACAACTGCCTGCACAGCTGCACCACATCCGTGTCGCTGGCGAACCACACGATCTTCGTCACGAGGTGCTCAAGCCATGCCTCCCGCAGCAGGAAACCGGAAAGACCGGCCAGCAGTGCCCGGTTGATAAGCCGGTCGATGATCTTGTCGTGAAGTAGCCACCATCGTCCCGCAGTAATGACGACGACAGCGGCCAGTGCCGGCCAGGCGATCCAGCCGGGAATCGGCGAGGTCATCGGTTCATCGGTGCCGGCCGAGGAAGAATGTCGACCGAAACCGTGACGGTGAGCGCCGCGGCAAGGTGGCCTCGACCATGACCAAACCCGCAAAGGTCTCGGCGTCGCGTTCACGGGCAGTCCCGTAGTCCTGGCGGCGCAGCACGTGGCGGATCGAGGCCGGATCCAGGTCGGGCATCAGCGCCTGCAGCGGCAGATCATCGGCCGGGCCGACCGGTGTGCTCGATCCGTGGCCCAGCAGCATGTGTCCGATTTCGTGGGCGAGGATGTGGTCGGCGTGCCATTCGGTGGCCGCACCGATCATGATGATGTCGTCGTGCTCGCGGGCGATCCACAAGCCGCTTCCGGTGCCGCACCCGGTGCCCGACAACGCATTCGGATCGATCGGGCACACCGTGATCGGCCGCTGCCGATACTCCGCGACCTGCGCGACGTACTCGTGGGGATCCCACGGCCAAGGGACCGGCACGAGCTGAGCGGTGTCCTGGACCTGTGCTGCCTGACTAGTCACGAGCTCCCCTCCCATCCGGGCTACGTCGAGCGGGTGGTTGTCGTCCATTTTGTGGCACGCATTGTTTCCGTACGGAACAGTCTATTCTTGCTGGTCAAGTGGTACCGGATTCTTGGTCCGGTAGCTTCGACAGCTCCCTCGCAAGGGCATCGACATCCACCTCGTCACCCCGCAGAACCAGATGCTGCACACCCGCATCGCGTGCGGCCGACAGCAGCCGCAGCTGCCGGTCGATCGCCATCGCCTCGTCTTCCGGGCCAGTCAGATACTCCGCCCGCACATGGAAGTGCCGCGCCAACGCCCCCAGCAGCTCCGTGTCGGTGCTGAGAACTGCGTGCGGATCACCGCGTAACGCCGTGATCGTCTCCGATGGCACGGTTCTGCCCAGCGCCGCACCGATAGTGGCAGCGACATCCTCCACGCGCGGCTCCGGCTCGCCCCGAGCATGAAACGTGCTGAACAACCGGTTCACCCGCACTGGCAGGTCAATCACCTCGTCGGTCATGACTCTCCTTACTCCGCCGAATCACCAACTCCCACAAACCCCATCGACAACACCCGGGCACAGCGCAGTCCGCACCAGCTGGCAGAAGTCAACCGGACGGACCGGTCGCCAGCTGATCAGCCGCGCGAGCTCGACGGTGTGCCAGTCGACAGCCCGGTTCGCGCGGCAGCATGCGACCGCCGGATTGTCGGGCTGGATGTCCAGCTCCATTGCGATGTGCGCGAGCGGGCTGAGGACGTCGCCGTCGACGAATGCGCTCGCGGCATGCACGACCGCCACCCCCGCGTCGATCCCCGCGCTGGCACGGGCCTTGCCTGCCAGCCAGATCGCCTTCTCGGCAGCGCTCAGGTGCGCTGTCGACGGCTCGCCCGGCTGATAGAGCCGGTCCTCGTCGTGGAAACGGCGACACACCACGGGCCGCCCGCGGCGATCGCAGACCGCGTACGAGCCCTCGAAGTCGTCGCCAGCCGCGGACAACTCGATCACCGCCCCGAGACCATGGCCGCCGACTGAATCTCGCCCGACCAGCGGTCGAACTCCGTCGCGTACATGGCGTCGACATCGATATCGAGCTGACGAACCAGCTCAGACTTGACCTTCCCCCACATAGAACCCACAAGACCGTGGTCGACCGCCCACCCATTCACTTCCCCGAGCGTGTGCATCCTTCGCAAGACCGCGGCGTCACACGCCACCATCTCCGCAGCGCGTTCCCACTGCTGTCTGGCGATACTCGCTACCATCACGCCCTCCCGTCCGTTCGAGTGATGGACGGCGTGACTTCGGTCGCTCAAGATCATCATCAGGCGGAGGAGGGCGCTCCGACCGGCGGCTCCGACTCCACTTCCGAATATACGCAGATCAAGACCCCAATGCCCAGAGTGTGGCACGGCATCGATCCGGATCCATGTCGGTATTCGCACGGCATCGATGCCGCGCGCCACACCGCCGAGACCGCACCCAGGCCGACGGGACGGAGTCCGCCCCGGAGCTGCCACCGGTGACAACAACCGGAAACCCCGCTCCAGCCAGCCGGGTCACCCAGTCTGGGAACTCATCAACCGGGGTTCGTTCGTTTGATCGCTACGGCGGCGAGGATGAGGCGGGCTGCCGCTGGCTCCGGAACGGGCCCGGGGCGATCCGGGCGCCATTCCGGCCGGCGTGTCTATGGACCACAGTCCTGTTCTTGCGGCAAGCCCGCGCACTACGGAGATGCCGGTGAGATGTGCGGCTGGCAGCGGTGTTCGATCGCGATGGCCAGAGCATTTGCTGGTCGGCCACCGGCGTCGGCAGTACGCCAGCGGCACGGAGTCGGCGCTGAGATGCGCGCCGAGACCGCCGAAGATCTGAAAGAACAGGACCCGGGGGCGGTGTGGTCATTGATGTGGAAGACGGCTCGGGCGCCGTCGTTTCCGCTGTCCGCGTGTGGTTCATCGGGCACCGAACCTCGGCGCGTACGGTGGGACCCAGCCCGGGTCGGTGTCGACCCACACCACCGGCGCGGCGATCGACCCGTCACCGATGCGTTCCCACAGCCGCTCCCAGCGCGTGCCGTACAAGCGCTGCATGGTGACCGAGTCCGCGAACAGCATGGTCGGCGGCCGAGCGAAGGGCCGATAGCCGGTATCGTGCCAATGGTCGATGCAGGGCAGTGACCAGCCGTGGCGACGGCCCACCACGACGTCGGCGGCGGGCACCCAGAGACGCCGAGACGACCCGGTAAGCACTTTGTAGACGTGACGGCGGTCGACCCCCGCCCGTGCCGCGAGTTCACGTAGACCGAGGTACCGATACACACCGGAATCGAGCGGATGAGGTTGCGGGCGGGCATATTTCATCGTTTCCCGGTCGCTCCCTCGAGGATGTATCCGAAGTGGCGGGCGATGTGTTCGCAGATCGCGTCGACCGCGGCCTGCGCCCCGTTGCGGCGCGTGTCGGTCACGTCGCTGTCGATAGCGTCGAGAGCATTGAAGGCGTCGCGGACAGGCAGATTCAGGTCACCGGGAGCGCCGTCGCGGGCATACAGGGCGCTCCAGCGCCACGGCTCGCGCAGCGGGATTCCGTTGCGGCCCTTCTTATATCCGACCACCGCCATATATGGGCCGGATCTGAACCCGATCGCGCGAAGATCGTCCTCCGCACAGAGCGGCGGCGGATCAGTGCCGAGCACGTGAAACCGGGCCACGACTTCCGGGCGGAAGAATAACCGCAGCGCCTCTGTGAACTCGCCGTGGTTGTCAGCAGTATCTGCCATAGCCATTAGCCCTCCTCCTATTACGTCGGTTTGTTCGAGGTGCCCGCATGCGAGATGCCGTCGTTCACGGGGGCGAGCACTTCCCGGCGGATGTCGTTTCCGGTAGATCCCCCTTCGGGGGCTCGCCCGGCCGACCCGCCTGCGTATTGTCGTATCCCGCCAGTGGCCGGATCGGGCGTGGATTCCGTGACGCCTTCACCCGGGTTAGGGCGTCCGCAGCAAGATCGCATCAGCAGCCGTCATGTTCGGGTGCCGTGTGCCACCGGGTCGGGGGACGGTTTGCTGATACCGCCGCCGTCGTCCCACCGCGGGCAGTAGCGGCACCACGGCCGTACACGATGGTGAAACCAGTAGCCGTAGACCGTCGCGAACAGATAGGCGGTCATGGCGAGATTCGACGGCAGGCGTGGGATTCCCAGCCATCCGGAACCGAGTGACACCACGATCAGGGTGGCGACGCATACCGAATTTCCGCGCCAGGTTTGCGTTCGATGAACGAACCAGAGTACAGGGTGGAGTCGTTCGGCCCGGATCGGCGCATCCTCGGGAACCTCATTCATGCAACGCACGCAGATGCGCGTCAATCCGGTGTGCAGCAGGAAGATCAGATAGACGGCGCCGAGCAGGAATGTGGCGGCAAGATCGGCGGCAGCTGCCCATCTGGACTCGGGAAACACATACGAAAGCAGCCGTACTCCGAGCGCCGGGATCAGCAGTGCCGGCAACATGTGCGCCAGCCACAGCAAGGCTCGACCGCGCGGAGTATCGTCGCTGTTGAAAGCCTCTATGGCCGAAGTCAATTCAGCTCTCCCTGACGACGCGCCACAGGTCTGCGATTCTCCGACTGGGCAGTGGGTTTGCTCCCTCGCCGAGGTCGACACCACCCCAGATCCCCGACCGCGCACCCATTTGGAGTGCTTCCTGCGCACAGTGTCGCCGGACTGGGCACTCCGTCCGGCAGATCTTCACTGCACGTTGGACCTCGCGGCGGCGCAGTTCGCCCCGCTGATCCGGGAACCATGTGTTGGGTGCGTACTTGCGGCATGCCGCGCGCAGCCTCCACTCGCTCAACCCCTTTTCCCCTTTCGTCTTCTCGGGCTTGCTATTTCGGGTCACTCTCCGTGCTTCGCTGCTTCCTGATCGGCAGCAGATTCGGCGGCCTCGCCAACCTGTCTGGGCGGCCCGTATGGCTCGGTGAGCAGCTGTAGGGCGGCCAGATGGACCGGGCAGTCGCCGGGCGGATCGTCGCCATGGATTCGGAGCAAATGTTCCGCTCGCTGCGGGGTCAGCCCGATCACTCGGGCGTGGCACAGCCACTCGGCGAGGACCCCGTCGGCGTGGACGAACAGGTTGGACTCCACCGGACATCACCCCTGTCTGCGTGGCTGGCTGTCATCGCGGTGGGCGGGGCGGACGTTGACCGCTTTCGGGCCTCGGCGGCCGATTTCCACCTCGTAGGAGACCCGCATGCCGGTCTGTATCCAGGTGACGTCCTTGTTCTCGATTCCCGAGAAGTGCACGAACAAATTCGGCCCGTGGAGCACGGCGATGAATCCGTAGCCGCGCTTCTTGTCGAACCACTTCACAATTCCTTCAGCCATTCCTATTCCCTGTGATTTCTGCGTTGTCTGGCATGCGTTGGGTGCGGTGCTGATCTCGTTGATTCAGCACCGAGCAGCGCGTATCGGGGGGCTATCGGGCGCTGCGGCCGGATTCCCACCACGCGCGGCAGCGGGAGGCGAGCGCGGTGTGCAGGTCGTGCCACCGGGTGCCGGTGCGGTGATGTAGGGCGAGAACGACCTGGTCGTGGACGTCGATCCGGACGTCGGTGAACTCGAACCGGATCGTTGCTCGCGGTGCCGTGTACGGGAACGGATCGTTGAACCAGTAGGCGGTCAAACTCTCGACGAACACCTGCCCGAGATAACACGCGAACCGTACGACAGCGTCATCCCCGGGTACTGCGGATGTGCCCGGCGGGAAACGTTGCAGCAGTGCGTGTTCGGCAGTGCGCAGTCCCGCGGTGGAGTACTTGTCCGCCACCATTGCCGGGACGTCGTGAGTGAAGAATTCGCGGAGCCGCTCGTCCTTGTCGGTCGACCATTCCAGCCAGGCCGGGTCGAGCTGGCAGTCCATCGGCGACCGCGTGTGCATGTCGGTCACGGCCACCTCGCCCAGTTGCCCGCGGTGACGATGGCGTCGACCACGGTGTCGAACGGCGGCCGGGCGCCGCCCGCGATGGGTGGCTGGAGCCAGCACCGTTTCTCGTTGCCCGGTGTCGGCAGCTCGATATTCCTGCCGGGAAGTACGGCGGCGGCACCAAATCGGCACAGATTCACCCCTACCTCGACGCTGTACGGAGTGTGCGCTGGGGGATCGGTCAGGAATACCCACATCGCATGGTCGACCGAATAGACCGGCACGCATTGCTCCCGCAACAGTGTTCTGGCCCGTGCGCCAACAGATTTCGGAACGATGACCGCCCACAACCGGCCGGTACCCATGTGGATGGCACCCGTGGCAGGATCACGGAAAGCGTTGAGTTCGAACAGATCCCGGTACACGTTGCAGCGTTGCTCGATCATCAGGTCGACGTCAGTGCTCGTGGCTGAGATGGCCGCGATAGTGGTGGGCATGATCTCTCCTTTGTTGAATTGATCGTGATTCCTCGCCTTGTCGGCGTGGCCGGTCCCCGACGCTCCGAATGGGGCATCAACGGCTGCTCCTCGTTCGAGTGGTCGGCGGTCGTCGCGTTCCGGAGCTACTGCCAGAGGCTCTGACAGGGCAGCTGCGGCATCCAGGTCCGCACGTGGTCGTCGATGGTGATCTGGGCCAGATAGGCGGCGGCAGCAGCGAAGGCTTCCGCCACACGCCGGTCGGCCCGGTAATGCAATGGCGCGCCGTCGTCGAGTTGCACGGTCAGATGGCATTCCATGACAGGTCACTCCCGTCGCCTCCGCTGCGGCTGTGCCGCATCCGGATCGGTCGGTGAGGCCGTACAATGAGGCCAGCACCGCAGGGGGTGCATCGTCCACACGTCCACCTCGCTGCGCAGGGCGTCGACCCAACCAGCGACGTGGATCAGTGACGGCACCGCCACCGCGGTAATCCGCGATGGCCGCAAGGTCGCGATGAGGAGCGGGAACGATGTGTCGGAGTAGGCGCATTCGATCCCACGCAGGTCGAAGCCATGGTCCGGCGCCCACCGGCGGATCTCCCGGACGCAGTCCTCGGCGGCCACGCCGGCCAGGTCGGCGCGCACTATCCCGTACATCAACCGCGTCAGTCCCACAACGCATCACCGCCCACACCGACGTGGTCGCCCGCGCGGAGCACCTGCCCCTGCCTTGCTGCGGTGGCAGGGCCCGATCGGCCGGTGATGTTGTGCGCCGAGTGCCGTGGCCAGCGCATGAATGGCTCCAGCGTCACAATCTCGACGTGGTACCGGATCTCGACCAACCAGCCGGTCACATGCAGCACCGACGGCACCACCAACGTCTCGATCCGGTCCTCGCCGAGCGTCGCCACTAGCGGTCCGAAGCAGGCGTCATCGGGTGCGGTCAACACGCCGCGCAGGGTCCAGTGCCGGGCGGCAGCCAGCTCGCGGATCCGTGCGACGTGTTCGTCGGTCACGTTGCTTGAGATGTCCTGTCGCACAATCGCAAAGGCACGGTTCACCATGCACCCCCGGCGGCGATCTGTTGATGAGCTCGAATCGCATGGGTCATTTCCGTCCATGCCGCCACCAGCGGCAACGCACACCAGGTCAGCGTTCCGCCCTCTCGCGGCCGCATTCGCCCGTACCGCCCAAGAGGCACCAGAGCAGCCGGTAACAGGTCTTGTTCGTGTTCACGGCGCTCGACGACCTCGACCACGAGCTCGTCCGACCGCGTGATCAGCAGTCGTATCCACAGCTCGCCAAATGCCTCGCTCGCCAACTGGTCGAGCGCCGCTGCGGTGCGGGTATAGATCGGATACTCACGACTCGTCCGGTACCGCACGGCCTCCAACGCCTCATCGAGCAGCGCGCCAACCACGACGTCCACCGGGGCGACCATGTCGCGCAGCCCCGCCCGCGTCAGGCTCTCGTGTACGTGCAGCCGGGCGATCGACTGTCCGGGGTGCGACACCGGGCACCGGAAACCGTCCAGCTCCGTCATACCGGCGTCATGCGATGGGTCGGCCCCTCGCTCGCGCCGGCGGAGCACGACCGGCCCCTCTCGGTGATCCAGCGACCATACCCGTACCGCCGGATCCATCGCCCACAACCGTTGCACCAGAACCCTTCTCGGCCCGGGTACCGCGTCCAAGTGCATCCGCGACGGAACCACCAGATCGCGGCACTCGCCTCGTTCGATCTCGTTGGCGAGCACCCACAACGAACCCGTCGCCGTCCCCGCATCGCGGTATGCCCGCCCCAAGCAGAAGCCCTCCGCGAACGCGAACACGTCCAGCTGGCGCTCCGCCTCGACCACGTCGAGCAGCAGCTCCTCGCGGATGTACCCCAGCATCAGCCGCCGAGGATTCATCGCGGCCCCCTGGATGTGCGCCTCGGAAACCGCCATTGCCACAACGTGTTTCGCTCCGGAACCACAGGAGGAATCTCGCACTCGACCGCAAGGTACTGGCCGAACTCCCGAAGCGTCAGCCCTAGCGCCTCTGCTCCCTCGCGAATAACGTTCCACGCCAAGTCATCTGGTGGAGGTTCATGCTGTAGCGCTTCAGCCGCTCGGATCGCTGATATCGCTTTTGCGGTGGAGATTGTGCGGCCTGGCAGCCACAACGGCGACCAGCGGCCGTGGCCGACGTACTGCGCCGATAGGCGGTCAGACGCATCCATCCCCGAGACGAGCTGCATGGCTATCACCCGCTTGTCGCTGGTCGCAGGGCCGGATTAGTCCTGCGGCGAACGTCCGTCACCTCGCCCACCGGCGTGACGGCCGACACATCGGACTATATGTTGGTAAATAACACCACGCAAGTGCTGTAGGAAATGACTACGGTACTTACCGGAGATATGCTGGTGAAGATCGCGCGTGTACGGTACATCCACCAGGCTGGGAAGGAAGGGCTCCGATGCCACCAATCTCGTCAGTAGCCGCCAAGTGGGAGATCGTTGCCATCTGTCGTGACCGGCGCGAAGAACTCGGCATGACCGGGCCGGACCTGGCACGCGCCGCTGGCGTCGTGGGCACCTTCTGGTCGAGGTTCGAAAACGAGAAGAAGCTGGTCAAGCCGGAGCGATTTCTGCAGGTACTCGAAGCGCTCCAGTTCCCCGATGACAAGCGGGAGCATCTGCTGAAGTTGCGGGAATACGCGATGGGCAGCGGATGGTGGGCCGCCTATAGCAAGGTCTTCTCCGCGCAGCACATCAACGAGTTCGGTCTCGAATACGGTGCCGAAGAGGTACGAACCTACGAAAGCCTGCTCATCCCGGGATTGCTTCAGACAGAGACGTACGTGCGGGCGCTTATAGAGGCCGATCAGATCGGGATCCCGGCCAGGGAGGTCAACCGCCGGATCTCAGCGCGGATGAAGCGCCAAGAGCGACTGTTCGACGATGACCCGCTTCGCCTCGTCGCAGTGGTCAGTCAAGCCGCTATCGAGCAACAGTTCGGCGGGCCGGGAGTGCTCCGCGACCAGCTTCAATACCTGGCCAGGACCATCAGGGAGAACCGGGCGACGATCGACTTCAGGATCGTTCCGTTCACGAGTGAGAAGGGGCCGATTCTGGGTGGTTGCACCTTCCATGTCCTGGAGTTCACCAGCGCGCAGCTCGGACCACTCGCCTGGTTCGAGTCACCGCTAGAAGCGAAGATGATCGAAGACCCCGACAAGGTCTTGGACCTCAGTCGATCGTTCGAGCATGTGCAGGGACAGGCTCTCACACCTGACGAGTCCCTCGCGTTGATCGAAGAATCCGCAGGTAGACTTGAGGTTTCCGTTGAGTAGGATGATCTATATGGGCACTGCAAGTAACTATGGGCGGCACTGGTTCAAGTCGTCGTTCTCGCGCGACACGTCCAGCTGTGTCGTCGTGAGTCTTGGCTGGGTTAAGTCGTCGTTCTCGCGCGACTCGTCCAACTGTGTCGTGGTCCGCCAGGACGCGGACACCGTGCTCATACGCGACGACAAGTACCAGGGTGATCCGGCCGACGAGCCGATCATCGCCGTCCCTGCTGCGGCCTGGCCCGAGTTCCTTGCGGTTGTCGCAGCCGAAGAGAGCCTCGAAGGCCCGCTCGACGGAATGCCGGCCATCATCCGTGAGGCCGACGGCACAACTACGCTTCGCGACTCCCGCAATCAGGCGCTGTCATTCACGATCGGCGAGTGGGTCGCCTTTACCAAGGGTGTGCAGGCCGGAGAATTTTCGCCCGCTGCCGCCTAGACGTCGCCCCTTTGCGCAGCAGCCGAGGCGTCAGTGGGGGCGTTGTCGCCCGGCCGCTGGTCGGAACTCCGCAGCGGAACGTCTACGTAGGCTTTAGGTCTCGAACACGTGGAACGAATGCGTAACCGTCGGCGACGGTTGGGAGGCATGTGTACAGGAATGACGGGTTTGCCTGTGCGCGGCGAGCGCTCGACGAGTGTGGATGTGTAAGTGTCACATCGTTTATCTCGCCAGAGGTTGTGAATACTGTTGCAGTCGAGGCGGTTCGGTTGGCTGACACCATCGCCGTTCGTCGCGACCTCACGCTGGCGGAGACCGATTCGACGCCGCGGCGGATGTGGAACGCCACGCGCGCACGAATCGCTGAGTACGGCACAGTGATTCCGTCCGCTTACCGGTCCTCGGCGGTGATTGATGCGGTCTCGCGCATAGCTGGTGAGCAGGTGTTCGCCTGTCCCTACGAGCCGGAGCAGTTCGTGATCACCCGGTTGGAGCGACCCGAGGATACGCACGGATGGCATTGGGACGACTACAGTTTCGCACTCGTATGGGTCGCGGAGTGTCCTCCAGTCGTGGACGGTGGGTTCGTCGAGTGTGTTCCGCACACGGTGTGGGACAAGCATCGCCCTGACGTGGATGGGATTCTGCGGGACCGTGCGGTTCATCGGCTCGAGGTGGGTGCGGGCGAGGTGTATCTGATGCGGACGAAGACCACCCTGCACCGTGTGCATCCGATCCGGCGGGGCCGGCGGACGATCGTGAATATGGCGTTCGCGGCGGCGGGTGAATTGTGCGCGGAGGTGTCGCACGAGACGATGGATGCTCTGTGGTCGACTGCCGGGACCGAGTGAACGGAGCTGGCTGGGTGGAACGTGTGGAGTTGACGTCGGTGGATGGCCTCGAGCTGGAGGCCGTGGTGCATCCGGCGGAGGCGTCGCCGGTGCGCGGGTCGGTGTTGCTGGCGCATGGGATCACCGTGGACCTGGATGAGGGCGGCGGGATGTTCGTGCGGCTGGCCGAGCGGTTGGCGGCGGCGGGGTTCGATGTGGTGCGGTTCTCGTTCCGTGGGCACGGTGCCAGCGGGGGGACGCAACGCGGTGTGACGATCGCGGGAGAGTGCTTGGATCTGCAGGCCGCGGTCGAGTTGGTGCACCGCCGGTGTGCCGGTCCGTTATCGGTCGTCGCTGCCAGCTTCGGTGCGGTGCCTACCCTGTTGTCGTTGCGGTGGCTCGAGGAAGGGCTACATCGGCTGGTGCTGTGGAACCCGGTGCTCGACCTGCGGCACACATTCCTGGAACCAGAGTTGCCTTGGGGTGTAGAGAATTTCGGTCCGATTCCGCAGAAGCAGTTGCAGGACAAGGGTTTTCTCGTTGTGGATGGCGAGTTCGAGTTGGGGCGTGTGCTGTTCGGCGAGTTCGAGCACTACCGGCCGGCGGACTACTTTCCGTCCAGCCAGGTTCCGGCGTTGATTGTGCACGGTGACCAGGACGGCGCGGTCTCGTATCCCATTGCCGCTGAGGCGGCGTGGAAGCGACCGGGCACCCGGCTGCACACCGTCGTGGGTTCCGACCATGGGTTCGATTCCCGCGAGCGCGAAGACGAGGCGATCGCGGTGACAGCCGGGTGGCTGGTTGAGCAGTCACCGACGGTGTCATGAACCTGGCCGATCTGTACGGGGAGGTGCAGTTCGGTGCCGGTGCCGTTATCGGTGAGCAGTGCGTGCTCGGGTATCCGAAGGAGGCCAGGATCCGCGACGCGCAACGCGGCACCCGGTCACCGGGCGAACGAGTGGTGGTGGGCGAGGGCTGCTTGTTGTTCAACCAGATCATCGTCCACGAGGGCACCGTGCTGGGCGCGGAGTGCGTGGTGGAGGACCGCGCGCGGATCGGCTACGGATGCGTGATCGGCGCCCGCTCCCGCGTAGCGCACGGCGCGTATGTCTGCGACCGCGTGCACGTCGGCGAGGATGCCTGTGTGGCCGGGTTCGTCTGCGACGCAACGGTCATCGGCGACAGGTCCACGGTGATGGGCGATTTGGTGCACGAGTACACACGTCCGGATCTGGGGTGGTGGGGTGTCGATGAGGCACCACCGGTGGTCGAGGCGGATTCAGTGGTCGGGTTCGGAGCGCGGGTAGTCGGTGGTGTGCGGATCGGGCCGCGCAGCTACGTGGCGGCGGGAGCGGTCGTGACCAAAGATGTTCCGCCTGAGCACATCGTGACCGGAATCAATGTCCACACGCCGATTGATCGCTGGCCCGGTCAGCGGCTCGCCGCGCTGATCGGCCAGTGGACCTCACGCGTCCGACGGTAGCCAGAGGTCCGTCTGCGACGAAGTCGGAGTCCTCGGTATCGCTGCCGGCGTCGGTCTTCGGCCGCTGCGTCACCAGAGGCGGTTCGAACGCCAGGGCGGTGAGCCGGGGCGGGAACCGTGCGCGAACGTCCGTGCGCGGGTGCGGAAGGTAGGTGGCGGGGAGGAATTCGTCGATGGGAACGATGGCGTCGGTGAGCCCGGCGGCCAGCAGCATCGTCAGGGCGGGACGGGTGAGCAGATAGGCGAAGCTGCAGTGGCTGTAGCCGGGGCGAACGAACCCCGGCACCGGGGCGGGCAGGTCGGGCTCGATCCGATAGCGGCCGAGATACAGCAGATCGAACCACGCGCCATGCTCGGCGAGTCGGCCGAGCCCGGCAGCGAGGTCGCCAGCGACGCCGGGGTCGAGGACGGCGTCGTCTTCGAGGATGAGGATGTAGGGGGCGGTGGTGTGTTCGGCGGCATGTGCCCAGCATGCGAGATGCGCTAACGTGCAGCCGATTTCGCCGTATTTGAGGGGGCGGTTCCACCAGGGGTTGCCGGAGTCGATGCGCCAGTCGAACAGTTTGATCCCGGCGGCGTGCAGACCCTCGAGGGTGAGTTGGTGTCCGTCGATGACGGTGTCGAGGTCGGAGGTGTAGGTGGGATTCAGGCCGGCCGGGAGGCGGGCGTGGATCCAGGCGCGGCGGTCGGTGCGGCGGGGCAGGTTGATGATGTAGGTGGCGATGGCCGGGTCGGTCACCGGTGTTGTCCTGCCGGGCGGTGGCGGTCGGTGAAGCGTTTGGTGTTGTCGACGACGACCGACCAGTTCTCGCCGATGCCTCGGGAGAGTAGCAGCAGCGGCTCGACGGTGGTGAGGTCGGCGATGTCGGTGATGCCGCCGATGCGGCGGGCTTCGGTGACGAGCACGAAGTCGTCGTCGCCGAGACGGCCGGTGAGGTATTCGGCGTTGCGGGGCCCGCATTCGTTGTCGAGGAGGCAGCGGGCGGCGCCGAGGACGCCGAGGGTGAGGCAGCCGCCGAGCAGAAAGACCGTGGTGCCGCGCAGGGTCAGGCGGGTAAACACGGCGAGGTCTTCGATGAGTTCGCCGCGCGGGGTCCAGCGTGGGGGCAGGGTGAGGTTGTCGAGATCGGGGACGACGAGAGGGTCGTCCTGGCCGAGGGGATGGGGTTCGAAGTGGAAGGGCAGCTGAGGGACGAACTCCCGGTATTTGGCGTTCCAGGGTGGGCCGCCGATCACGATCAGAACATCGGCGTGGGTGTCGTAGTGCTCCGACGGTGCGAAATCGCGGACGACGACCGTCGGTGCCTCCTGCGCGAGGCGGGTGCGGACGAAGATGAGGGTGTCCAGGTCGGCGAACTTCGCGTATCGCAGATAGTTCCGGTCCGCCGGTGAGGCGTACTCGGGCCGCTCGTCCCCGGGGATTTCCGAACACACGATGTCCACGCGAGCGTCCGGGCGCAGCCGCCAGAAGCTGCGCAACACGGTCGCCGCCAGGTCGAGCGCTTCGGTCGACGGTGGCTGATGGCCGTGCTGCGGAGGCGTCGGCGATGCGGTGTCAGCGGCCGGAACAGGTGTGGTGAGCAGCAGGTAGGCGAGTGTGTCGAGGGCGCGTGCGGAGTGCCGGCGCACGGTTTTGGAGGCGCATTTCTGATGGGCGGCCAGGGACTCCTGCCGGTCGGTGAGGGTAGTGAAATGGTGGTCGGCGTGGAGGTTGAAATCCACTCGGGCGTAGAGGCGTTCGTCGTCGGACAGCTGGTCGATTGCGCTGCGGATCGTGGCGGCCACGGCGGCGATCTGTTCCGGGGAGCCGGGCGTGCAGCTGCGGTCGCGGCACAAGTAGGCCCGGACCTGGTCGTCCAGCGCGTTCAACAACGCGGTCGGCCGCGCCAGCGCGTGGCCCTGGCGCAGCTTGGTCAAGCACCCCTTTACGTGATCAATGGGCGGCGGCGAGCTGAGCACCATCTGTCCACAATATGTCCAGTCTCTCCTCTGGCGACATCGAGATATGCCCGGCGCCGCTGCTCGATGTCCAACATGTGGCCATCGCCGGGTGGTCGCTGTCCACGAATACGACAGGTAGACGGGATAGCCCGCGCAGGCCACGCGGGGAAGACTCGGGATGTCCACCGCCTGAAATATGTTCGGAGGGAGGGAAATCCATGGATGACGAGACTGCGGTCGCCGCGGTGACGGAGTACGAATCGCCGGAGGTCGAGACCAAGCTGCTCATCAGCCGCCAATGCAACTGACAGCTGCAGTGGGTCGGGTACCGACGATGCCGCGGTGCCCGGCTCTGCTGAGGACTGTCGTCGAAGGGAGAACCGGGGGAAATGCTGATCTTGTATGCAGGTGACCTGCACTTTTCGGGTTGGTCGATGCGCGGGCGAATCGCCGTGCGCGAGAAGGATATTCCCTTCGACGAGCGGCGCATCGAACTGGACTGGCCCACCACCGAAACCCCCGAGGGCGTTCTGACGGTCGACGATGTCCCCGAGGAACGCGAGGCCCACATCGGTTGCCAAGCCCGGTTCGCCGACCTCGCCGCCCGCGACCCCGAAAACGCGCTCGCGGGATCGGTGGTGCGCATGCTGCCGCGGGTTCCGGTCCTGGTCGACACCGAGACCGGTGCTGTGGCGTCGGACGTGGTGGCGATGGCGGAGTACCTCGACGAGATCGTGCCCGAGTCGGGGAGCCGGCTGATGGGCTCCACCCCGGCTCACCGCGCTGTGGTTCGGTCGGTGTGCGCGTGGGCTTCGCACGACCTGTCCCGGTTGATCGACGACGCCCCATACGCGATATCGCTTCGCCCGCAACCACCCTCACATCTGGATCCCGCCGCGGTCGAGCAGGCGCGGTGGGTATGCGACGTCGTGGCCGGGCTGCTGGACACCTACGGCGGGCCCTATGCGATCAGTGAGTTCAGCCTGGTCGATGTCATGCTGTCGACCAACTTCCAGCAGATCACCGGCCTCGGCATGCCGATCACCGATCCCCGTGTCGCCGAGTACGCCGAACGCCTGCTGCAGCGTGCTTCGGTGCGCGATCACCTCGACCAGGCTCGCGCCGTGTACCGGGCGATCGACGAGGCCGAATCCGGGAGCCCGCAATGGATCCTGCGGCACTACCGGTACAACCCGGCACAGAAACTGTTGCACGACTGGCAAACCGACACCTGCGTGCGGCTGCGCAACCCTACCGCCGAACGCATCGTCGACCTCGCCTACACCGGCCACACCATCGACCAGATCGCCCAGACCATCGCCCGCGAGTACGGCGCGTCCCCCGAACGGGTGACCGTCGACGTCCTCGGACTGCTGGACCGGCTGGCGCCCCGACACGAGAAGAGAGCCGCGTGATGACCACCGCCACAATGGGCACGCTCACCGACCGCCTGCGCTACCGCCGAGACCTCGGATTACTGTTCGACCCTTCCTCCGGCGCCTTCCACCGATTACGCAACACGGTCGCCCGGCAGATGGTCGACCAGATCTACGACGGCGCCGACCACCAAAACGTCGTCCACGCCGTCGCCGACCGCTATCACACCGACCCCACTCGCGTCGCCGCCGACCTCGACACCCTCCTCACAACCCTGACAGCGCCGCCCCAGCAGCCACCGGTGCAGGGCGGGTCATTGCTGGAGATCGACAAACGGTTCGACACCCGGCTCGATTTCCCGCTGCGGCTCGAGATAGAGCTGACCGCGGTCTGCAACTGGAACTGCGGCTTCTGCTACAACGTGTGGAAGATCGACCCCGCGATGTCCGACAGCGAGATCCGCCGCGCAGTCCGTAACCTGCCGGAGAAACACATCCGGACCGATCTCGCGACGTCGATCCTTGATGAATGCGCCGACCGGGGTTGCTTCGTCATCCGCTACAGCGGCGGAGAGACGCTGCTGCATCCGGACGCGATGGAGATCTTCGAGCACGGCGGCCGACTCGGCCTGTACCAGGTGGTATTCACCAACGGGCACTTCATCACCGCCGACCGCGCAGCCCGCCTCGCCGCCGCGAACGTGCGCTGCGCGCTGGTGTCCATCCACGGCGACCGCGACCAGCACAACCAGCTCACCGGCCACCCCCGCGCCTACGACAAAGCCGTCACCGCCATGCGGCTGCTGCTCGACGCCGGCATCAGCGTGGTTGCCGAACTCACCCTCGTCCAGGACAACGTGCCCGGCGCGCTCGACGTCATCCGCGACGCCTACCAGCTCGGGGTCCGCGAGTTCGGCGTCATGCGCTACGTGCCCACCGGCCGCAACGACGACCGCTATGGCGTCCCCGTCTCGGTGACTCTGCCGCTCATGCGCGACATCGACCACCTGACCGCCACCGAATGCCCCGGCATGACCGTCGCCTGGCCGTGCGCGCAGAAACTGTGCACCAGCGACACCGACACCCCGCTGCGCTCCGACGACCCCACCCTCGGCCTGCGGTTCTCCCAACTATCCGGCCACTGCGAATCCGGCATGGTGTGGGCCAGCGTCAGCTACGACGGCCAGTTGCGCAACTGCCCGCATAGCAACGTCTACTTCGGTCGCCTCACCGACCATCCCGTCGCCGATCTGTGGCCGGCCCTTACCGACCGCGTGCACGCTGCCGTCACCACTCGCGCCAGCTGCGCGGGCTGCGCCGTGGCCGATGCGTGCCGCGGAGGTTGTCACTTGTCCAGTTTCTTCGCTCCGAAAACCGTTACCGGCCTGGGAATTCCGGGCATGCCCGCCACGAGTTCGACCGAGATCGGAGGATAAGGTAGCCCGATGGCCGATGACGCAGCCGTTCACCCAGGATCCGGGTCGATTCTGTCCATGCAGGACGCGATCCTTCGACTGCAAACCTATTGGGCCGGTCACGGTTGCGTGATCGCGCAACCGTTCAACACCGAAGTCGGTGCGGGAACGATGAATCCGGCCACCTTGCTCAGCGTGCTCGGCCCCGAACCGTGGCGCGTGGCGTACGTCGAACCGTCGGTGCGACCCGACGACAGCCGCTACGGCGAGAACCCCAACCGGCTGCAGACCCACACCCAGTTCCAGGTCATCATCAAACCCGAACCCGGCAACCCTCAAGAGCTCTACCTCGGCTCCCTCGCAGCGCTCGGCATCGACCTCGACGCCCACGATGTCCGGTTCGTCGAGGACAACTGGGCCCAGCCCGCCATCGGCGCCTGGGGCCTCGGCTGGGAGGTGTGGCTCGATGGCATGGAGATCACCCAGTTCACCTACTTCCAGCAAGTCGGCGGCCAGAACCTCGACCCTATCCCCGTCGAGATCACCTACGGCCTCGAACGCATCCTCATGGCCGTGCAGAAGGTCACCCACTTCAAAGACCTCCTGTACGCGCCCGGCGTCACCTACGGCGAATTCCTCGGCCAATCCGAATACGAGATGTCGCGCTACTACCTCGATGACGCCGACATCGACGCCACCCGCACCCTGCTCGACACCTATTCCCGCGAAGCCGACCGCCTCATCGAACGACGCCTGCCCATCCCGGCGCACACGTTCGTGCTGAAAAGCTCGCACACGTTCAACGTCCTCGATGCCCGCGGCGCCATCTCCACCACCGAACGCGCCAAATGGTTCCAAACCATGCGCACCCAAGCCCGCGCCGTCGCCACCCTGTGGACCGAACTCCGCGCCGAAGCCGGCCACCCCCGCGGCCTCACCACACCGCTACCGGCGGCAACTCCGGCCGTGAACCCGGCCACCCTGCCCGCCACGGGTGGCCTGCTGGTGTTCGAGATCGGCACGGAAGAACTCCCGCCCCACGTCGTCGACGCCACCGCCGCCGCGGTCGAACAGGAACTGACCCGGCTACTCGCCGACACCGAACTCCCGCACGGCCCGATCCGCGTCGACGCCACACCCCGCCGCCTCGTCATCCACATCAGCGACATCGCCGACCGCGAACCCGACGGAACCCAGACCCGCCGAGGCCCGAAAACCAGCACCGCCTACACCGACGACGGCACCCCCACGCGTGCGCTGGAGGGGTTCCTCCGCGCCCAAGACAGCACCGAGCAAGACCTGATCCGCATCGATGTCAACGGCACCGAACACGTTGCCGTGCAACAGATCCGACACGGACGCACCGCACCCGACATCCTCACCACCATCCTCACCCAACTGGTCGCAGGCTTGCGGGCGGACAAGAACATGCGCTGGAACGACCCGGCACTCACGTTCAGCCGCCCCATCCGCTGGCTCCTCGCCCTCCTCGACGACACCGTCCTCCCCATCACCACCGGAGCACTCGCCGCCGACCGCGTCACTCGCAGTCATCGCCACGCCGAGCACCCGGAGCCTGGCATCGACGCTGCCGCCGACTACGACCAGATAATCCGCGGTGAAGGAATCCTCACCGACCGAAACGAGCGCCGCGCCAACGTGATCCAGCAGGCAACCTCGCTCGCCGCCACCCACCAGGGCACGATCGATATCGACGCCGAGGCCGGTCTCATCGACGAAATCACGAACCTGGTGGAGACCCCGGTCGGGATCCTCGGCCGCTTCGACGAGAAGTATCTGCGGCTGCCCGAGCAGATCCTGACCACTGTCATGCGCAAACATCAGCGCTACTTGCCCGTTCGCGGCGCCAACGGCCAGCTGCTGCCGCTGTTCGTGACCCTGGCCAACGGTAGCTGTGACGCCGAGACCGTCCGTGAGGGCAACGAGAACGTGCTGCGCGCCCGCTTCGAGGACGCGGCGTTCTTCTGGAATACCGACCTGCAGACCACGCCCGAGCAGTTCCGCTCCCAACTGTCCGGGCTCACGTTCGAAAACCGGCTCGGTTCGATGGCCGAACGCGCCCACCGCATCGCCGCCGCCAGCCGAGACCTCGCCGGACGAATCACCCTGTCTCCCAACGAATCCACAATCCTGGAGCGGGCGGGCGAGCTGGTGAAGTTCGACCTCGCCACGCAGATGGTCATCGAAATGACCTCCCTCGCCGGCACCATGGCCCGCGAATACGCCCGCAAAGCAGGCGAACCCGACACGGTCGCCGACGCCTTGTTCGACGCCGAGCTGCCGCGCCACCACAACGACCGCCTCCCAGCCACCGTGCCCGGTGCGCTACTGGCCCTCGCCGACCGCTTCGACCTGCTCGTCGCCATGCTCGCCATCGGCGCCAAACTCACCGGCACCTCCGACCCCTACGGCCTGCGCCGCGCCGCCCTCGGCATCGTCCGCATCCTCCGCGAAACTCCACAACTAGAGGCCATCACCTACCGCGACGGACTCACCACCGCCGCGCACCAGCTGCGCGAACAGGGCATCACCGTCGACAACGCCGTACTCGACACCGCCGAAGAGCTACTCGTCACCCGCTACGAACAGCGACTGCGCGACGAAAACATCCCCGTCGCCCTGATCGACGCCACCCGGCCAGCCGCCATCAACCCCCGACGAGCGGATCAGCTGCGTGCCGACATCGAGCAAGCACGAGGCGCGACGCCACACGAACTCGCCGAGATCGTCGAAGGGCTCCAGCGCATCACACGAATCCTGCCACCCGAAACCCCTGCAACCGTCGATGCCGACCAGCTCACCGAACCAGCCGAGCAGAACCTGGTCGCGGCGCTCAAGAATCTCGATCACACTCAGGGCCTGTCCCTGACCGCCTGGACGCGGGCCGCCCAGCCACTGGCGAACGCGCTCCGGGCCTTCTTCGACGAGATCCTCGTCATGAGCGACGACCCTGCCACCCGCACCGCGCGCCTTGGCCTGCTCACCGCCATCCTCCACGCAGCACCCTTCGACATCGACTGGAAAGCACTGCATCAGTTGCGATCCGAGGCAACCGACCTCACTACAGCAGACGGCACTGTGCTCGAACCGGCCCGGCAGTTCTGATATCGGCACCCCGGGAGCTGTTCGGCACGCCGTCGATCGCCGGAACGTACGAACCGGTGGCGGGCGGCATGGACGGGGTGGTGCTCAACTCCACGCCCACGGAAATTTGGTCCAGCCGGGTGGTGCCGAGTTTCGCGACCAAGCGGTGCCCAGGTTGGCGACCAGAACCAAACAAATCGGCAAATCGGTTGCCGCCGGTGTCGGCGCTGCTTATCGTGGCCGGGCAACGTATCCCGTTGTCTCCATCTCTTTTTCGCAACCTCAGCCGTGCGGGGTGACGGCTGGCGTTGGGCGCTCCCGGAGTGCGCAGCCATGACGATTCCCTCCACTTCGATCCTGCCCGGTCGCCGCATTCTCATTCGGCAGGTCGCGACAGCAGCCGCCGTGCTCGCCGCGGTTTTCGCCGCCACGATTCCCGCGGCCGCGGCTCCGTCTTCGGTTGCGGCGCCGCCGAATTCGAGTGTGACCTCGGCGCCGCCCTCACCGACAGGCACCACCGTGCGCCCGGTGCCACCGACCACCAGCACGGGCGACGGCGTAAACAGCCGCGACGGCTACTCGCTGATCCTCGAGGTCCCGCCGACCGCGGTGCAGGGCACGACGATCGCTGTGCACGGCGGAAACTGGCTGTGCGGCAAGGTGACCGTCAGACCGAGCTGGGCCGCCTCCGCCACCACGGTGACCGTCACGAACTACAAGTTCGACACGACCGTCACCGTGCCCGCCGACCCTGAACCGGGCAAGTCAGCCCTGACCGCCACCTGCACCGCGAACAGCTCGATCACCTCGACGACGTCGGTCACCGTGCTCGCGAGTCGGAAGGTGACCACCGACCCGATCGCGAACTCCGAGCCCGAGGCAGTCAATCCCGCGCCACCCACAAACCCCGCCGCGGACGCACAGGCTCCGGAGAACAAATCCGGGACAACGCCTGTCGGTGCGCTCGTCGTGACGGCCGCCCTGATCCTCGCCGCGATCGTGGGTGCCGTCCTGCTACTCGGACGCCGCACACCCGCACCGGAGTCCCCCGCCCCGAGCAGCAGCCGTGTCCCCGGGCCCGCGCCGTTCCGCAGTAGTGAGCCCGACACCGCACAGGCCAGCGCCCCGGCAGCCAGCCGCCAGCACTCGGGTCGCGTACCCGACGTGCAGATCCGCGTCCATCAGGACCGCAGCCCCCGCCTGCACATCCGGACCATCCCTGCTCGGCTACCGCAGGTGCAGATCCGCGTGCACCGGGCCGACCCCATCACAACCGTGCGAGAGGTGCGACGCTGATGCTCCCCGAGACCCTCACCGCACGAGCCGTACTCTACGACAACGGATCCCGCGAAATGGGCCGCGCCGAAATCACCACCCGCCTGCGCGAGGTCGGCTTCGACCAGACACTGCACACGGTCGCACCCGCGCCCGATCGACCCATGCACCGGCTATTGTGGGTGCCGACACTCGGGTCCCGAAGCGTGGCCGTGCCCGCCTTCACTCCTATCCCGAGGTGGTTCCGATGAATTCTCCCGCACCCTCGGGCGCTGGCGATCAACCCGCATCCGATCAGCGATTGCCTGGCGAAACCAGGAGCGCGGGCAACAGGCCGACAGAGCGGGATCTCGTCGGCGAGGTGAGCGATCTGTTGATCGACCGCATGTTCGCGATCGGGCTGAACATCCACAACGAACTGGTCCGCTCACAGCGAGACGTCGCCGCACCGCATCGCCGCCAAGCCGCCAGCGTCACGATCCGTTGCGCCATCGACGAACTCGACCAGCTGATTCACACCACCCGAGCGTCCATGGACCGACTCGACTCCGCACACGTGCAGCTGAGTGATCGGTTCTCGCAGCCGACGCCTTGACGGCCGATCGCTGTGGCTCAAACCCCGCGCGCCGTGAAACTCCGGATGAGCCCTGCAGGGACGAACGCGCCGCATCAACGCCGCCCTGGGACCGCGCCTTCGGCGGCGCTACAGCCGTGTCAACGGCGTACGGACCCGGCGAAGGACGTGACGTTCCCGCACCCCGGAGAGCAGATGCCTCAATGCGAGGGAACTCCCGCGTTCATTGCGGCGCCGACCTTCCAACGCTGCACTGCGGCCGTTCTTTTCGTGCGATCGGCGCGTTCTTGCGTACCGATCGACAGCAGCTCGTCCACAGTGGATGTGCTGCCCGTGGCGGCGGCGGACATCATTGTCGCGAACGCGTGGCCCGCGTCGGTGTAGGCCGGGACGACCAACAGGACCAGTCGGTGGTTTCTCGCACCGGACACCTCGATCGTGTGCGCGGTGCCGTGCGGGTGTCCGTCGAGCCGCACCGTCCGCCCGGCAATGACGAGTTCGGTTGGCGCCGTGGCCCATTCACCGGTGTGGTATGCGACCCGATGAATGGGCGCGAGCCGGGTCGCCAGGACTGCGAGCAGCGCCGGCAGTTCGGTTGTCAGGTTGTCGCTGCGGGGCCGCCACCCCCCGTCGACGTAGCCGGTCTTCGCGGTGTCGGTCTTCAACCGCAACCGCAGGCTGCGATCGCCGGGTGGGCCGTGTGCGCCGATACCGAACGGGTTCTTCTGTCGCTTCATCGCCGAACTCCTATCTCCGCCGCGGATCGGCCGGTTATTACTCCAGTCTAGGCACCCATACAACGTATGTCTACAGTGTAGAGTTACACGGTAGACATGCCAGTTCGACATGAGAGCGCAGAATGTGATGAACGATGCAAGGGCCGGTCCAGCCCGCCGATCGGACCAACCGGCCATCCCCCGCGCCCGTGCCCCGAACGATCCACTGACTCGCACCGCGATATTGACCGCCGCCCTCGAGATCATCGACAGCGACAGTGTCGGCACGCTGTCGATGCGTCGCCTCGGCTTGGCGCTCGGTCACGACCCGATGGTGCTCTAACGGCACACCATCAACAAGGCGGCTCTCCTCGACGGGGTCACCGAGATCCTGCTCGAACAGCTGACCGTGGATGCCGACGATCCCGACTGGCGCCATCAGCTGCGCCTTGTCGCGCGCGACTTCCGCCGACTGGCGGTCGCGCATCCGCACGCGGTTCCGCTGCTGGTCACCCACCCGCTGGCCGCACCGCTCGGACTTCGGCCGCTGGGCACCCTGCGCCCGCTGGAACACATCCTGGAACTGCTCACCCGGTCCGACTTCAGCGGCATCGACGCCGTGCACATCTACCGCGCCCTATTCGGATTCCTGTACGGGCACGTCCTCAACGAGCTCCAGGAAATCGTCGAACGACCGGAGGAAGCCAGCGACCTGCTGCGGCTCGGACTGCACCGCCTGCCCATCGGCGAATTCCCCCTCCTTCGTGGGCTCGCCTCGGAGCTGGCCGTCTACGACGGCGCCGCCGAACTCGAACGCGGCCTCGACATCCTGCTCACGGGCATCACCACCACGGCCACGCCCCTCTCGATGCCTGGAGCCGAGCATCCGCAGTGACATCACCCACCACCGCCCGGCCCTTCGGCCCGACGCGAAACACGAGGAGTACGACCATGACACCAATGCGGATCCACCCGCAGCATTCCGCTCGGCATCGTGTTCCACCCGAATACACGCCTCGATTGACATTGAGGGCGGACACCGGCAGCGACGCCTACCTCGACGGCGCCTGGTGGCCACGATCCGGCGACCTCACCACCGAACTGCCGAGCCTGCTGGCAGTTCTGGCAATTCGGCTGGGACCCATCCAACGCGTCGTCTACGACCACGCCAGCTGGTCACCCGCACCTGCGGAGACCACCATCGGCGGTCGCGCGGTCCGGCTCGACGCCTACCCATTCGAGGCAGGCAACACGATGTACGTGTTCGGCAGCGACAGCACCATGCTCGTGCTGCACGTCCTCCTCTCCACCGCCGACCCCGACACCGCGCGCGCCACCCTGATGACCACCGTCGCTCGATAACCGAGCAGACCGCGTTGCCCCCGCGGGCCTCAGGCGGAGAACGATCGGCGACTGCCTCGAGAGGTGTCGTGCGCAGTGCTCGCAGATGTGTTGCAGCGCTGCGTGTTCGGGTGGATGTCAGGGCTGACGGCGGCGCGGCCACTCGAGCCGGTCCCGCCAGCTCGGGTGGGTGCGGATGTGCCGCGAGCCGCCGGCATGCTCCCGGCGGTCGACGTCGAACGCAGAGTCTTCGCCCCGAGACCTATCCGGCTCGGGGATAGCGGTGGCGCCGGGACGCGGGAAGCGCCGCAGCCCGGTCGACAGCACTGCCAGACCGGCCGCGCCGACCGCGCCGACGACGATGCCGAACAGGAACGGACCATCGGTCAGCACACCGACGATGCCGAGAATGACGGCCGCGACCACAGCGGTCAGGCCGATGACGATGCCCATAGAAACTCCTGAATGTTGCTGGGGTGAATACGTGTTTCGCGTTCCGGTCGCCAGGCTGTCGGTGTCGGTTACCGACCGCATACCCCGCCCGGTGATCGTCAACCCGATCGGCGAGCCGAGGTGCCCTCACAGTGGTCGCTGGGCCGGACCAATGTGGTCACTGCCGCGGACAGGCCAGTCGCGGATTCGAGGTGGACCGGAGGGATTGCGGCAGCAATGCAACCTCGTCGCCTGTGCGCGGGCGGATTCAGTGCCCGCCGGTCGATCGGCGGGTATTGTCGCTGGTTCCGAGAAGTCCGCAGACGACCGCACCGATCTCCTCGACAGGGACGATGAAATCGGCTGATCCGGTCGCGACCGCCGCGTTCGGCATGCCATCGAATGCCGCGGTCTCCGGGTCCTCGACAATGACGGTGCCGCCGCGCGACTTCACCGCCTGCGCTCCGAGGGCACCGTCGCTGCCAGTGCCGGTGAGCACGCACGCGATCGCCCGCCGTCCGTAGGTGCCGGCGACCGACTCGAAGAGCAGATCGGCCGACGGCCGCACGAAATGGACAAGCTCGCTGCTCGTCAGCGCCAGCACACCTCCCGGTTCCACGAGCAGATGGTGATCGGGCGGAGCGACATAGACAACCCCGGGTTCGATCTGCTCCTGGTCTCCGGCGAGACGGACAGCCAAAGTCGTCCAACGGGCAAGAATATGGGCAAGGCTCGTACGACGGTGCCGATCAAGATGCTGGACAACGAGCACCGGCACCGGAAGATCCGGGCCGAAGGCCCCCAGCAGGACCCCCAGTGCGGGGATACCACCGGCCGACGAAGCGACCGCTAGCACGTCGTAACGCTCCGACGAGGACGACCCGGACATCACACCGCGACCCTAACCCACGCAAAAACACACGACGTCCGACCAGGAATCTCCGGCCCCGCTACACCGCAACCGAATCCAGCCCCCAACGCCAAAGAGCGGCACCGAACTGGTCAGGGGGTAACAGTGTGCCGGTCTCGCAGCACGACAACGCCGGGCCGTGGAGGACGCCCGCCGAACACCGTCGGCAACGCCAGCCGGAAGAGCTTCGCCCACACCGTTCCGATCTGCCTGCTCAGCGGGCCGGTGTTGTAGGGCAGGCCGTATTTCTCACACAGCGCGCGCACCTCGGGCGCGATCTCCGCATACCGGTTGGACGGCAGATCCGGGAACAGGTGGTGCTCGATCTGGTGTGACAGATTGCCGGACATGATGTGGAACAGCCTGCCGCCGCTGATGTTGGCGGAGCCGAGCATCTGGCGCACGTACCACTCGCCCCGCGTCTCGTTCGCCGTCTCCGCCTCCGTGAATGTCTGTGCGCCGGACGGGAAGTGGCCGCAGAAGATGACCGAGAACGCCCACACGTTGCGGACGACGTTGGCGGTGGCGTTCCCCGCCAGCGTGGTGGCGAACAACGGCCCGCTCAGCAGCGGGAACACGATGTAGTCCTTCAGCACCTGCCTGCTCGCCTTGCGCCACTGACCGGGAAGCAGCCGCTTGACGTCGGCCCATCCGCGCTTGCCCCGCACGATGTTGTCCACCTCCAGGTCGTGCAGCAGCAGACCCCATTCGACCGACAGCATCAGCGCGAACGCGTACACCGGATTGCCCAGGTAGTACGGGTTCCAGCGCTGCTCCTCGGTGATACGCAGCAGCCCGTAGCCGAGGTCGCGATCGCGGCCGTGGATGTTGGTGAAGGTGTGGTGCAGGTAGTTGTGAGAGCGTTTCCACTGATCGGCCGGGCACACCAGATCCCACTCGAACACACGGGAATTCAGCCCCGGCTCGCGCATCCAGTCCCACTGGCCGTGCAGCACGTTGTGGCCGATCTCCATATTGTCCAGAATCTTGGAGACACTCAGCGCCGCGACCCCGGCCAGCCAGAACGGCGGCAGGAAGCCCATATACATCAGGCCACGCCCGGCCACCTCGAAACCGCGCTGCGCCTTGATGATCGAGTAGATGTATTCGCGGTCCCTCGCGCCCAGGTCGGCGGTGATCCGCGCGCGCAACTCGTCCAGCTGCCGACCGATCTCCTCGACCTCCCGCGGGCTCAAGACCAGCGGGCCGTCCTTCGTTTCGGTGAGTATGGCCATATCGCCTGTCCCCTCTCGGATTTCGACACCGGTATCGCCGAGGCAACGTCGATACGCGGCCGGATCGGCTCACCTGGAACGCTGCGGGGTACGCCAGTATGTGGATTGCGAGCGAAGCCCGGACCACATCATCGAGCACAGAACCAGACGCAGCGATTCTACAGACGTATTTCGTTGTGCACCAGCTTGTTTCGACAGATAGCAAGCGGGCCAGTGGGCGTGCCGGAAGGTGCACCACGCCTCAGGGGTTCAACCACGCAGGTGATCCGACGACGGCGCCCAGCTGCCCGTTGCAGTACACCGCCTGGCGCCTGAAAAGTCATGGAATACACTGCGCTGCACCCAGTTTCAACGCATCTGGCGAACAGGCGCGGACACGACGCAGCCACGCCGTACCTTATCTACCGCACCTCGGCAGGTTCGGTGATGTTCAGGCGATCGGCATCAGAGAATAGGGGGCGAGGTGGAGGATCCTGCTGGATCCTCGTCAGCGTATTTTCTCGGGGATCGTGTCGAGTGCGTGCAGCACCCGCTCGGCGAGTGCGGTCGCGGCGTTGCCGTCGAGGTCGGAGTGCTTCTGCACGGCGTCTCGGACGCGAGCCACCCGGCGCTCGTAGGGCGTTGGCATTGCCATTCTTGGTTCCTTCTCGATCCGGCGCGCCTGTCGATGTCGACCAGCTGTCGAGTCCAGCCTAGGCTGCCGCTACAGCGCATGTCTACGCTGTAGGCTTACATTGTTGATGGCCTGCGTCGTTCGCGCCGAGATCCCCTGCCCGCCGGTGGTATGCCGCGCGGTGGTGTCATGTTGCGCAGGGGTTTGAGCATGAGGGCGACGCCGGTGATGGCCATCCAGGTCGGTAGCGGGTAGAAGACGAGGCGTTCGCTGATGCCGACCTGTATGCCGATGGCCAGCAGGATGGCGCCGGTGACTCCGGTCGAGGCGCACAGCGCCGACCAGATGGCGGCGAGGCGGCGTTGTTTCCACAGCCAGATCGCGAGCAGGATGAGCACGATGTGCCGGGACACGAACGCCGGCATGACGGCGAGGCCGTGCACGATGATGCCGTTGTTGGAGGGGAACAGTCCGGTCGCGGCGGTGCTGAGACCGATGACGACGGCGAGGGCGACGATCGACCACTGTCGGCGTCCGTGGGGGATGTAGTCGCGGAATCCGATGGCACCGATGATGGTGAGCAGGCCGAGGGCCACGAATGCGGCGTTCATGAGCAGGTGCAGCGGTGAGCACGCGTGGGGGGTGCACGCGGTGATGCCGAGGTCGCTGATCGTGTCGTGGCGGAAGCTGTAGCCGGTCTTCCAGAAGAACGCGGTGACGAACTCGACGATCAAATAGGCGAACGCGAGTGTCCACGCGATTCCGGCGATCGTGTGCCGCAGGCGACGAGACGTTCGCCGCGCGACCTCACCGGGTTCCGCCCAGGGCTCCGGGTCGACGCCGACTGTGCCGGGTCCTGATGGATGCGGGCCGAGATGTCGTGGAGGCGCGGGAGATTCTGGCGCGGCCTGGTCGGTGAGGTGCACGAGGGTGTCGTTTCGTGTCGTGCCGAGATGGTTCGCGTCGTCGTCGTCGACGTCGCGTGCCCGGGTCGGCGCAGGCGGTGGCAGTGGTGGTTACTCGCCGCGTGTGGGTGGAGTGGGTTGCCGGGCCCGGGGCAGCCGGTGAGGGCAGACAGGGAGCTGGTCTCGATGTCGAGGTCGCCGCCGTCGGTCAGCGAGGCGGTGTAGGTGACGGATTGTTGAGTGAGGTCGTCGAGCTTGTCCTGGTCGTGCACCGTCAGGCATGTCAGGCCACCGAAATTCACGAGCACATACCGGTTGCCGCCGGCGCCGGAGTGGCTGGAGACGGAAGAGCAGGTCGGGAGAGTCCAGATCGGTATCCATGACGTGATTCACGTCCGATCTCATGGCTGTATCCGGCTACCGGGTGGTCGCATAGCCTCAGTAGAAGCACTGTAGTTTTCGAGTGTAGTCCTACACCGTTGACATCGGATACGGATGGGCGTGTACTTGAGGGACCAACAGATCCGAGGGATCGTCATGATCGTCATCATCGGGCTCATCGTCCTCATCGCCGCGGTACTCGTCGGAGTCGTGGGCGTGTTCGCCAACGGCGGCAGCACGCACGCGTTGACCGACAACTTCGCAGTATTCGGTTACCACGTCACCGGATCCACCGGTGTGCTGTTCCTGTACGGCATCGTCGTCGGCGGTATCGGTATCGCGGGCCTGGGCCTGCTGCTGGCCGGTGCTCGCCGCACGGCCCGCCGCGGGGCGAGCGCGCGCCGCGAACTAAAAGCCTCGCATCGCGACACGCCTGTCGGCGATGCCCGCCGCCCCTACCCACCGCAGCCTTCCGGCGCGCAGCAGAACGCCCCGACCTACTACAGCAATCCCGGGACCGCGGATGTCGGAGCGCAGGTGCCCGGCACCGCCGTCGGACAGCAAAACGGCAACCGATCCACACCCCGTAAGCGCGGTCTGCGCGAGATGTTCGGTCGCACCGGTGCCGGTGCCGGGCAGTCCGGTGCCGCCCACGGCGACCAGCGTCGATAGCCAATCCCTGCCCGGCGAGCACCTCGCCTGCCGCGTGACATCTCACGCACTATCCGAAATCAGGTACCCCAGTCATGATCATCTTCGGAGCCGTCCTGCTCGCCGCCGGACTCCTGCTCGGTATCGGCCTGCTCACCACCGCCGGCATCATCGTGCTCCTCATCGGCGTAGGGCTGATGGTCGCCGGTCGTGCCGGGCACGCTGTCGGCGGCCGCCGCCACTACTACTGACCAACACTCCACGACACAGCACTACCCGGGAACCGCCATGTTCGTCATCATCGCCCTGATCACCGGAATCCTCATCGGCGCCCTCGTTATCGGCGTGATCGCCATGGCGGCAATGAATCGCCAATCGGCCGACGGCCAGCACCCCGCCCTCAGCAGCGCAGCACGACAACTGCTACGCCGATCACACCCCGAGGACACCCCCGCAAGCCGCGACCTCAACGAACATGCCGGCGGCTCACGGCACATCCGCACCTACCCGAGCTGGCGAGACCGGCTCGAATAAGCCGGCACAGGCCCACCGCCTACGCCGAGTTACGAGACCGATTCCGAAACATGCACCAGCAGTACGACATTCGATGACATGGAGTTAGAGAAATGACACGCTACGCGCACGACAGCAGGAGGATGCGGACCGGTCGCCGCTCGAGAACGACTAGCATCGCCATGATCCTGGTGTTCGTGTGGCTGATCGCCGGCGTCATCGCCGGTGCGCAACGCGACTACTACAACAGCGCCCCGACCAACTGCGCGAGTGTCGGAACCATCGCGGTCACCATCGTCGCCGGACCGCTCAACTACCTCGGCATGAACCCGAAAGTCGACGACTGCCACGTCAACGTGCCGTCACCCAGCCAGTAGCCGGACGCAAGATCCAACCCGATCATTCCGGCCGAGACAGGAGTAGCCACGATGACACCACAATCGAGACAATCGAGCCCCACCAGCGCGGGGCGCCACCAGACCTTCGGCTACAGCCCGCGGCTTCGAGTCGCGCCCGAATCCCGCCGCACCCGCTCCGTCGACGGCGCGTGGTGGCCGCACAGCGACGACCTCGTCGCCGAACTCCCCGATCTGCTCGCGGTGCTCACCGCCCGGCTCGGGCCGATCCATCGCGTCGTCTACCACCTCGACACCTGGGCTCCGGCACCCGGCAAAGCCGCCCTCGCGGGCCGGCGGGTAGCCCTGGATGGCTACCGGCACCGACCGGCCGACACCATCGACGTCCACACACTCGACGGCGCCACCCTCGCCCTGCTGGTCATCCCACCGCACACCACCCACGACTCCGCCGAGGCCGCCATGACGGCCGCAGCCGACCCCCACAACACCTCGACCGTCGCGTCCCTCCTCGCCCTCACCGCACCACACCGCGACAAGGCCGGTGTGGAAATCGGTGGCGCAGAACAACAATGGGAGTCCGAAGGCGGTGCCCGAACCCGGGTGAATCCCACCGCCCGCTCCTGACGAACGACGGCCCCGTTCGGGGTTCGACGGCCTCGGGCTCGACAACGAACAGGACCACCACCATGATGTCGTTACAGATCCACCAGCCCGCCGCCCGGCACCGGGTTCCGCCCGAATACACGCCGCGGCTGCGGTTGAAGCCGAAGGCCCGAGGCGCCGAGTATCTCGACGGCGCGTGGTGGCCGCGATCCGATGACCTCACCGCCGAGCTGCCAGATCTGCTGGCCGTCCTCGCAGTCCGCCTCGGACTGATATGGAGAGTCGTCTACGACCGGACCGGCTGGCTGCCTGCCCCCGCGCAGATGATCGTGCACGACCGCACCGTCGATCTCGATGCCTACCTGTTCGAGCTGCACAACACGATGTACGTCTACGGCAGCGACGCCGCCATGACCGTCCTGCGCGTGATCCCCTCGACAGCCGACCCTGATACCGCGCACGCCGCCCTGACCGCCGCCGTGACCCCGCAACCGTGCTGACCTGAACACCATGATCTGACAGACGGAGTCGGAACCTGTGCGAGCCCCTATGCCGAACCAGCAAGGCGGACGGGATGAAACCCAATCGCCTGCGCTTCGCAGGCTTCTCGTGATGGACTGAAAGTGCTTGCCGTGCAACCGCTTAGCCCGCATCAGGAGGTCCTGGTGTCCGATGCTCCTCCCGGTTCGGTCGGCGGTCTCGAGGACGCGATGGTCACCATCGATCCGCAGGCGAGACTCGTCACCGCGTACCTGATCCGGATCACCGGCACCTACCGCTGCCCGCCGAACACATCCTGCCGCCTGCTGATCGCCTGCGCGCAGCCCGCCCCCGGCGGCACCGCAGACCGTGATCGTGCGGGCGGTGCGACGGTCGCGGGAGGTGAAGCCTGGCCGATCGACACCGACGGAAATACGCATACGTTCGCCATCGACCTCGGTCCCCGAACAGATGCCGTCGAAAGCCCGCAATCGTGCCACTACAAGACGGCAGACAAGGCGCGGGTGGCCGCGAAGCTCTACTACGACGCGTTCGCCGCCGCGCTGGACTGGGAACACTTCGCCGAAGACCTCGTCGATGATGCAGACGATCCCGTGATCGAATCGGACCGAGCCTCCAGGTCCGCGCCGACCACGCCGGATGACGCCCTCGGCGACGCAGACGCACCGCCGCCGGACGAGGTGATCGACGAACCGAACCGTCGACACCACGAAATCCTGCTCGTATCGGTCACCGAGACCGTCGCTGTCAACTAAGGAAAGCTGCGGGCACCCCGGGCCAGATGCCAAGACCTGGCGTGCGACCTACCGCAGCTCATCGGACGCAAGCGCCCGCCACCGCGAAAGCGCTGACACTGACCCCGCCATCACAACGGGAAATCAGCTTCCACGACCAACCGACCACCGAGAAGACGCAGGTCATCCCCGTTCCCATGTTCGATGTGCCCCGCCGGGGGCACACCGAACATGGAAACGGCACCGCTGCGCACCGGACGGCGCGGCGGTGTTTCGTTGTGTTCGGGGTTGTGTGGTTGTCGCTGGTGAGCGGGACGAGCACGGCATCGTGCGCGCCGATGCGCGGCGGCGAACATCTGACCGGTCAGCGTGATGCGGTAGGTCGCCCCGATTGTGTGTCTTGTTGTAGCGGATCTCCAGTCGTAGGGCTTCGAACAGTGCACGGGTTAGATGCTCCGGAAGTTGCTCCACTCTGGTGTACCCAATCGGCAGCGCGTCAATCAGGTCTGGATTCGGACGAAGCATGGCTTCGGCTTCCAGCGGCGTTCGCTGATATCGCGGACGAGTCCCTGGTCGGGTTCGTCGACCGCCTCGAGGTGCCGTATCAGCCGTTTGCGCTTGGCTTCGGTATCGACGAACGCCGCCGTCCTGCAACGGGTCACCGACCTCGCGGACACGCCCCACGGCGCGATCGACAGCGATGCCGAAGCCAGCCTCATTCCAACACCGCTGACCGATTGCTACTGAAAATTGTTGGCGCAGTTCGGTCTTCGTGATTCAACGTGCTGATTGTGCCGCCCGTTGAGACGGTCGTTTCGTTCGCACGTCCCGTGGGATGCCCCTGAATCTTCTGTCGTGGGCTGCGTCACTGTTTGTGTTAGCGTCCGGATTGAGGTGGGGTCGCCGTTTTCGGGACGCTGACCCTGTTGAGGGCGTGTCGACAAGTGGGCTCGATCGGATCGCCTGTCGCGTGGATAGCGGGCGTGCACGAGTGAGAAGGGGGATCCCGGTGGACAATCCGCAGGCCCAGCCCAGCCCTCCGCAATCCGGCTACCCGCTGCCCGGATACCCGCCCCGGCCATCGGCGAGTGGTGGGGCCGCGATCACCGCGGGGGTTCTGGCCATTCTGTTGGCGTTGGTGGCGCTTGTCGTCCTGGTCATGCTCATAGGGACGAACCAGGGAATTGTGACGGGTCGATCCGACTATCAGCCCGTCTCGCTGTACGTGGTTTTGGCGATCGACTTGTTGCTGGCTGTGCTGTGGACGCTGGGTGGCATCATGGTGATGGCCAGGAAGAACGCGGGCCGTATCATCCTGATCGTGCTGGCCGGTGTCAGCCTGCTCACCGGCTTGGCGGCCATCGTACTGGGGCCCGGTTTCTCCGCACCTGTCAGTGCAATCCCCGGTGTGATCGGCATTCTCGTGGGCGTGGTAATGCTCGCCTTGACCCTGGCAGGCTCCACCAAGCGCTGGTGCGAGCCCAGCCACCGGCCGACCCGGTACCATCCGCCCGCCTACGCCGGGGGACCGGGTTACGGGCCTGCCGGGCCGGAGGGAGTTGGCGCGCCGGGTTCCGGTCGAAACGCGCTGCCGCCGAACCCGGACCAATGGCAGCAGCCGCGACCGCCGGGCCCCGTGGGGGATGCGATCGGGCCGCTACCTGATCCGAGGCCGTACACTGCGGGCCCGGCGCAGTCGATACCGCCGCAGTATCCCCCGCAGGATTCGGCCCAGCCGCCACACCCGTCGAGAGGCGGCATGGCGTGGGTTTTCGCGGGGATAGGGTTCCTGGTCCCGGCGGTGATCCTGGCGGTAGGTGTCGCGATGAGCGTGAGCAGTTCCGATGATCCGAGACCGGACGGGAATCCCGGTGCGGGCGGGGAGCAGGTCGATCTGACGTACTCCACTGACAAGGTTGTCAATGGGTGCGACATAGTCGATCTGTCGGCGCTTGCGCGGTGGGTGCCGAATCCGTTGAACGATCGCCAGCATTGGGAACTCAAAGGCACGTCCGCGGGGGGAGGCTCCGCCCGCTGCACTGCCTCGAGCCAGACCACGAAAGACCAGCCAGCATTCGGGCTGCTGAATGTGGAGGGCGAGATCCAAGGTCACCACCCCGATACCGGACAGCCGATCGGTAACCCCATCTACTACGGGTGGGAGGCCGGTGCGAAGGGGTCGACCGGATCCGACCGCACCACTGGTGACGTGCCCGGTATCGGCACGAAAGCCTATTTCGAACTGCAAGATTTCCGATCGGAGCAGCGGCCGCGCCTGTCCTACACGCTGGCCGCGGTCGAGGACAACCTGTCCATCAAGGTCTTGATCATCCTCACGGTGCGCGAGGGACAGACGATCGATATCGACGAGGTCAAAACCGTTGCCGCGGAACAGCTCCGCACAGCGATGGACAGACTGCGATCCTAGCCCGGTCGTGCGCTCGACGCGGTGGCGACCCTGTCAGCGGTTCGCACCGAGAGACACCGAACATGTCTCGCTGGGGCGCGATACGAATCCCCCAGGAACTGGCGTATTGGCTCGTCGTCGTATCGATGGTTGGCTGACCTCACCGCCGGGGGCGACAACTCGCAGCTACTCGGCTCACTCCGGTATTCGATGCGAAAGGGGTCCGCATGACCGGCCAGCCCCCACCGTACGGTCCGCACCAGCCCTCTGGTGGCGGCCTGCCGCCGACCGGATTCCCGGCACCGCCAAGCGGCCCGCCGTTCCCGCCACCGCGGAAAAAGCGGAGCGCGACACCGTTGCTCCTCGCCGGCGCCGGGGTACTCGTCGTTGTCGGGATCCTGGTTGCTGTCGGT
>NZ_BAAGSM010000015.1:0-8213 GCF_054782435.1 Nocardia thraciensis
TCGGCGCCGGTGAGGTCGGTCTCGATGACGATTTCTTCACGTTGGGTGGCAACTCCCTGCTCGCCACCCGCGCGGTGGCGCGAATCAACGAGGCGCTGGACTCGAACGTCGTCGTGCGCGAGGTCTTCGAGGCGCCGACCGTGGCCGCGCTGGCGGCGCGGATCGTGCCTGGCGCGGCCGCCGGAACCGCGCGGCCGAAACTGGCGCCCGCGCCGCGCGTCGACCGGATTCCGCTGTCGCTCGCGCAGCAGCGGATGTGGGTCATCAACCAGCTCGATCCCGAATCACCGTCCTACAACATCCCGTTGGCGGTCCGCCTGACGGGCGCGCTGGATGTGGCGGCGCTGCGCAAGGCGGTCACCGACGTGCTGGAGCGGCACGAGGTGCTACGCACCCGCTACCCCGCCGGGGGTCCGGGCGGGCTGCCGTACCAGGAGATCCTGTCGGCCGCCGAGGCGCTACCCGACGGGCTGCCGGTGGAGACCACCACCGATCCGGTCGGCCACATCACCTCGCTGATGTCCACGGGATTCGATGTGACACAGCAGGTTCCGGTGCGCGGGGTCCTGCTGCGGCAGGGCGACGACCACCTGCTGGCGCTGGTGCTGCACCACATCGCCGGTGACGGGGCCTCCCTGGCTCCGCTGGCGCGGGACGTGATGACCGCGTATCTCGCCCGGCACGAGGGCCGCGAACCGGGTTGGGCGCCACTGGAAGTGCAGTACGCCGACTTCGCGGTGTGGCAGCGCGGCGTGATCGGCACTGACGACGAGGCCGATTCGATCGCCGCCCGGCAGCTCGACTACTGGCGTGGGCAGCTCGCCGGGATATCCGGCGCCGCACTGCTGCCGCCGGACCGCCCGCGGTCGCAGACTCCGTCGATGCGCGGTGGCCAGGTCGGCTTCGAACTGCCCGCGGCGGTGCACGAGGGATTGCTTCGCATTGCGCGCAAACACAATTCGTCGCTGTTCATGGTCGTGCACGCGGCGCTGGCGGCGCTGCTGGCCCGGCAGTCGGGCAGTGCCGACGTCACAGTCGGCACGCCGATCGCGGGCCGCGGCGAGCGCGCGCTGGACGATCTGGTCGGCATGTTCGTCAATACGCTCGCGCTGCGGACGGGGGTGAGCACCTCCGACACGTTCGACGCGCTGGTCGAAAAGGCCCGCGAGGCGGATCTTTCCGCGTTCGGTAACTCCGATATCCCGTTCGAGCGAGTGGCCGAGGTCGTGTCCCCGGGCCGCTCGGGCGAACAGAGCCTGTTCCAGGTGATGCTTTCGTTCCAGAACACCGAGCAGCCGACGCTGGAGCTGCCGGACCTGACCGTCGCGGCGCTGGACACCGATGTGGTGATCGCCAAGTTCGATCTGCAGGTGATCGTGGAGCCGCGGCACGACGCGACGGGGTCGCCCGCCGAGTTGATCACCGTATTCACCTATGCCGCCGATCTTTTCGACGAGTCGACGATGCGGGCGCTGGGCGGACGCTTCGAGCGGATCCTGGCCGCGGTGGCCGCGGACCCGCAGGTGCTCGTCGGCGATATCGACCTGCTGGACGAGCGGGAGCGGGCGCGGGCCGACGTTGCCGGGTCCGAACCCGTGGAGCGAATGTCGGCCAACGGCACCGCGCTGCCGCAGGCGCTGACGGCGGTGGTGGAGGACGATCCCGACGGTCCCGCACTGGTTTTCGGCGATGATGCGGTGACCTATCAGGAACTCGATGCCCGATCGTCGCGGCTGGCGCGGGTCCTGATCGGCCGGGGCTGCGGGCCGGGGACCGGAGTGGCGGTGCGGCTCGATCGCGGCGTCGAATCGACCGTGACCGGTTGGGCCGTGCTGAAGGCCGGTGCCGCCGTGGTTCCAGTGGCTATGGGCGCGGAACTGCCCGCGGCGCCCGAGATCAAGATCGGGCTCACCGCCGGGTCGGCTCCCGGGGGCGACGGCATCGACTGGCTGCTGCTCGACGATCCGGCGGCGGCCGCCGAGATCGCCGGGGAATCGGCGCGACCGGTCACCTACGCCCACCGGACGCGCCCGCTGCGCGGTGCGGATCCCGCCCGCGCGACCGCCGACGGCACCGTGACCTACGACCAGCTGGCGACGGCCGTCGACCGGTTGCGCACGCGCACGGACCTGACGTTCGAGTCCCGGACGTTCCGGCAGGGGCCCGCGGACGGGTTCGGCGCGCTGCTGGAGCTGGCGGCCGCGGGCGTGGCGGGCGCGTCGATCGTGCTGCCGAGTGCGGTCACCAGCGAGGCGCTGGCCGACGAGTGGGTGACGCACCTGTTCGGCGCGGCGTCCGGGCTCGATGAGCTGGATCCGGAGCCGTTGGAAGATCTGCGGGCCGTGGTGGTCGAGCGGGGCCCGGCACCGTCCGCCTTCGGTGCCGCCGAGGTCGTGGTGGTGCTGGACGAATTGTTGCCCGGTTATAGCGTACGGCCCTGACGGTTGCCTGCCCCTGAACTCGGGGGCGTGCATAACCAGGGAAGATGCGATAGGTGCGCGAACCAGGCATGATCGGTGAGATTCGGCGTGAGCACGGAAAAGGTTGCATGGTGATGTTCGGCAGCGTTGCGAGCCGTCGGGACGGCAGGTCCCGTAGACAGGGTCGGGTGTCTGAGTGAACCGTCCGGAACGTCGGCGGCCCACCCGCGCCCGGCGCTCGCGCGTCACCACCTTGCCGCGGCTGCTCACAACGGCCGTCGAGACGAATCCGGACGGCACCGCGCTGGTTTTCGCCGATGCGTCGGCGACGCTGGTGGAGTTGACGTATGCGGAGTTGGATGAGCGGTCGACGCGGTTGGCTCGTTTGTTGATCGGGCGTGGGGTGGGGCCGGAGGATTTGGTCGCGGTCGGGGTTCCGCGGTCGGTGGATTCGGTGGTCGCGGTGTGGGCGGTGGCGAAGGCGGGGGCGGGTTTCGTACCCGTCGATCCGCACTATCCCGCCGAACGCGTAGCGCACATGGTCGCGGACTCCGGCGCGGCGCTCGGGCTCACGGTGTCCGCGGTGCGCGACGGGTTGCCCGGTGACATCGACTGGCTCGTGCTCGATGGCGAGGACCGGCCGGGGCTGGAGCAGCGGTCGGTGGAGCCGATAACGAACGCGGATCGGCTGCGTCCGTTGCGTGCTGAGCATCCGGCGTATGTGATTTATACGTCGGGTTCGACGGGGAAGCCGAAGGGTGTTGTTGTTACTCAGGCTGGTTTGTCGGGTTTTTGTGATGAGCAGCGTGAGCGTTATCGGGTGGGGAATGATTCTCGGACTTTGCATTTTGCGTCGCCGTCGTTCGATGCGTCGGTGTTGGAGTTGTTGTTGGCGGTGGGTGGTGCGGCGGCGATGGTGGTGGTCGCGCCGTCGGTGTATGGGGGTGACGAACTCGCGGCGCTGCTGCGGCGGGAGCGGGTGACGCACGCTTTCATCACTCCGGCCGCGCTGGCGTCGGTGGATCCGGCGGGGCTCGACGATTTGCGGGTGGTGGTTGCTGGTGGTGAGGCGTGTCCGCCGGATCTGGTGCGGCGCTGGGTGGTTCCGGTCGATTACGGCATCCGGGAGTTCTTCAACGGTTATGGTCCGACGGAGACCACGATCATGACCAACATCAGCTCGCCGCTGGCCGCGGGGGATACGGTCACCATCGGCGGCCCGGTCCGCGGGGTTACCGAATATGTGCTGGACGAGCGACTGGCGCCGGTGGCCAGTGGTGCGGTCGGCGAGTTGTACATCGCCGGCGCGCAATTGGCGCGCGGCTATCACGAACGGCCTGCGCTGACGGCCGCGCGTTTCGTGGCGAACCCGATGGAACCGGAGGGCGTTCGTCTGTATCGCACCGGCGATCTGGTGCGTCGGACTGTTGCCGGTGATCTGGAGTACCTGGGCCGCAATGATTTTCAGGTGAAGATCCGGGGTTTCCGGATCGAGCTGGGTGAGATCGACGCGGTGCTGGCGGCGCACGAGGCGGTCGACTTCGCGGTGACCGTCGGTCACCGGCTGGACAGCGGCGCGACGATTCTCGCCTCCTACGTGCATTCGGCGAACGGGGCGGTCGACACCGACGAACTGCTGACCTGGGCGGGCCGCAGCCTGCCCGGACATATGGTGCCGACCTCCGTGGTGGTGCTCGACGAGATCCCGCTGACCCCGGTCGGCAAGCTGGACCGTGCGGCGTTGCCCGCACCTGTCTTGCAGGCCAAGGAGTTTCGCGCCCCCTCCGGGCGGTTCGAGACCCTGGTGGCCGAGACCTTCGCCGAGTTGTTGCACACGACCGAGGCCATCGGCGCCTACGACGATTTCTTCGATCTGGGCGGCAACTCGCTGATCGCCACCCAGGCCGCGGCCCGGCTGGGCGCCGCCGTCGGCGCCCGCGTTCCGGCCCGGCTGCTGTTCGAGGCGCCGACCGTGGCCGGGTTGGCGGCCGGAATGGAGCCGCTCGCCGAGGCGGGCGGGCGAGTGCCCTTGGCCCCGATGCCGCGCCCCGAACGCATCCCGCTGTCCCCGGCACAGCAGCGGATGTGGTTCCTCAACCAGTTCGACACCGCGTCGGCGGCCAACAACATTCCGTTCGCCGTGCGGCTGTCCGGAGAGCTCGATATAGCGGCGCTGCAGTCCGCGGTCGCCGACGTGATCGAGCGGCACGAGACGCTGCGCACGATGTACCCGTCGGAAGACGGCACCGGGCACCAGGTGATCGTGCCGACCGACCGCGCGATTCCGGACCTGGAGCCGAAACCCGTTGCGCCGGAGGAACTCGAGGATCGACTGACCGCGTTCGCGTTCGCCGGATTCGACGTCGCGGCGGAGGTGCCGCTGCGAATCGCGCTGCTGGCGCTGGATTCCGGCGCTCCGGGCGAGCCTGCCGCCGACCACATCCTCGCCATCGCCGTCCACCACATCGCCGCCGACGGCGCGTCGATGGCTCCGCTGGTCCGCGACCTCATGACCGCCTACCTGTCGCGCCGCGGCGGGACCGCGCCCGGATGGGATCCGCTGCCGGTGCAGTACGCCGACTACACGCTGTGGCAGCGCGCGATGCTGGGCGCGGAGGACGATCCCGCCTCGGAAGCCGCTGCCCAACTGGCCTATTGGCGTTCGGCGCTGGCCGGCCTGCCGGAGCGCCTGGACCTGCCGATCGATCGCCCGCGCCCCGCGGTGGCCTCCGGTCGCGGCGGTCAGTACGCGTTCGAGATCGATGCCGCGACACACGCCCGACTGCTCGAGATCGCCCAGGATTCGAG
The DNA here is from genome assembly GCF_054782435.1 of Nocardia thraciensis. Lineage (NCBI taxonomy): Bacteria > Bacillati > Actinomycetota > Actinomycetes > Mycobacteriales > Nocardiaceae > Nocardia > Nocardia thraciensis. The sequence goes on from NZ_BAAGSM010000015.1 coordinate 5,229, forward strand.
CGCGTCGCTGTTCATGGTGGTGCATGCGGCGTTGGCGGTGCTGCTGGCGCGGTTGTCGGCTACCGACGACATCGCTGTCGGCACTCCCGTGGCGGGTCGTGGTGAGCGCGAACTGGACGATTTGATCGGTATGTTCGTCAACACCTTGGTGCTGCGGACGCGGGTGGATTCCTCGCTGTCGTTCGTCGATTTGCTTGCCGCGGTGCGGGAGGCGGATCTGGGTGCGTTCTCGCATGCGGAGTTGCCGTTCGAGCGGTTGGTCGAGGTGTTGGATCCGGTGCGTTCGCGGGCGCATCATCCGTTGTTTCAGGTGGCGTTGTTCTTCCAGAACATGGACAAGCCGCCGCTGGAACTGCCCGGCCTGACCGCGACCGCCGTCGAGGCCGGTGGTGCGATAGCCAAGTTCGACCTCCAGCTCACGATCGTGCCGCGGGAGAACGACGGTGCGCCGGACGGATTCTCGGCGCTGTTCACCTATGCGGCCGACCTGTTCGACGCGGAGACCGTCGAGGTATTCGCCGAACGGCTGACGCGCGTGCTGACGGCGGCCGCTGCGGACGCGCACCGGCCGGTCGGCGCGATCGAACTGCTGCGCGATGCGGAGCGCGATCGAATCCTGAACGCCTGGAACGACACTCGGCGCCCCGTCGAGCCAGAACTGCTGCTGGACGGCTATCGCCGGACCGTGGCGCGGCAGCCGGATGCCGTCGCCGTGACCTACGAGGGGTCCTCGCTCACCTACGCCGAGTTCGACGCTCGGGTGAACCGGCTGGCGCGGCACCTGATCTCCCTGGGCGTCGGTCCGGAATCCCTGGTCGGCCTAGCGGTTCGACGCTCGCTGGACCTGGTGGTCGGCATGTACGCGGTGATCACGGCCGGTGGTGCGTATGTGCCACTGGATCCGGATCATCCCGCCGAGCGGATCCGGCACGTCCTGGACACCGCCGACCCCGTGTGCGTGTTGTCGACTTCGCCGATCGTCGGTGTGCTCGATGTGGCTCTTGCGAACACGAGTGCGTCCGCCGGGACGGAGGGCGTGGTCCTGCTCGATGAGCTGGACGTGTCCGAGTTCTCCGGCGCGCCCGTAACCGACGCCGAGCGCCGTGCGCCGCTGCGTGCTGCCCACCCCGCCTATGTGATCTTCACATCCGGTTCCACCGGCCGCCCCAAGGGCGTGGTCGTCTCGCATACGGCCATCCACAACCAGATCGAGTGGATGCTCGCACAGTATCCGCTCGGCAGCGGCGACGTATATCTGCAGAAGACGGCGACGACCTTCGACGTGTCGCTGTGGGGGTACTTCCTGCCCCTGCGGGCCGGAGCCCGGCTGGTGGTGGCCACCCACGACGGGCATCGGGACCCGCTGTACGTGGCGGAAACCATTGCGGCCGAACACGTCACGGTGACCGACTTCGTGCCGTCCATGCTGACGGTGTTCGCGACCCAGCTCGCTTCCGGTTCGTGCCCGTCGCTGCGGGACATCTTCGTGATCGGTGAGGCGTTGCCGCCGGAGACGGTGGACGCGGTGCACGCCGTGTCGGATGCGCGGGTGCACAATCTGTACGGCCCGACCGAGGCCGCGGTCTCGGTGACCTACTGGCCCGCGACCGGCGCGGACCGCCCGACCGTCCCGATCGGGTTGCCGCAGTGGAACACTCAGGCGTACGTGCTGGACGGACGACTGCGCCCGGTACCCGCGGGCGTGCCCGGCGAGCTGTACCTGGCAGGTGATCAGCTCGCGCGCGGGTATGTGGGGCGCCCGGAGCTGACGGCGGATCGGTTCGTGGCCAACCCCTTCGGGGTAACAGGCCTACGCATGTACCGCACCGGTGACCTGGCGGTCTGGCGGGCCGCCGCGGGTGACTTGCCCGCACGGCTGGACTATCTGGGGCGTACCGATTTCCAGGTGAAGTTCCGCGGGCAGCGGATCGAGCTGGGGGAGATCGAGGCGGCACTGCTGGGGCAGCCGACGGTGAGTCAGGCGGTGGCCGCGGTGGTGCCGTCGGCGCTCGGCGATCAGCTGGTGGCCTACGTCGTGCCCGCGCCGGGCGAATCGGTCGAACAGGCGGATCTGCTTGCGGCGGTGGCGAAGACGCTGCCCTCCTACATGGTTCCCGGCACGATCGTGGCGCTGGCTGCCTTCCCGCTCAATGCCAGCGGAAAACTCGACCGCAGGGCGCTTCCGGCGCCGAAGTACGTCGGTCGCGAATTCCGCGCTCCCGCAACACCGATCGAGGAGATCGTGGCGGAGATCTTCGCCGATGTGCTCGGTGCCGAGCGCGTCGGGGCCGATGACGATTTCTTCGCTCTTGGCGGCAACTCCCTGGTCGCCACCCAGGTGGCGGCGCGGCTCGGCGCGGCGGTCGACGGCCGGATCCCCGTCCGGGCGCTGTTCGAGACGCCCACGGTCACCGCGCTGGCGGCCGCGATCGAATCCCGGACCCACGACCGCCGGGGTGTCCGGCTGGGCACCCTGGCGCGTCCGGAACGGCTGCCGCTGTCGCTGGCGCAGCAGCGGATGTGGTTCCTCAACCGCTTCGATCAGGACGCGGCCACGGCCGGATTGTCGGCCTACAACCTGCCGTTCGCGTTGCGGTTGACCGGTGAGTTGGATGTGCGGGCGCTGTCGGAGGCGCTGGACGACGTGGTGATGCGGCATGAGGTGTTGCGCACGGTGTATCCGGAGACGCCGGACGGCCCGGTGCAGGTGGTACTGCCCGTGTCGGATTTCGCCCACCACGAAGGCACGGCGGCCGAGGTCGGGCGTGGCTGGGTGTCCGTGACGCCGGAATCGATCGTCGCCGCCGAGGTGGCCGCGCAGGTGTACGAGCTGGCGGGGACGCCCTTCGACGTGACCGCCGACGTGCCGATCCGGGTGCGGCTGTTCGAGATCTCGGATACCGCCGCCGGTTCGCCGGCCGAGTATGTGTTGGCGGTGGTTGTGCATCATATTGCGGCGGATGGTTCGTCGATGGGTCCGTTGGT
>NZ_BAAGSM010000016.1:0-11843 GCF_054782435.1 Nocardia thraciensis
TGCGTCGACGGTGGCGGGTTTCGCGGATCGGCTGTCGCGCATACTGTCCGCGGTAATCGCCGACGCGACCACGGCGGTCGGCGACCTGCCCATACTCGACCGCGACGAGCGCAACCGCGTCCTCGTCGCCCCGAATGCCACGGGATATCCGTTGAATTCGGGCGCGCTGAGCGCCATCGGGGCGGACGGCGGCGCCCTGCACACCCTGGACGCGCTGCTCGCCGCCAGCATCACGGCGTACCCGGATGCGGTGGCGCTGGTCGCCGACTCCGACGAACCGGTCACGCTCACCTACGCCGAACTGGGCGAACGGGTGAATCGCCTTGCGCGGCATCTGATCGCACTCGGCGTCGGACCGGAGTCGCGGGTGGCGCTGGCGCTGCGCCGCTCCGTGGACCTGGTGGTCGCCATGTACGCGGTATCGGTCGCGGGCGGCGCCTATGTGCCGGTGGATCCGGATCAGGCCCCGGATCGGATGGGCTACATCCTGGAGACCGCGACTCCGGTGTGCGTCTTGTCGACATCCGCAGTTGCCGACCGCTCCACCGAAACAGCCTGTCCGGTCGTCCTGCTCGACGAGCTGGAGTTGTCTGATCTGCCGGGCGCATCGCTGACCGATGCGGATCGCCTTGCCCCGCTGCGCCCTTCGAACACGGCCTACGTGATCTTCACATCGGGTTCGACGGGCCGCCCGAAGGGCGTGGCGGTGTCGCACGGCGCGATCGTCAACCAGTTGCTCTGGAAGAAGGCGGAATTCGGCCTGCACCCCGACGATGCCGTGCTGTTGAAGACGGCCGCCACCTTCGACCTGTCGGTCTGGGAGCTCTGGTCCGCCGCGGTGTCCGGTGCGCGCCTGGTGATCGCCGCGGCGGACGGGCACCGCGACCCCGGCTACCTGAACGAGCTGATGGCCCGAGAATCGGTCACCACGCTGCACGTGGTGCCGTCGATGCTGGACGCGCTGCTGGCCGACGCGGCCGCCCGCGGCCCCGGCGACGCCTACCGTGTGCCCGGCGCGCGGCAGGCGTCCGAGCGGCTGGGCATATCCGATTCCGTAGTGGCGCTGTGGAAGTCGCTGCGGCGGGTACTGGCGATCGGCGAGGCGCTGCCGGGCGCGCTGGCGCAGCGGTTCCGGTCGGCGCATCCGGATATCGACCTGTTCAACCTGTACGGCCCCACCGAGGCGGCGGTCTCGATCACCAACCATCCGGTCACCGATGCCGATCAGGTATCGGTGCCGATCGGCGTGCCGGAGTGGAACAGCCAGGTGTACGTGCTGGATTCGCGCCTGCACCCGGTGCCCGCGGGCGTCTCCGGCGAGGTGTATCTGGCGGGGGCGCAGCTGGCCCGAGGCTACTTCGGCCGTCCTGACCTGACCTCGGACCGCTTCGTCGCCAACCCGTTCGGCGTGCCCGGCGCGCGGATGTATCGCACCGGGGACCTGGCGGCTTGGAACGCGGGCGGCGAGCTGGAGTACCGGGGCCGCACGGACTTCCAGGTGAAGGTCCGCGGCTTCCGCATCGAACTGGGCGAGATCGAGGCCGCGCTGCTGGCGCTGCCGGATGTCGGGCAGGCGGTGGTGCTGGCGAAGCGGGACCGACGCAGCGGCGACCGCTTGGTGGCCTACCTGGTCGCGAGTACCGGCGAACTCGATGTGGCACAGGCGAAGTCGGCACTGAGCGCCGCCCTTCCGTCCTACATGGTGCCGTCGGCATTCGTGGTGCTGGCGGCACTGCCGCTCACGGTGAACGGCAAACTGGACCGAAAGGCGCTGCCGGACCCGGAGTTCGAGACCGCGGTCTACCGCGCGCCGTCGACCCCGATCGAGGAGATCGTGGCGGGCACGTTCGCCGAGGTGCTCGGCAAGGAACGCGTCGGCGTCGACGACGACTTCTTCGCCCTCGGCGGCAACTCGCTGCTGGCCACCCAGGTCGCCGCGCGGATCGGCGCGGCCCTGGACGCCCGGGTCTCGGTGCGCAGCCTGTTCGAGGCGCCGACCGTGGCCGCCTTGGCCGTGGCCGCCGAGCAGTCCGTGGGAACGGCACTGCCGCCCCTGACCGCGCAGCCGCGCCCCGACCACATCCCGCTGTCGTTCGCGCAGCAGCGCATGTGGGTCCTCAACCAATTCGACACGGCCGCGGCCGTGTACAACATCCCCGCGGCCATCCGGCTGTCCGGCGCCCTGAACCTCGCCGCGCTGCGGGAAGCGGTCGGCGACCTGGTCGCGCGCCACGAGATTCTGCGCACCGTCTACCCCCTGACCGGCGACGGCCCGGTGCAGGAGATCCGGCCGGTGCACGCGATCGATATCGACGTGACGCCGACGTCGGTGCCCGCCGCCGATCTCGCCGCGGCGGTGGAGCGGGTGATGACACAGGGTTTCGATGTCACCTTCGAGGTGCCGTTCCGAATCGCCCTGCTGTGCCCGGCACCGGAAGAGGTGGCGGCACAGGCTGTTCCCGACGAGTACGTGCTCGTCTTCGTCGCCCACCACATCGCCGCCGACGGCTGGTCGATGGGACCGCTGACCCGGGACCTGATGCTGGCCTACGGCTCTCGCAGCGGCGGCGAGCCACCGGCCTGGTCGCCGCTTCCGGTGCAGTACGCCGACTACGCGCTCTGGCAGCGTCGCGCCCTCGGCTCCGAGGAGGACCCGGATTCGCTGCTGGCACAGCAGGTGGCGCACTGGCGGCGCGAGCTGGCGGCCCTGCCCGAGCAACTGGATCTCCCGGCCGACCGCCCCCGGCCCGACGCGGCGTCCTACCGCGGGGCCACGCTCGAGTTCGAGATCGATCCCGATCTGCACGCGGAGCTGAACCGGATTGCCCGCGACCATCATTCGACGCTGTTCATGGTCGTACACACCGCGCTGGCCGTGGTGCTCGCGCGGCTGTCGGGCACCAGGGACATCGCGATCGGCACCCCTGTCGCGGGTCGCGGTCACGCCGCGCTGGACGATCTGATCGGCATGTTCGTCAACACGCTGGTGCTGCGCACCGAGGTCGATCCGGGCGCCACCGTCGGTGCGCTGCTGCGTGCCGTGCGCCGCACCGATGTCGCCGCCTTCGCCCACGCGGACGTGCCGTTCGAACGGCTGGTGGAGCTGCTGGACCCGGTGCGCTCGGCGAGTCGGCACCCGCTGTTCCAGGTGATGCTCACATTCCAGAATCTGGCGCCCACCGACCTACGCCTGCCCGGCCTCACCGTCTCCGGGGTGGCCGCGGCGACGCCACCGGCCAAGTTCGACCTGCAGGTCACCCTCGCCGAACGCGTCGACGAATCCGGTGCGGCACAGGGCATCTCGGCCGCGTTGACGTATGCCACCGACCTGTTCGACGCGGACACCGTGTCGGAGTTCGCCGAGCACTTCCGCCGAGTCCTCGCCGCGCTGGCCGACTCCGCCGCGGTCGTCGGCGATATCGAGCTGCTGACCGGCGAGGACCGCGATCGGACACTGCGCCGGTGGAATACACCTCTCGCCGCACCGCGCACCGCGACCGAACCGACGCTCGTCGCGCTCATCGACGAACAGGTGCGCCGCCGCCCCGAGGCGACGGCGATCTGCGCCGGTGACGCCACGCTGACCTACGGCGAGCTGGACCGACGCGCGAACCGCGTCGCCCGGGCGCTCATCGCGCGGGGCGTGGGTCCGGAATCGCTGGTAGCCGTCGCGGTTCCGCGCGGCGAGCACCTTCCGGTCGCGCTGCTGGGCGTGCTGAAGGCGGGGGCCGCGTACCTGCCGATCGATACGGCCTATCCGGCACAGCGCCTGCGCTTCCTGCTGTCCGACGCGGCGCCGGCCTGCCTGATCGCCACCGGGCAGGAGCGGGAGGCACTGCCGGACACCGAGATTCCGGTCCTGACGCTCGACGAGCTGCCCGATCTCGACGACGCCCCGGTGACCGATCGGGATCGGCTCGCACCCCTGCGGCCGGATCACCTCGCCTACGTCATCTACACCTCCGGGTCTACCGGCATGCCCAAGGGCGTCGGCGTCGCGCATCGAAATGTATTGCAGCTGCTGGCCAACGCGCGGCCGCTGTTCGGCTTCGGCGAATCCGATGTGTGGACGATGTTCCACTCCTTCGCCTTCGACTTCTCGGTGTGGGAGCTGTGGGGCGCGCTGAGTTCCGGCGGCGGCGTGGTCGTCGTCGACTACCTGACCTCGCGCTCGCCGGAGCAGTTCCGGGAGTTGCTGATCCGCGAGGGCGTCACGGTGCTCAATCAGACGCCGTCGGCGTTCTACCAGCTGATCGCGGCCGACCGGGCCGCGGCGCCGGAGCCTTTCGCGCTGCGCCATATCGTCTTCGGCGGTGAGGCGCTGGACGTGCGGCGGCTCGTGCCCTGGTGCGAGCGGCACCGTGACGCGCGGCTGGTCAACATGTACGGCATCACCGAGACCACGGTCCACGTCTCGTTCCTCGAGCTGGACGACGCCGCGCTGGGCGACTCCGCCGGAGTCATCGGGCGCCCGCTGCCCGGCCTGCGGGCGTACGTGCTCGACGAGCGCCTGCACCAGGTCCCCGAGCGGGTGCCCGGCGAGCTGTACGTCGCCGGTGAGCAGCTCTCGCGCGGCTATCTCGGCCGTCCCGGGCTCACCGCGACCCGGTTCGTCGCGAATCCGTTCGGACCTGCCGGATCCCGGCTGTACCGCACCGGTGACGTGGGACGTCGGCGCACCGGCCCGGCCCCGGACCTGGAGTACGCCGGGCGCAGCGATCAGCAGGTGCAGTTGCGCGGATTCCGTATCGAGCCGGGCGAGATCGAGGCGGCGCTGCTGCGCTGCACCGGCGTCGGGCAGGCGGTGGTGGTTGTGCACACCGATCCACAGGCCGGTGACCGGCTGGTGGGATACGTGGTGGGCGACGGCGATTCGCGGCCGGATCCCACCGGCCTGCGCGCCGAGGTCGCCGACTTCGTGACCGGATATATGGTGCCCGACGCGATCACCGTGCTGGACGCGCTGCCGCTAACCCCGAACGGCAAGCTCGACCGGCGCGCCCTGCCCGCGCCGGAATTCCACGGCGGCACCACTTTCCGGGCTCCGGAGACCGCGACCGAGCAGACAGTGGCCGACGTCTTCGCCGAGTTGCTGGGGGCGGACACGGTAGGGGCCGACGACGAATTCTTCGCGCTCGGCGGCAATTCCCTGCTCGCCACCCGCGCGGTCGCGCGATTGCGCGACGCCACGGGGGCGCGGGCCGAAGTGGCATGGTTCTTCACCGACGCGTCGGTGGCCGGGATCGCGCGCCGCATCGACACGCAACCCCCGGGCGGACAGGACGATTCGGCCTTCGGCGTGCTGTTGCCGCTGCGCTCCGGCGAGGGCGACCCGGTGTTCTGCATCCATCCGATGTACGGGCTCGCCTGGGCGTATTCCGGTCTGGCCCAGTACCTTTCGCCACCCCTGTGGGGCCTGCAGTCGCCCGCGCTGGCCGAGGACTACGTTCCCGAATCGCTGCGGGACATGGCGCTGCGGTACGTCGAGGAGATCCGGTCGGTGCAGCCGCACGGCCCGTACCGGCTGCTGGGATGGTCGCTGGGCGGGGTCCTGGCGCATATCGTCGCGACCGAACTACAGGCGGCCGGTGCGCAGGTGTCGCTGCTGGCCATCCTGGACGGCTATCCGGGCCTGGATGTCGCGGACTTCCACACCGCCGTGCGTGACGCCCTCGCGGAACTCGGCATCGGAGCCGACGCGCTGCCGCCGGGCGAGCTGCGCGAACTCGGCGACGAGGCACTGGCCGCGCTGCACGCCACGATCCCCGCCGACCTGGTCGCCCTGACGCCCGAGCGGGTGCGCCGCATCTACCGCAGCGCGGTGCGCTCGGCCGAGCTGGTGGCCGAGCATCGCCCGGCCGTCTTCCACGGCACCGTCCAGTTCTTCCGCGCCGCGGCCGACGAGAGCAATGCCGCGCGCGGGCTGGCCGCCGCCGACTGGGAGCCGTACGTCGACGGCGCGGTCGTCGACCGGCCGGTGGCGGTGCGCCACGAGGAGCTGGCGGGCCCGGCGGCCATGGCCGAGATCGGCCCGGCGCTGGCCGCACTGCTCGCCCCGGACGGTCATTGACCGGGGCTGCGCGCCCCACCGTGCCGGTATCGCTCCGGTGCCCGACAATGGTCTAATTCCGGTGCGGCGCGCCCCCATCGTCCCGGAGTTTCCCGTGGTCGCGTAACACGCCGAGGCCGCGTTCGATGGATGTAGGGGGTGGCGCCGCGCAGGCGCATGAGCAACAGCAGGCAGGGTGAAATAGACGTGTTTCGGGTGGTCGGGCAGCACGAGGCGGCTTCGAAAGCGGTAACGGCATGACCCGCCCGGCCCGAGTCCGCCCCGTTCGCACCCGCCGCCCGCGCGTCACGACGCTGCCCCAGCTGCTGGCTACCGCCGTGGAGGTCGACCCGACCGCGACCGCCGTGGTGTTCGCCGATGCGTCGGCGACGCTGGTGGAGTTGACGTATGCGGAGTTGGATGAGCGGTCGACGCGGTTGGCTCGTTTGTTGATCGGGCGTGGGGTGGGGCCGGAGGATTTGGTCGCGGTCGGGGTTCCGCGGTCGGTGGATTCGGTGGTCGCGGTGTGGGCGGTGGCGAAGGCGGGGGCGGGTTTCGTCCCTGTGGATCCGCAGTACCCGGCGGAGCGCGTGGCGCATATGGTCGCCGACGCGCACGCGGTGCTGGGGTTGACCGTCGACGAGGTGCGCGCCGAGCTGCCCGGTGAGGTGGAGTGGCTGGCCATCGACGCCGCCGAGGTCGCCGCGGAGCTTGCGCGGTTCCCGTCCGATCCGGTCACGTATGCCGATCGGCTGCGTCCGTTGCGTGCTGAGCATCCGGCGTATGTGATTTATACGTCGGGTTCGACGGGGAAGCCGAAGGGTGTTGTTGTTACTCAGGCTGGTTTGTCGGGTTTTTGTGATGAGCAGCGTGAGCGTTATCGGGTGGGGAATGATTCTCGGACTTTGCATTTCGCGTCGCCGTCGTTCGATGCGTCGGTGTTGGAGTTGTTGTTGGCGGTGGGTGGTGCGGCGGCGATGGTGGTGGTCGCGCCGTCGGTGTATGGGGGTGACGAACTCGCGGCGTTGATGCTTCGTGAGGAGGTTACCCATGCGTTCATCACTCCGGCCGCGTTGGCGTCGGTGGATCCGGCGGGGCTGGACGATTTGCGGGTGGTGGTGGCTGGTGGTGAGGCGTGTCCGCCGGATCTGGTGCGGCGCTGGGTGATTCCGGTCGATTACGGCATCCGGGAGTTCTTCAACGGTTATGGTCCGACGGAGACCACGATCATGACCAATATCAGCTCGCCGCTGGCCGCGGGGGATACGGTCACCATCGGCGGCCCCATTCGCGGGGTTACCGAATATGTGCTCGACGAACGGCTGGCGCCGGTCACGAACGGCGCGGTCGGCGAGTTGTACATCGCCGGCGCGCAATTGGCCCGCGGATACCATGAACGGCCCGGCCTGACCGCTCTGCGTTTTGTGGCAAACCCATTCGACGCCAACGGATCCCGACTGTATCGAACGGGTGACCTGGTGCGGTGGACCGCCTCGGGCGATCTGGAGTACCTGGGCCGCAATGATTTTCAGGTGAAGATCCGGGGTTTCCGGATCGAGCTGGGTGAGATCGACGCGGTGCTGGCGGCGCACGAGGCGGTAGATTTCGCCGTGACGATCGGTCACCGGCTCGACGGTGGCGCAACGATTCTCGCGTCCTACGTGCACGCCGCGCCCGGTGCGACGATCGACACCGACGAGATCGTCGCCGCGGCCGCTCGCAGACTGCCGTCGCATATGGTGCCGACCTCCGTGGTGGTGCTCGACGAGATCCCGCTGACCCCGGTCGGCAAGCTGGACCGCGCCGCGCTGCCCGCACCCGTCCTGCATACCCGCGAGTTCCGGGCGCCGTCGGGTGCGCGGGAGGAACTGGTCGCGACCGTCTTCGCCGAACTGCTCGGCCCCGCCACACCGATCGGTGCCGACGACGACTTCTTCGACCTGGGTGGCAATTCGCTGATCGCCACCCGGGTCGCGGCTCGCCTGGGCGCGCAGCTCTCCGCCCGCGTCCCGGCTCGCCTGCTGTTCGAGGCGCCCACCGTGGCCGCGCTGGCGCTGCGCCTGGAAACGCTCGAGGGCGGGGACGAGCGGCCGCCCCTGGCGCCCATGCCGCGGCCGGACAATATTCCGCTCTCGCTGGCGCAGCAGCGGATGTGGTTCCTCAACCAGTTCGATCCGGATTCGGCCGCCAACAACATTCCGTTCGCCATCCGGCTCACCGGGCGCCTCGACGTGGCCGCGCTGCAGGCCGCGATCGCCGACGTGATCGAGCGACACGAGACTCTGCGCACGGTCTATCCCGCCGTCGACGGCACCGGATATCAGGTGGTCCTGTCGATGGACGAGACCGTGGTCGACCTGGAGCCGCAGTCGCTCGCCGAGCACGAGATCGAGGGCTGGCTGGCCGAGCTGGCGCTGCGCGGATTCGACGTCGCCGCCGACGTGCCGCTGCGGATCGCGGTGGCGCGACTGGGCGCCGACGACCACGTGGTCGCGGTGGTGGTGCACCACATCGCCGCCGACGGCGCATCCATCGCGCCGTTCATGCGAGATCTGCTGGTGGCCTTCCTCGCTCGCCGCAACCACGCCAAGCCCGCCTGGTCGCCGCTGCCGGTGCAGTACGTCGACTACACGCTGCGGCAGCGGGCCGTACTCGGCGACGAGTCCGACCCCGATTCGATCGCGGCGACCCAATTGGCCTACTGGCGTTCGACTCTCGCGGAGCTGCCTGACCGACTGGACCTTCCGACGGACCGGCCCCGGCCCGCGGTGGCCTCCGGAATCGGCGCTCAGTACGCGTTCGAGATCGATGCCGCGGTGCACGCCAGGTTGGTGGGTTTGGCGCAGGCCTCGGGCGCGTCGCTGTTCATGGTGGTGCATGCGGCGTTGGCGGTGTTGCTGGCGCGGTTGTCGGCTACCGATGACATTGCGGTGGGTACGCCGGTGGCGGGTCGTGGTGAGCGTGAGTTGGACGATTTGATCGGTATGTTCGTGAATACTTTGGTGTTGCGGACGCGGGTGGATTCGTCGGTGTCGTTCGTGGATTTGGTGGGGGTGGTGCGGGAGGCGGATCTGGGTGCGTTCTCGCATGCGGAGTTGCCGTTCGAGCGGTTGGTCGAGGTGTTGGATCCGGTGCGTTCGCGGGCGCATCATCCGTTGTTTCAGGTGGCGTTGTTCTTCCAGAACATGGACAAGCCGCGCCTGCAACTGCCCGGACTCAGCGCCGCCGCGGTCGAGTTCGACGGCGCGGTCGCCAAGTTCGACCTGCAGCTGACGGTCGTGCCGCGCGATGCGCGCGGCGGCCTGGCGGCCCAGTTCACCTATGCCGCAGATCTTTTCGACAAGGCGACGATCGCCGGGTTCGCCGAGCGCCTGACGCGGGTGTTGGACGCGGTCACCGCCGCCCCGGATCGGCCCGTGGGCGACATCGACCTGCTGCGCACCGACGAGCGCGCGCGAATCCTGCGGGACTGGAACGACACTCGCTATCCGGTCGAGCCGGAGCTGCTCCTGGACGGCTACCGCCGCGCGGTCGAACAGTATCCGGATGTGGTCGCGGTGTCCTGCGAGGACGCCGAGCTGACCTACGCGGAGTTCGACGCCCGGGTGAATCAGCTGGCACGGCTGCTGATTTCGCGCGATGTGGGCCCCGAATCGCTGGTCGGGCTGGCGATTCGGCGGTCCCTGGACCTGGTCGTGGGCATGTACGCGGTGGTTACCGCGGGCGCGGCGTACGTCCCGCTGGATCCCGACCATCCGGCCGAGCGGATCGCCCACATTCTCGACACCGCCCGACCGGCGTGCGTGGTGACCACGGTCGCCGATGCCGTCGCGGTACCGGTCGAAACGACGGTGTTGCGCCTGGACGCCATGGATCTCGGCGGCTTCGACTCCGCCCCGGTGCGGCCCGAGGAGTTGTTGCGCCCGCTGCGCCCCGGGCACCCCGCCTATGTGATCTTCACGTCCGGCTCCACCGGGCGTCCGAAGGGCGTGGCGGTCTCGCACGCGGCTATCCACAACCAGATCACCTGGATGCTCGCCGCCTACCCGCTCGGCATCGGAGATGTGTATCTGCAGAAGACGGCGACGACGTTCGACGTGTCGCTGTGGGGCTACTTCCTGCCGCTGCGGACCGGCGCCGAACTCGTGCTCGCCACCCACGACGGGCATCGCGATCCGGTGTATGTCGCGGAAACCATTGCCGCCCACGGTGTCACGGTGACCGACTTCGTGCCGTCGATGCTGTCCGTCTTCGCCGCGCACACCAAGGCCGGAACCTGCCCGACGCTGCAGGACATCTTCGTGATCGGCGAGGCGTTGCCGCCCGAGACGGTGGATGCGCTGCGTGCGGTATCGGATGCGCGGGTGCACAATCTGTACGGCCCGACCGAGGCCGCGGTCTCGGTGACCTACTGGCCGGTGCAGGGGACGGAGCGGCCGAGTGTCCCGATCGGGTTGCCGCAGTGGAACACTCGGGTCTACGTCCTCGACAACAGGCTGTGCCCGGTACCCGCCGGGGTCCCGGGCGAGCTGTATCTGGCCGGTGACCAGCTGGCGCGCGGTTACGTGCGACGCCCCGACCTGACCGCGGACCGGTTCGTCGCCAACCCCTTCGGGGATATCGGTGCCACCGGGGCGGGCAGCGGTATGGGCGCCGGAGGCGAGCGCATGTACCGCACCGGCGACCTCGTGGTGTGGCGCGCCGCCGAGGGCGAGCTGCCCGCCCGGCTGGAGTACCTGGGGCGCACGGATTTTCAGGTGAAGTTCCGCGGGCAGCGGATCGAGCTGGGGGAGATCGAGGCGGCGCTGCTGGCCTTGCCGATGGTGAGCCAGGCGGTGGCACTGGTGACGGGTTCCGCGCTGGGGGACCAGCTGGTCGCCTATGCCGTGCCGACACCGGGCAACGAGATCGATCCGGACCGGCTTCGGTCCATGCTCGCGGAAACCCTTCCGGCGTACATGGTTCCGGCCACGGTGGTGGCGCTCGACGCCTTCCCGCTGAACGCCAGCGGCAAGCTCGACCGCAGGGCGCTGCCCGCGCCGACGTACACCGGTCGCGAATTCCGTGCTCCCGCAACACCGGTCGAGGAGATCGTCGCCGGAATCTACCGCGATGTACTCGGCCTGGAACGCGTCGGCGCGGACGACGACTTCTTCGCCCTTGGCGGCAACTCGCTGGTCGCCACCCAAGTGGTGGCCCGGCTGGGCGCTGCCCTCGGCGCCCGCGTGCCGGTGCGGGCGCTGTTCGAGACTCCCACGGTCGCCGCGCTCGCCGCGACCGTGGAATCGCAGGCCCACACCCGGCACAGCGTGGAGCTGGGCACCCTGACGCGTCCGGACCCGCTGCCGCTGTCGCTGGCGCAGCAGCGGATGTGGTTCCTCAACCGCTTCGATCAGGCGGACGGCGCGACCACGGCCGGATTGTCGGCGTACAACCTGCCGTTCGCGTTGCGGTTGACCGGTGAGCTGGATGTGCGGGCGCTGTCGGAGGCGCTGGACGACGTGGTGGCGCGGCATGAGGTGTTGCGCACCGTGTATCCGGAAACGCCGGACGGTCCGGTGCAGGTGGTGCTTCCGGTCGACACGCGGCTCGGCGTGACGCCCGAGGAAGTGGCGGCCGCCGACGTTGTGGCTGCGGTGTATGAGCTCGCCCAGACCCCGTTCGACGTGACCGTCGAGGTGCCGCTCCGGGTGCGGCTGTTCGAGATCGCGGATCTCCCGGGCTCGCGCAAGTATGTGTTGGCGGTGGTTGTGCATCATATTGCGGCGGATGGTTCGTCGATGGGTCCGTTGGT